>JBGQHV010000068.1:0-14815 GCA_041498155.1 Gemmatimonadota bacterium | reverse complement strand
GGTGACTGTCGCCCGGCCCGCAGGGGCTGTGGCGTTGCCGGAGATAGATCGATGTCCACGTGGATCGAGATCGTCCTGTCCGTTCTCGGCGGCGGGATCGCCGCGGGAACGGTTTTCTATGTGCTGGGCCGGCGCGTGGAGCGCCGCGTGGCGGATGCCACTGCTCGCTTGTCGGCCGGGGAGCGGGAGCGGCAGCTGGCCGACGCGCGCGCGCGCGTCGAGCTGGAGGCACGCGAGGAGCTGATCCGGAACCGCGAGGAGCTGGAAAAGGATCTCGCCGAGCGCCGCCGGGAGGTCGACCGGCGCCAGGGCGCGATCGAGAAGACGCAGACCGCCATGGCCGAGCGGGAGCGCGAGGTCGCGCGACGCGAGCAATCCTTCACCGATCGCGAGCGGACGCTCGCCGGCCGCGAGCAGGAGGCCCGCGCCCAGCTCGAGCGCCTCGCCGGTCTGTCCGCGCAGGACGCCAAGGAAGAGCTGAAGCGGCGCCTCGAAGAAGAAGCCCGCGGGGAAGCGTCGGCGATGCTCCGCGACATCCGCGAGCAGGCGCAGAAGACCGCCGATCGCGAGGCCAAGAAGATCGTGGCGCTCGCCATCCAGCGGATCGCGGCCGATCACACGGCCGAAACGACCGTCTCCGCCGTGGCGCTCCCGTCCGACGAAATGAAGGGCCGCATCATCGGCCGCGAGGGCCGCAACATCCGGGCGTTCGAAGCGGCCACCGGCACCGATGTCATCATCGACGACACGCCGGACACCGTCGTGATCTCCTGCTTCGATCCGGTGCGGCGGGAGGTCGCCCGGCTCGCCCTCGAGCGGCTCATCACCGACGGCCGGATCCATCCCGGGCGCATCGAAGAGGTCGTTCGCAAGGCGCAGGAGGAGATCGAGGCGGGGATCGTCGAGGCGGGCGAGCGGGCGGTGTACGAGACGGGCCTGCGCGGCATGCACCAGGAGCTCGTCAAGCTGGTCGGGCGCATGCGCTACCGGACCTCCTACGGCCAGAACATCCTGGAGCATTCCAAGGAAGTCGCCTGGATGGCGGGCATCATGGCCGCCGAGCTGAAGCTCGACGTCCCGCTCGCCAAGCGCGGCGGGTTGCTGCACGACATCGGAAAAGTGCTCACCCACGAGCACGACGGCACCCACGTGCAGCTGGGCGTGGAAGTCGCGACGAAGTACGGCGAGCATCCGGTCGTCATCAACTGCATCGCCGCCCACCACGACGACGTGCCGCACGAAACGGCGATCAGCGTCATCGTGCAGGCGGCCGATGCCGTGTCGGGATCGCGGCCGGGGGCGCGCCGCGAAGCCTTCGAGACGTACGTCAAGCGTCTCACTGCCATCGAGCAGATCGCCGCGGAGTTCGCGGGCGTCGAAAAAGTGTACGCCATCCAGGCCGGGCGCGAAGTGCGGGTCGTGGTCGCTCCCGGTTCGGTGGACGATGCCAAGGCGGGGGGGCTGGCCGAGCAGATTTCCCGCAAGATCGAGCGGGAGCTGCAGTATCCGGGGCAGATCAAGGTCGTCGTCATCCGGGAGACACGGGCGGTGGACTTTGCACGCTAGCGCGAAGCTGATCGACGGCACCGCGATCGGGCAGGCGATGCGCGGGGAGCTGACCGCGGAGATCGCGGCGCTCAAGACGGCAGGAGTAACGCCGGGGCTCGCGGCGGTGCTCGTGGGCGAGAATCCCGCGTCGGCAACCTATGTGCGGATGAAAGGGAAAGCCTGCGACGAGGCCGGACTGTACCATGAGACACTCGACCGGCCCAAGGAGATGACCGAGGCCGACCTGCTGTCGCTGGTGGACCGTCTCAACGCCGACCCCAAGATCCACGGCATCCTGGTGCAGCTGCCACTGCCCAAGCACATCAATACGGGTCGCGTGCTGCTGCGCATCGATCCGCGAAAAGATGTGGACGGCTTTCACCCCACGAACGTAGGTAAAGTCTCGAGCGGGGACCCCTCCGGGTTCCGGCCCGCGACGCCCTACGGCGTGCAGCAGCTGTTGCTGCGCAGCGGGGTGGAAACGACGGGCGCCCACGCCGTGATCGTCGGACGGTCCAACATCGTCGGCCGGCCGATGGCCGCCCTGCTGCTGCAGGACGGTCCGGGCGGCAACGCGACGGTGACGGTCTGTCACTCGCGCACCCGCAACATCGGAGCGGTGACGCGCGGGGCCGACATCCTCATCGTCGCGATGGGGAAACCGGAGTTCGTCACCGGCGATATGGTCCGCCCTGGGGCCGTGGTCATCGACGTCGGCGTCAATCGCGTGGACGACCCTGCCGCCAAGAAGGGCTACCGCTTGGTGGGCGACGTGAAGTTCGACGAGGCGGTTCAGGTGGCGTCCGCGATCACGCCGGTGCCGGGCGGCGTCGGGCCCATGACCATCACCATGCTCCTCGTCAACACGGTCCAGGCCGCGCGTCAGTGGGCTCGTCTCTAGATCAATTCGCCGCGTTCGCACCCGAAGGGGCGTGGACCGTCGCCGAGGTGACGCGCCGGGCGCGAGCGGTGGTCGAAGGCGGGCTCCCGCCGGTGTGGGTAAAGGGCGAGATCTCCGGATTCAAGGCGTACGGCAGCGGGCACTGGTACTTCGCCCTGCGCGACCGGGTGGCGCAGTTGCGGTGCGTGATGTGGTCACGCGACAACCAGCGGCTGCCCGCGCCGCCCGCCGATGGGATGCAGGTGTTCGCGTTCGGGACCCCAACCGTCTGGGAAGAGCGGGGCGAATTCCGTCTCACGGTGCGCCACGTGCTGTCCACGGAGGCGGGCGGTCTGTGGCAGGGGGCGTTTGAGAAAGCCAAGGCGTCGCTGATGCGCGACGGCCTGCTCGATCCGGCGCGGAAGCGACCGGTGCCGCCGTTTCCGCGCCGCATCGCCATCGTGACGAGTCCCGACGGCGCGGCGTTCCGGGACATCGTGGCGGTGCTGGAACGACGCTGGCCCGCGGTGGACGTGGTGCTCGTGCCCACCCGCGTGCAGGGTGACGGTGCTGAGCGTGAAGTCTGCACGGCGCTGGCCCTGCTGGCGCGGCTGCCCCGCCTGGATGTCGCGATCGTGGGACGCGGCGGCGGATCGAAGGAAGATCTGTGGACGTTCAACAGCGAGCGTGTCGCGCGCGCTGTCGCCGCCGTTCCGGTCCCGGTCATCTCGGCCGTCGGCCACGAGACCGACGTGACGCTGTGCGACCTGGTCGCCGATGTGCGGGCGCCCACCCCATCGGCCGCGGCCACCGCCGCGACGCCGGACCGCGACGAGCTGGGGCACCGTCTCGACCGTCTGTCGCGTGTCCTGGCGCGCGCCCTGCTCGCGCCGACGCGGCACGCGGGGGAGCGCATCGAGCGCGCCGGCGACCGGATCGCCGGCGCGATGACTCGGCAGCTGGACCGGTCCCGCGCCCGCCTGTCCGAGGGTGGTGCCCGGCTCGACGCGCTCTCCCCCCTGCGGGTGCTCGAGCGGGGCTACGCCGTGGCGCGGGATGGGTCCGGCGGCGTGCTGCGCCGCGTCGCGCAGTTTGTTCCGGGCATGGGGTTCCGCCTCCGGGTCCACGACGGCGAAGTGGCCGCCCGCGTGGGCGGGGGCTCATGACGGAGACGCCTGCGCCGGGCGGGTTCGCTCAGGATCTCGACCGGCTGGAGGAAATCGTGCGGCGCCTCGAAGCCGAGGAGCTGGATCTGGACGAGGCGTTGCGGCTGTTCGAGGAAGGCGTGCAGCGGCTGCGCGCCGCCCGTGAGCGGCTCGGCACGGCCGAGCTGCGGGTGCGGCAGGTGATCGCCGATCAGGCTGGGAAACTGCGGCTTGAAGACCTCGATCGTTGACCGCGCGCTCGACGCGTATCTGGCCGACACCCGCACGCGCGTCGATGCCGTGCTGGAGCGGTGGTGCGCCCGGGCGGAAGCGTTCTGGCCTGCCCCGGTGCCCGCCGCCGTCCGCTACAGTGTGCTGAGTGAAGGGAAGCGGCTTCGGCCCACACTGGTGTTCGCCGCCTACGAAGCGATGGGGGGCGACACCGGGACCGATGGCATCGCCGAGCTCGCGGCCGCGGTCGAGGTCGTGCACGCCTATTCCCTGATTCACGACGACCTGCCCTGCATGGACAACGACGATCTGCGCCGCGGTCGGGCCACGGTGCACCGCGCGTTCGACGTCCCGGCCGCGACGAGCGCGGGGTTCCACATGGTCGGGCTCGCCGCCCGCGTGCTGGTCTCGGGCCTCGACGCGCTGGATCTTCCGCCGGACCGGCGCCAGGGGATCGCGCTCGAGCTGTTCCGGGCCGCGGGGGGCGGCGGGATGATCGGCGGCCAGGTACTCGATCTCGAGGCCGAAGGGCGGGCCATCCCACTCGAGGCGCTGCGGGAAGTGCACCAGCGCAAAACCGGGGCGCTGATCGCCGCCGCATGCGTGATCGGGGGTCTGGCGACCGATGGCGTGGCGCCGGCCGAGCACCTCGCCGCCCTGCGCGCCTACGGCGAGGCGATCGGCCTGGCCTTCCAGATCGCCGACGACGTGCTGGACGCGACCGCGACGTCGGCTCAGCTGGGGAAGACCGCCGGCCGGGACGCGGCGCTCGCCAAGTCCACCTTCGTATCCGTGCTGGGTGTGGGGGCGGCGCGGGCCGAAGCGGAGCGCCTGGCGGCCGCGGCCGTAGACCGGCTGCGCCAGGCGGCGTTAGTTTCCCCTACACTCGTGGCATTGGCGCATTACATCGTGACCCGACCCAACTGACGACCGTGACCCCCCCGCTGCTCGGAACGATCCGCGATCCGGGAGACGTCAAACGGCTCCCCAAGGACCAGCTGCAGCCGCTGGCTGACGAGGTGCGCCAGCGCCTGATCGACGTGGTCTCGCAAACCGGCGGGCACATCGGCGCCGGGCTCGGCGTCGTGGAGCTCACGGTGGCCCTGTGCCACGTGTTCGACTCGCCCCGGGACAAGATCGTGTGGGACGTCGGACACCAGGGGTATCCCTGGAAGATCCTCACCGGTCGCAACGACCGCCTCGGGACCCTCCGCCAGGAAGGCGGGCTGTCCGGATTCCTGCGGCGCGACGAAAGCCCGCACGACCAGTTCGGAGCGGGTCATGCCGGCACGGCGTTGTCGGCGGCGCTCGGCATGGCCACGGCCCGCGACCTCGCGGGCGGGGACAACGAGGTCGTCGCCGTGGTCGGCGACGGCGCGATGACCTGCGGCCTCTCCTACGAGGCGATGAACAATGCGGGGCACTCTGACCGCGATCTCATCGTCGTGCTCAACGACAATGGCATGTCGATCGCACCCAACGTCGGGGCGATCAGCAAGTACCTCGGCTCGATCATCGCGAGCCCGGTCACCGTGCGGTGGCGCGAGCGCATCAAGCACCTGATCGAGAAAGCCTCGCACTTCGTGGGTGGGTCTCGCCTCGTGGAGTTCGCCAAGAACGTCGAGGAGAGCGTCAAGAACCTCTGGTCGCCCGGCATGCTGTTCGAGGAGCTGGGCTTCCGCTACTTCGGGCCCATCGCCGGACACGATTTGCCCCATCTGGTCGCGACGCTGGAGATCGTACGCGGTCTCAAGGGCCCGCGCCTGGTGCACGTGCTGACGGAGAAAGGGAAGGGGTTCCCGCTCCCCGAGCCCGACCTCGAGAAGTATCACGCGCGGGCGCCCTACGATCCCGTGACGGGCGTACTCAAGCCAGTAGCCCCCGGGGCGCCGCAGTGGACGAAGGTTTTCGGTGAAGCGATCACCCAGCTCGCGGGGGAATACCCGCAGCTCGTCGCCATCACAGCGGCGATGCCGTCGGGAACCGGCACGAACATCTTCCAGAAGAAGTGGCCCACCCGGTTCTTCGACGTGGGCATCGCCGAGGGGCACGCGGTGACTTTTGCGGCCGGCCTGGCCACGCAAGGCGTGCGGCCGGTCGTGGCCATCTACTCGACGTTCCTCCAGCGCGCCTACGACAGCATCGTGCACGACGTCGCGATCCAGGCGCTGCCGGTGATCTTCTGTCTCGACCGCGCCGGGATGGTGGGCGAAGACGGCCAGACCCACATGGGGCTGTACGACATCCCGTACCTCCTGGCACTTCCCAATGTGACCGTCACCGCCCCAAAGGACGGCGCCGAGCTGATCGGGTTGCTGCGCTGCGCCCTGGCGCACCAGGCGGGGCCGTTCTCGCTCCGCTACCCGCGCGACAAGGCACCGGCCGAAGCACCGCCCGCGGCGGAAGTCGCCCCGGTACCGTACGGAACCTGGGAAGTGCTGCGTCCGGGGCGTGAATGCGCGCTGCTCGCGGTAGGGGTCATGTGCCGTCCGGCCCTCGAGGCCGCGAAACTGCTGGCGGCGGATGGCTTCGATCCCACCGTCGTCAACTGCCGCTTCCTGAAGCCGATGGACCGGGCCATGCTCGAAGCGCTGACCCGTGACCACAAGCTGCTCGTGACGATCGAGGATGGCGCGGTCACCAACGGGTTCGGGGCCACGCTGGCCGGGCTGCTGCAAACCACCGCCGCGGAGGTTCGCGTCGTTCCGCTCGGCGTTCCGGACCGCACGTACGAGCACGCACCCCGCGCGCGACAGCTCGAATCGGTGGGCCTCACCGGAGCCGGCATCGCCGCCCGCATCCGCGCCCTCGCCGTTGAAGAGAGCCTCGCGCCGCGATGAACGTCGGGGTCGTCGGCAACCCCAGTTATCACGATCTTCGTAGCCTCCTCGCCCGGCTGACCGCCGCGGCCCCGCGGCTCGGCTTCACGATGTTCAGCGAGGAGCGACTCCTCGACTTCTGGCCCGATCCGCGGCCCCAGGTCTTCAACGCCCAGACGCCCCTCGACTGTCTCCTGACCTTCGGCGGCGACGGTACGCTGCTGCGAGGCGCCCGGCTGCTCGGCGGGGCTGCGACGCCGATTCTCGGTGTGAACGTGGGTCGGGTCGGCTTTCTCGCGACGGCGCCGGCCCACAACCTCGATTGGGTGCTCGACGCGGCGGCGCGCAAGGCGTACACCATCGAGCGCCGGCTCGCCCTCGCGGCTGCGGTCGAGGATCGGCAGGGGAACAAGCGGGCGCAGCCGATCGCGCTGAACGACATCGTCGTGCACAAGGGCGGCGTGGCGCGCGTGCTGCGGTTCCGGGTGTCGGTCGACGGCGAGGAAGTCGGCGCCTACAGTGCGGACGGGATCATCGTCGCTACGCCGACAGGGTCCACTGCCTATTCGCTCTCCGCCGGCGGGCCGATCGTCGTGCCGGGCGTGGACGCCATCGTCGTCACGGCGATCTGTCCCCACACCCTGGCGGTCCGTCCCCTCGTGCTGCCGTCCTCGGCGAGCGTGATGATCGAGCCGATTCCGCCGTGGTCGGATACCGAAGAGATCCTGTTGTCCCTCGATGGCCAGGTCAGCCAGACGCTGCAGGCCGGCGAGCGGCTCCTGGTGGGCCGGGCCGAACGGCCTGTGCTGCTCGGCCGGCTCGGGCCGGAGGGCTTCTTCGCACGGATGCGGGGCAAGCTGAACTGGGGCGACCTCTCTGATCGCGAGCGGCGGGAGTGCTGACCGAGCTCAGGGTTCGCGACCTGGCCGTCATTGCGGACGTCACGCTTCCTCTTGGGGCCGGGCTCAACGTCCTCACCGGCGAAACCGGCGCCGGGAAATCGATGCTGGTCGACGCCCTCGCGCTGCTGCTGGGCGAGCGGGCCTCGGCCGACGTGGTGCGCCCGGGCGCCGCCAAGACGGTCATCGAGGGCGCGTTCGAGCTGAGCGCTCCCACCTGGGAGCGTCTCGCGTCCTCCCTCGGCGCCCTGGGTGTGGACCTGGAGGATGGCCGGCTGATTCTCAAGCGCGAAATCAGCGGAGAGGGCCGCTCACGGGCGTGGGTCAACGGCAGTCCCGCGACCGTCGGTGTGCTCGCTCAGGTGGGCGGGTTGCTCGTGGATCTCCACGGGCAGCACGACACCCAGTCGTTGCTGCGCGCCGACACACAACGCGACCTGCTGGACGCGTATGCCGAGGCCGACGTGGAACGGGTGGCGGTACGCGACGCGCACACGCGGCTCCGGGCGCTCGAGGAGCGCGAAGCGGAGCTACGGGCGAAACAGGAGGATGTTCGTCGCAAGGCCGATTACCTGCGCCATGTCGTGGACGAGATCTCGCGCGCCGCGCCGAAGGTCGGAGAGGATGCGACGCTCGACGGGGAGGCCCGGCGGCTCGCGCACGCGGACGAGCTCGGACGGCTGTCCCGGGAGCTCGAGCAGGCACTTGATGCGGGCGGTCTTGCCCGGGCGGCGAAGCTCCTGAGCGGGCTCGAGCGGCTCGATCCGGCCACCGGGCGCTGGCGGGAGCTGCTGGATGCGGCGTTCGCCAACGTCGAAGAGCTCGCCGGCACGGCGCGGGAGTATGCGACAGGCATCGAGGCCGATCCTGAGCGCCTGGGAGAAATCGAGCGGCGGCGCGACACGCTGTTCAAGCTGCTGCAGAAGTACGGCCCCGCGATCCCCGACGTGCTCGCGACGCGGGACGCGGCGGCGCACGAGCTGGATGTGCTCGATACCGCGGATCTCGATCTCCGCGAGCTGGGCGAGCAGCGGGCCGCCGCTGCCCAGGAATTCGCCCGTGCCTGTGGGGCGCTCTCGGCCAAACGACGGCAAGGCGGCCAGCGCCTGGCGCAGGCGCTGACCCGGCGCCTTCCTCCGCTCGGCTTGCCCGCGGGCCGGTTCGTGGTGGATCTTCCTGCCTTTCCGGCTCCCCGGGGGGACGGGGCGGAGGGGGTGTCGTTCCTCGTGCAGCTGAACGAGGGACTCGAGGCGCGTCCCCTCGCCCGGGTGGCCTCGGGCGGAGAGTTGTCGCGGATCATGCTTGCCCTCAAGGTCGTGTTGGCCCGCCACGATGCCGTGCCCACGTTGGTGTTCGATGAAGTGGATCAAGGCATCGGCGGCGAGATTGCGGGGCAGGTCGGCGCCGCGTTGGCGGACGTGGTGCGGGAAGGCGCCGAGCGGGAGCGTCAGGCCATCGTGATCACGCATCTGCCGCAGATCGCGGCGCGTGCGGACCGTCAGCTGGCGGTGGCCAAGCAAGACCGTGGCGGGGTGGCGACGAGCGATGTGCGCCACGTGGAAGGCGAAGAGCGAGTGCGGGAACTCGCCCGGATGTTGGGTGATCACGATTCGGCGAGCGCCCGGCGCCACGCCGAAGAGCTGCTCAGAACAGCAGGAACGACTCCCGGATCACGATCCGGAACACCGTCGCGACCGGCACCAGGCCGCCCGCGCCGCTGATCGTTCGCTCCACCGAAAAACCGCCTTCGAGCCGGGGGCCCGAAAACGTCGCGGCCACACCCACCCGGGCTTGGCGGATCCCCGTTCCTGGCTCGAGCACGGCGGCGGACACCGGCCCACCCACCCGTCCGGCCACGTCGATGGAGTCCTGGGGCGAGAGAAACGCGTAGCGATCGCGGCCCTGCGTGTAGTAGCCGAAGGTGATGCCGGCGGCGAAGAAGCGCGAAAACTTGAAGAGGGGCGCGGCGTCCACCGCCACATAGTCACCCGGATCCCAGCGCAACCGCGCGAGCGTGGTGGCGGGAAGGAACGGCTGGTCTGTGGGACCGATGCGCCGCTCGCGCTGTCCCGGCAGCTGGCGCGCCCCACGTACAGAGAGGTTCAGCCACAAGCGGTGCAGCAGCGTCACCTCTCCGGTGAATCGGCCCTCGAGATCGGTCTGGTGGTCGCCGGTCGCCAGGTCGAATGGGTCATTGGGAGAATCCTGATGCCCCGTGGGCAGGCGAACCACGAGGGCCGCGGTAGCGGCGTAGCTGTCCCGGGCGAGGACGCGGTACTTGGCGGTGACCTCCACATCGCCCGCGAAGAACCGCAGCCGTCGCAGCGTGTTGCCGAACGGCGACAGACCGAGCGCGCTCAGGCGGGTATCGAGGAATCCGGCCGCGGCGTCCCCGGGCACAGGAACCGCCGGGAGCGGGAAGGAGTCGCCGGAAAACGCGGCGATGTGAAATGTGTCGGCCAGGGCGCGCCCCAACCCCGTCACGATGGTCAGCAGCGTGCGGCCCGCCTCCGACCCGGCGGTCGGGAGGAACAGTGCGGCGGTGTCCGGGTTGCCGTGCACGGCGTTCGCGAGGGCGGAGGCGAGCGTTTGGCCCTGGGCAAGCAGCGCCTGGGCTCGCAGGCACGCGGGGCTGCCTGGGCAGCCGTACGCGCCCGCCGTGATGCTGTCGTTGAGCTGGGTGAGCGCCGTGCTCAGGTCGCTGAAGAACGCGGTGTACCCGGCGGTGTCGGGGAGCGCGCCGAGGTTCGATCCGGCCGGGTTCGCGCGGAACCGCTCTCGCACCGACACGCGTACGATCGGCACCGTCACGCCGAGCGACAGGCGTCGCGTGATCCCGTATTCGAAGCCGATCGGCATCACCCGGCGTTCGGCGCGAACGGCCAGCAGGCTGCCGCCCAGGCGTGCGACATATCCCGCGAGGCCCGTGGCCGCCCGGACGTTCTGCTCGGCGAGCGCCAGGGCGGGCCGCCACTGCGTGATGGAGTCGCCCGCAAACGCCGCGCCGAGTGGCTGCCGGCCGGTCGCTGTGAACTCCTCTTCCCACGTCATGATGCGGGGGTCGAACGTGACGCGCAGCGCGCCGCGGCGTGGCGTGTCGCTGCGCTCCACGGCCTGGGCCGGGAGTGTGGCCGGCGGGGCGAACGCCGCGGCGGCGCAGAGCAGGAGCAGCGGAGCGTAGTCGCGCATTACAGAACGGCACCCGGCAGATGCCGGGTGCCGTCCTCGTTACCCCAGGGCCGCCACGTGGTTCGCGTCAGGGGATCGGCGCGACGGTGGTGCCGTATTTCGCGTTGATCGCCTGGATGAGCGCGTTGGCGAGGAGCTTGTGCGACGCCGCCGAGGGGTGGACGCCGTCCCGGCTGAAGAACGCTCCGAACGGCGCCGTCACCGCGCTCGGGCCCGCCGTGGTGGGGAAGGGAGGGATCGAGCCGGCCGGGAGGGCCGTAAACAGCGCGTTGGGATCGATGTAGGCGTATCCGCGGGCCGTCGCCTGAGCCGAGATCGTGGCGTTGTACTGCGTCACGGCCCGGACCAGCCGCAGCAGCTCGGCTGGCTGCACCGTCTGTGGCTCGGTGCAGGACAGGGTGTAGGTGTTCAACGGGTCGGCTGCGGCGGTTCCGACGAGTGTCAGGCCGAACTGGAACGGCACCAGTACCGAGTCGCCTTTGCCTCCCAAGGAGCTGGGGGCGCAGTTGGGTCCGACGATGAAATTCGGAGGGAAGTTGGCCGTGGTGTTCTTGATCGAGAAGTACACCTGGCCCTGCGAGAAGAACGGCACGAGCGTCACGTTCGCCACGCCGATCAAGACGCCCTTGCCGCTGGCCGGGGTCGCGTCGATCGAATCGAGTGCGGCTTTGTACCGGTTGGCGAACAGCGTGCTGTCGGTGATCTTGGTCGAGTCACCCGCATTCGCCGCATTGGTGGCGGCGCCGAGCACATCGTTGTTGCCGAGCCAGACGGTGATGAAGGTTGGGTTGGCGCGCCGCATCATCTGGCTTTGCGTCAGCCCTCCCAGGATCAGGGTGGTCAGTGTGTTCGGATTCGACGCCGTGTCGAGGTTGTTGGTGCCGTCCATAACCTCGGCGCCGGGCACGGCGACATCGCTGATCCAGGGTGGCGGAACCGACTGCGCTCGCCGCAGCGCGCAGGTCGCCGCCGTGCCGCCACCGACACGGTGCGGTCCGGCGGCCCGGAACACCGAATCGATCGGTGGAGGACAGCCGGGGCGGTTCAACAACGGCATGAAGAACGGCGTCTGCATTTGCTTGCCGAGCAGGTTGGCGTACGACTGCAGCTGCGTGCTGTCGTTGATCCCGCCCGATTGGAATCCCGCCGTAATCGAGTTGCCCATCGCGACGTAGCGCTCGAACAGCGGATCGACGGGTGTGATCGCCGCGGGTCGCAACAGTTTGTCGTTGTGGCACGCGCCGACGCCCACAAGGAGTCCCAGCGCCGCCGCCCCGATCAGCTTGGTGGTCCGAAGCATATCAGTCAGTGCCTCTCGCTCAGAACGTGTAGGACAGGCCGGCGCCGAACAGGTTCGCCCCGAATGTGTACAGCCCGTTGTTGAACGTGGTGCCCGCGCGTCCGCGCCGATCTTGCTGCAGGATGAGCTGGTACGCGGCATCGAGGTGGAGCCCGCTGGACAGCTGCGCGCCAATTCCGATCGTGAACTCGTTGCGCGGGCCTTCGGGCAGCAGCGGCGTCACGGTCTGAACGGGAGCGCCCGCGGAGTGATGCAGGTATCCCGCCCGGATAGTGGTCTTGGCGCTCTGCTGGAACTCCACGCCGAGCCGGACCGCGTGGCTGTCCTTGTACCCCTCGTACTGGGTGCGATCGGGAGTCTTGGGATTCGCGAAATCGATCGTGAGGCTGTTGAACCAGCCCCACACGATCTGTTGGTAATCCGCCATGACCATCCAGCGCTCGCTCGCCTTGTACGCGAAGCCGATGATGCCCTGATCCGGCATGGTGATATCGGTGCTCGCCGATCCGGCGCTGAGCGCGCTGTCGGGCAGGAACTGTGCAGCGAGCACGAGGTCGAGGGGCACGGCGCTCGGGATCAGCGGTGGGGCGGGGGCCAGAACGAGACCCGTCGGCACCTGAGTGAACGTGGCGTCGCCCTTGTACTTGATCGTCTTGCGCGTGATGAAGTGGCCGCCGATCGTGAGTCGGTCGTTCACTTTGATCTTGATCCCGCCGTTGAACGCGATGCCGTTGCCACTCGCCTTCAACGTGGCGTCGGCGAAATCGCTGTTCGTCGGCACGCCGATGGTGGCGAACGTGACTCCTGGTGGGAGGCCGAAGAAGCTCGGGACCGGCTGCTGGGACAGGTCGGCGCGCTGATGCAGCTCGACCGTGCTGTGAATGTAGGCGACGCCCAGGCCGAGACTGAGCCAGCTCGTGACCTGATAACCCACGGTCGGCTGAATGTAGAATGACCGCAGCTGGGTGTTGTAGGCGTCGAAGCGGCCGTTGAAATCCGTCGGCCATTTCGTGCCCAGCCCATACGGCGCGAAGAAGCCGACGCCGGCCCCCAGCCCCTTCCCGAGCTGGCGCGCCAGATAGACGTTCGGCACCACGAACGTCTGGTGCAGCATGTCGGTCTTGACGCCGAAGAAGTCGTCGGTGAAGCCGCCGTGCGGGGCGATCAACGTCCCGCCGACGCTGAAATGCGTGCCCGTGAGGCCGGCGAGCCCGGCGGGGTTGTACCAGATGGCGGACCCGTCGGCGCACGGGCTCGCGCCTGAAACACCGCCGCGGCCCATGCTGCACGTGCCGAGCTCATTGACCGCGAAGCCCTGGGCGGTGAGCGCGGCCGGGACGCCGATGGAGAGGAGCAGTGCATACCGGGCGAAACGCATACGGAGGATCTCCGAGAATCGGGACAGGAGATGGTGCAACTGGCTGGCTTACGGTACCATTCGTCCGGAACCTTGTCAAACCCATGCGAGCGCAAGCGATAGCTCTATTCCGAGCGGCGTTCGGGCACTCACCCACGCATGCCGCGAGCGCTCCGGGTCGCGTGAACCTGTTGGGTGAGCATACCGACTACAACGGCGGGCCGGTCTTGCCGATGGCGATCGCCGCGCGCACCACCGCGGCGGTGGGGCCCGGGGAGCCCGGCTGGCTCGACCTCGTGTCGTTGCGCGATGGACTCGCGCAGCGCATCCGGTGGGACGGCGCGCTGCCGGACGGCTGGGCGGGTTACGTGGTCGGCGTCCAGCGCGAGCTGGCCGCCCTCGGTAGCGCCCCGCAGGGGATCCGTCTGGCGGTGGCGAGCGACGTCCCGGTCGGCGGGGGCTTGTCGTCGTCGGCGGCTCTGACCGTTTCGGTGGCCCGGGCCTTCGCCGACCTCGCCGGCGCCGAGGTGTCGATCCAGGATCTGGTAAGCGTCGCGCATCGGGCCGAGGCCGAGCAGGTCGGTGTGCGGTGCGGCATCATGGACCAGACCATCGCGGCCCGCGGTCGCGCCGGCCATGCCTTGTTGATCGAATGCGCCACCGGTCGTACCCGGGCGATCCCGGTGCGCGCGCGCTTCCTCTTATTCGATACCGGCGTGCGTCATGATCTGGCTAAGGGCGCGTTCAACGCCAGGCGAGCCGAGTGCGAGGCGGCGCTGCAGATCCTGCAGGGCACCGAGCCGGGCCTGACGCACCTGGCGGACTGGCCCCTCCGTCGGGTGGCGGCACTCCGGAGGCTCTTGGATGAGCCCCTCCGTTCCCGCGCGATCCATGTGGTGACCGAGACCGCGCGCACCCGCTCCGGAGCGGAGCTGTTGGCGCGTGGTCGGATCCGGCGCTTCGGTCTGGAGCTGGATGCCTCCCACGAATCCTGTCGCCTGCGCTACGAGTGCAGCGCGCCGGAGCTGGATTTGGTGGTGCGCGCCGCGCGCCGCGCCGGGGCGTGGGGCGCACGGCTCACCGGTGCCGGGTGGGGCGGCTGCGTCATCGTCCTCGTGGGCGCTGGGCAGCGGGACACGACGGTCCGAGAGTTGGCGATCATCGGGGCGGTGAATCGGGCGTTCAAACGGGCGTATGGTCGCGAGCCGGCGATGACCGCCGTGCATGCCGGTGCGGGCGCACGGCGTGAGCGGGTGGAGTTAGAATAGCGGTGCGCCCGGGTGGCGAAATCGGTAGACGCAAGGGACTTAAAATCCCTTGGGGGCAACCCCATGCAGGTTCGAGTCCTGCCCCGGGCATGGAGTGACGCATGAAGAGCATCATCGGGTACGTGGTGGGATTCGCCTGCGCCGTGCTCGCGGCACTGGTCGGCCTCGCCGTCTTCCTC
>JBGQHV010000067.1:0-15069 GCA_041498155.1 Gemmatimonadota bacterium | reverse complement strand
TCGGGCGGACCGGTGTTCGGTGAGCGCGCGCAGACCCTGGGGCGGGGACGCTGGTTCGTAGGGTTCGGGTTTTCGGCGATCGATTTCGCGCGCCTGCGCGGGATCCCGCTCGACGACATCACGCTGACGCTGCCGCACCAGAATGTGAACGTGCCCGGGTTTCCGGTCGATACGCTGGGCGCCCCGGCCTTCGAAAACGACGTGATCGCGGTGCGGACCCGCATGAACGTGAACGTGATGGTCGCCTCGTTCTCCCTGAATTACGGCCTGGTGGACGGTGTGGACATCGGCGTCACGGTCCCGGTCGTGCGCACGGCGGTATCGGGGCAGAGTACGGCGACGATCGTCCTGGCCGGCGGCGACACGCTGCATCGCTTCAGCGGGACGGGAACCAACCCGGTGCTCACGTCGACGTCCTCCGTCGACGCCTCGGCGACCGGGGTGGGCGACATCGAAGGGCGGCTGAAGATCAACGTTGCCCAGACCGATCGGCTCGGGGTGGCGCTGGTCGGGTTCGCGCGCTTCCCCACGGGCGACGAGAGCAATCTCCTGGGCGCGGGACGCTTCAGCGGTCGCGCGATCGGCGTGGTCTCCGCCCGCTTCGGCGACTTCAGTCCTCACGCGAACGTCGGCGTCACGGTGCGTGACGCCACGGACCTGAACAATTCGGTGGAAGCCAACGCAGGGTTCGACACGCTCGTGTCCCCCTGGGCGACCATGGCGTTCGACCTCCTCGGCTCCTGGGTGGTGGGGAAACAAAAGCTCGATGTGCCGCCCCCGGTCGTGTTTCTCGCGCCGGCACGGCGTACCCTGGCGGTGACCAATATCCCGTCGCAACAGGACGACCTGCTGAGCCTGTCCCTGGGCTTCAAGTTCCGCACGCGCGGCGGTATGCAGATCGTGACCAACGCCCTGATGCCACTGCGTGATTCCGGCCTGCAGCCCAGCCTGATGTGGACCGGCGGCGTGGAATACAACTTCTAGTGAACCCTGGAGCATCCATGCCGCGTCGCTTCCTCCTCCTCGGCATCGCCTCGTTCGTCGCGACGGCCGGGTTGGCCGCGCAGACCCCGCACGACGCGATCAACCAGTTGTTCACCTTCGGGGTGTGCGGGCAACCGCTCTGCCTGGACCTCAAGCCCGACTCGATCTCCGGGATCAATCATGGGACCCACTTCATCCCCGCCATCGAGACGTCCGGCGGCACCGTGATTTCCTTTCTGACCTCGGCGATCGGCTTCAGCGTGTCCAATACACCGATCACCTCTTCGTCCGGCGGGACGACGTTCCGGTTCGAGGGCGGGGTGCCCGTGCAGACGTCCACGTCCGCCGGCCCGATTCTGGGCGAACGGGCGCAAACGCTGGGGCGGGGACGCTGGTTCGTGGGGGCCGATTTCTCCGCCGTCCGCTTCGAGCGGCTGCGTGGCGTGCCGCTCGACGCTATCGTCTTCAATTTCCGTCATGAGAATCGGCCGCCGCTCGACACCGTCGGCGTACCCGCGTTCGAGCGAGACTTCGTCCAGCTGAACCTCCACCTGGCCGTGAGCCTGCTGGTCGCGTCGTTCACCGCGAGCTATGGAATCTCCGACGGCATCGACGTCGGCGTAGCGGTGCCGTTCGTGCGCACGTCGGTTTCGGGTCAGAGCACGGCGCAGATCTTCCTGGTGGGCGGCGACACGCTTCACCGCTTCGGGGGCACCGGGGCCAATCCGATCCTGACGGCCTCCACACAAGCGGCGGGCGTCGCCAGCGGCCTGGGCGACGTCGAAGGGCACATCAAGATCACGCTGAAACAGGGGGAGCGGCTCGGCATCGCGCTGCTCACGTCGGCGCGCTTTCCGACCGGCAATGATCAGGATCTGCTCGGCGCAGGGTCGTTCAGTGCCCGCGGGCTGGGCATCGTGTCGGCACGATTCGGGAGCTTCAACCCGCACGGATCAATCGGGTATACGGTGCGCACCGGCGATCAGTTGACGAATTCGTTCGAGGTCAACGGCGGGTTCGACAACCTGCTCGCCCCCTGGGCGACGATGGCGATCGACGTGCTGGGATCGTGGCAGGTGGGGGATTCCAAGATCGACGTTCCGGCGCCGGTGCCCTACGACGCGCCTTTTCCTTACTCGCTGCAGGTCACCAACATCCCGTCGCGACGCGACAATTTCCTGAACGCCGCCGTCGGGTTCAAGTTCCGCACGAAGCGCGGCATCCAGATCGTGTCGAACGCGCTCGTGCCCTTGCTCGACGCCGGGCTGCAGCCCCGCGTCACCTGGACGGGTGGACTGGAATACACGTTCTAGCGGGGGGAGTGGACCTCGCACACGCGCCCGGCCGTCGGCCGGGCGCGTGGTGTTACTGGATGGCGGTGATGATCCAGCCGTCGCCGCGACGGGATAGCCGCAGGCTCAACTCGGTGCGCGTCCGGTCGGGCGAGTGGTTGTCAGCGCGCTTGAACGTCAGCGTCATCGCGACCCGGGCGTCCGCCTGGTCACCGGACGGCACGATGCGGAGCGCCTGCCAGGAGGCATGGATCTCCTCGGCGCCCCGGAAGAACTGCCGCAGACTTTCGGAAAGTCCCTGGGGAATGTCCGGGAATACCCGTGTCACGGCCGTGAGGTCGCGGTTCTCGAGCGCCTGGATGTAGGCGGCGATAGACTGGCGGATCGCCGGCAGCGGATCCACGACCGCCGGCGGTGCCGGCGTCACCGGCGGGGGCACGACCGGCTTGGGGGTCGTGTCGGGGGGTGGAGCGCGCCGTTGCGCCGCGATCTTGGCGGCTGCCGCCGTGCTCTCGGCCGCGGTGAACAGGATGGTGGCGGTGCGCACGTGCCCGAACGCGGCGGCGCGTCGGCCGGCGCGTCGCATGTCCATGGCCTGCTGCAGCTGGGCGTCGCCGGCCGCCAGATCCGATTGCGCGGCGCCGGCCTCGACCGCCATGGCGCGCGCCGAGCGCGCACCCGCCAGCGCCGTTGCGACCGTCGACTCGCTGCTGTCGCGGAGGATCGCACCGGGCCGCTCCGGCCGACCTTTGGTCGAATCGCTTACCCGGGGCGCCGCAGTCGTCTCGGCCGCCGCCGGGACCGGGTTGCTCGGAATCGTGACCAGGGCTTGCGTGTCCGCGCCGCGCGTGCCGGCCGCCTGGCTATCGACGGCGCCCGCCGCCGCCGGCCCCGGCTTGGGCCGGAAGGGGTGAAACAGCAGCAGCGCCCCGGCGAGGCCCGCGAGCGCGACCCCGCCGCCCAGCAGCGCCAGACGGCGCGCGCGGCCGCGCGCCGCCACCACGGAGATCACTGCGGTGGCGCTCGTGTTCTCGCTCGACGCGGTGATCGTGACGACCCCTGGCGCGACCGCAGTCACGAGGCCGTTCGGCGCCACCCGGGCGACGTCGGTATTGGTCGACGCCCAGCTCACTGGCCGGCTGCCGAGGGTCTGCCCCCGCCGGGATTTCGCCGACGCGTGCAGCTGCACGGCGTCCCCGGCCTCGAGCGACACCCGGGCAGGCGCGATCAGGAGGGTGGCGATCGACGGCCGCCCGCCGCTCGTGCCGATGCCGCGATCGGCGACCGACGGACGGCTGATCGGCGTGCTGAACCGCTCCAGCAGCTGCATACTCTCGCCTTTGGCGGCGAGCGTGATCATCTGGGTGCGGATCGGATCATCCGGGGCGAGCGGCGCGGCCCCCGCCGCGGCGGTGGCCGCTTCCATGCTCGGGAAGCGGTGCGAGGGGTCTTTCTCGAGCATGCGCATCACCGCTTCGGCGAGCGCCGGGGGGCAGTCGGTGCGCGACAGCGCGACCGGAGGCGGCGGCTCGTTGAAGTGGGCGTACATCACCGCCATCACCGACTCGGCCACAAAGGGCAGCTTCCCCGACAGCATCTCGTAGGCGACCACGCCCAGCGAGTACTGGTCGGAGGCGCCGGTGAGCTCCTTGGCGGCGCATTGCTCGGGACTCATGTAGGACGGCGTCCCCACCGTGGCCCCGGTCACCGTCAACCCCTGCGTCTCGGATACCTTGGCGATCCCGAAGTCGGTGACGACCGCCCAGCCGTCGGAATCGAGCATTACGTTCGCAGGCTTGACGTCGCGATGAATCACCCCGCGCCGATGCGCGTAGCCCAGCGCGGAGCCGACCTGCTGGAGAATCGTCTGCACCATTGGGATCGGCAGCGGTCCGACTTCACGGATGATCGAATCGAGCGATCGGCCCGCGATGAACTTCATCACGAAGTACAGAAGCTCCCCGTGCTCCCGGACGGCGTAAATCGGGATGATGTGCGGATGGCTGAGCTGCCCCGCGGTGCGCGCTTCCCGCTTGAAGCGCTCGGCCATGCCTTCCCCCGCCATCAGGGTCGGCGACATGAACTTGATCGCCACCTTGCGGTCGAGCGCGATGTCGTGCGCCAGGTACACCGTGGCCATTCCGCCGCGGCCCAGCTCGCCCAGCACCTCGTACTCCCCGAGCGTCGCGTCGCGCAGCGCCTGGAGCAGCGCGTCCGCGCGCATCATGGCCAGCGGGGAGTCGACGCGCAGCGTCGTGACCCCGCCCTGGGGCGAGGAAATATCCAGACCGCAGCTGGCGCAGAAGTGCGCTCCAGGTGCGATGACCGCGCCGCAGCGGGTGCAGGTGATGGCTTGGTTCGTGGACACAGTGTATCGATCGAGAACTAACAATATGCCCGCTGGCGGATACCTATGCCAATTCGTAGCTTGGCTGCAACACTCCCGGAGTCCTTTCCCGCATGCGGACGTGGCTGGAGCAGGGAATCGGCCTGAGCTCCGTTTTCCAGGACCGCCTGCTCGCGACGCTGGTCATCGTGGGCGGACTCTGGCTGGCCCAGCGTCTCGTCCTGGCGCTGGCCTACCGCCGCGCGCACGATCCCTGGGTTCGGTACCGCTGGCGCAAGACGATCAGCTACCTGTCGCTGCTCATCGGACTGGTACTGGTCGGGCGCATCTGGGTCGAGCGCGTCGGCTCGCTGGCGACGTTCCTCGGACTGTTCACCGCCGGTCTCGCCATCGCCCTCAAGGACCTCGTCGCCAACTTCGCGGGATGGGCGTTCATCGTCTGGAGCCGTCCGTTCGACGTCGGCGACCGCGTGCAAGTGGGCCCCCACGCGGGGGACGTCATCGATCTGCATCTGTTTCAGTTTACCCTCAATGAGATCGGCAACTGGGTGGATGCCGAGCAGAGCACCGGGCGCATCATCCACGTGCCGAACGGCAAGGTCTTGTCGGAGCCGATCGCCAACTACGACAAGGGATTTCGTTACATCTGGAGTGAGATCCCGGTCACCGTCACGTTCGAGAGCAATTGGAAGAAGGCGAAGGAGATTCTCGAAGCGATCGCCGTGCGGCACGCCGAGCAGCTCACCGAGCAGGTCGAGAAGGAGCTGCTGGAAGCGTCCCGGCGATACCTCATCGCTTACACGAAGCTCACGCCGATCGTCTATGTCCGGGTGGCCGAACACGGCATCCGCCTCACCCTGCGCTACCTGATCCGGTCTCGTTTCCGGCGCGGCAGCGAGAACGCGATCTGGCAGGATGTGCTCGACGCGTTCGCGGCGGAGCCGGAGATCGATTTCGCCTACCCGACGACCCGACAGGTGGTGCGGGGCACGCCCTGAGCCGTTATCGCGCCCCGGTGGCGGGCAGCGCGGCTGACGCGTCGTAGTGCCGGACGGTCGGTTCGAGTGACAGGAGGAAGTCCCGGTCCTCGTCGTAGTAACGGGCGCGATCGACGTCGTTTCCTGCGAAGCGGCGAATCGCATCCATCGACTCCCACAACGAGATGAAGACGAACTCCGTACGATCGGCCGCATCGTGCCGCAGCACGAGGACACCCTGGTTGCCCGGGGTCGCGCGGCAATCCCGGACTCCGGTGCGGTCGAGATAGACGGCGTATGCGTCTCCACGGCTCGCCGGGACGGCCCCCTGCCACACCCGGGCGATCACGGGCCCTCGAGGCGGCTCAGCACGCCCGCCGTGTCGAGCACCGTGGCGAACTCGCCGTGCAAGTCGGCCAGGGCCACGTCGTGCAGCAGCTGCGCGGGCCACACCCGCCCGTCGGGACCGGTATTGTCGAACGTCGCCGTAGCATCTGAGACAACGTACGTGTCGAAACCGAGGTTCCCGGCCATCCGCGCGGTGGTCGACACGCAGAAGTTGGTTTGCATTCCTGTCAAAACCAGGACATTGCGGCCGGCCGCCCGGAGTTCGGCTTCGAGGGCCGTGCCGATGAACGCGCTGTTCACGGACTTCTGCACCACCGGCTCGCCCGGTTGAGGACGCACCTCGTCCTTGATCTCGACCCCCGGTTGTCCGGGAGCGAGTGGGGAATCTTTCAGCCGCGAGACGTGCTGGACGTATATCACGGGACGCCCGGAGCGGCGCCAGGCGCCCAACAGCCGCGCGAGGTTCGCCTCGAGCTCCGGATTGTTACGGTGCAGGGAGTCGTTGTAGCGATCGAAGCCACGCTGCACGTCCACCACCAGCAAGACCGCATCCTTCGCCAGCGGCGTCACGAGACCTCCACGGCGGTGGCCTTCCCGGGGCGGCCCGCCAGCACCTCCCGACCGATGTCCACGACCGCCTGGATCAGGATGTCGAAGTCCTCGCGCCGCGTGCGTTGATTGGTGTTGGCGACCCGGATCGCGAAGCGCCCGTCCAGCACGGTGTGCGATGGGAGGGCGATGCCGCTCTCCTGGAGCCGCCAGAGGATTTCCTGGTTCAGCGCGTTGAGCGCGTCCGTCTCGAGCCCGGGGGCGACGAACCGAAAGCAGCAGATGTTCAGCGGCGCCGGTGCGAGGCGCTCGAGCTCGGGGTGGGCGTCCACGAGCGAGGTGAGGTAGCGCACGTGTGTCACGTTCTGCGCGATGAGGCGGCCGATCAGGTCTACGCCGTGTGTCTTGAACGCCATCCACACCTTCAAGGCGCGGAACCCGCGCGAGAGCTGGAGGCCGAGGTCGGCGAACAGGACGCCGCCGGCGGCGGCGCCGCGCGGCGTCGCGCCCAGGTAGCTCGGGGCGACCGCGAAGGTGGCCCGATGGACCTCCGGGTGTCGCACCAGGGTGCATCCCACCTCAAAGGGGAGGTATCCCCACTTGTGGAGATCGAAGGCGACCGAATCCGCCGACTCGAGCCCGGCCACCGTGGCGGCGAGCTCCGGGGCCAGGCGGACGAGCGCCCCGAACGCGCCGTCGATGTGGAACCAGAGGTTCTCGCGGCGGCACACGGCCGCCAGCCCCGCGAGATCGTCGGTGGCGCCCGTATTGACGGTTCCCGCGATGCCGACCACACAGATGGGCCGGCGACCGGCGGCCCGATCCTCGGCGATGGCGCTCCGCAACCGGTCCACATCGATCCGGTAGTCGGCGTCCACCGGGATCAGCCGCAGGTTGCGACGCCCCAACCCCATCAGCTCCACCGCCTTCCGCACGGAGCTGTGCACCTCGGTGGAGGCGTAGACCACCAGCGCCGGAGCACCGTCCCCCATGCCCGTTTCCCGCACGTCGAAGCCCGCTTTGGCCTGGCGGGCGACCGCCAAGCCGACCAGGTTCGCCATCGAGGCGCCCGACAGGAGCAGGCCGCTCGTCTCCCGCGGAAAGCCCATCAGCTCGGCGAGCCAGGCGATGACCCGCTCCTCGACGTATCGCGCCCCGTCCTGGATCCCCGCCGTCTGCGGGTTCATGCCGGAAGCGAGCATGTCGGCGAGCATGGCGAGCGGCGTGCCGGTCCCGATGACCCACCCCCAGAATCGCGGATGGATGTTGCCCGGTGGGTACGGGAGCACGTCACGCAGGAACTGCTCGTATACCGCTTCGGCCGGGCGTCCGGCGTGGGGAAGCGCCTCGGCGAGCCGGGTCTTCACCGCATCGGGGAACGGCCGCCAGACGGGACGCTCCCGCACTTGGGCCAGGTAGTCGAACATGTCGTCCACCATGCGGTGGCCGAGCGCGCGTTGCTCATCCCAGTTCTCGGGGTCGAGCGTGAGATCGGGGGTCGTCATGCGGCCTCCGGAGGCGCCGTGGCCGGCGCGGTGTGGCTGCGGTCATCGAGCGGCGGCGATACCGTGGCGGAGGGCAGTTTGCCGATCGCCGGCCGCGCCCGATGCGAGAGTTGAATCCAAACCACCGCGGCGAGAATCAGCCCGATGGCCATGGCCATCCGCCCGGTGATGGGCTCCCGCAGGAATATCCAGCCCAGCAGCACGGCGATCACCGGATTGACGTACGCGTAGGTCCCGACGACCGTCGCCGGGGCATAGCGCAGGGCGTAGCCGTACGCGCTGTAGCCTACGATGGAGCCGAAGACGACGAGGTAGCCGATAGCGATGGCCCCGCGACCCCCCAGATGCCACCGCCCCCACTCACCCAGCCCGGTCCCGACGAGGGCCACGACGGTCCCGCCGGCGAGCATCTGAATCGCCGCGGTCATGTAGGGGCTCGACTGGGTCGGATTCCGCTTGGCGTAGATCGAGCCGAGCGACCAGGAGGCGCTCGCGCACGTCAAAGCGATCGGACCCCGGAGGTCCGCCGCGAGGATGTCGCGCGGATTCGCGCCGACGAGCAGGGCAGTGCCGAGAAACCCGGCGACCAGGCCGGCGACGACGCGCCAGCCGAGCGCGCCTGAGCCGCCCGGGATCACGGCGTCGAAGAAGGCCATCCAGAGGGCCACGGTCACGACGAAGACGCTCGCGACGCCCGACGGCGTGTACTGCTCGGCCCACACCACGAACGCGTTGCCGCCGGCGAGCAACAATACGCCGGCGATGGCGGCACGGCGCCAGTCCGACGCGCGGCGCGGCAGGTGGTCGCCGAACGCCAGCGCGCCGGCGAACAGCAGCGCGCCCGCCGCGACGAAACGCAGCCCGGCGAACAGGAACGGGGGCAGCACGCCGACCCCGACCTTGATCGCCAGGTAGGTCGACCCCCAGAACACGCACACCAGGAGCCAGGCGAAGAGCGCCTTGCCGCGCAGACCGGCCATCAGTCGAGGTCCTCCGCCAACAGGCCCGGTTTCTCGAATACGGTGGACAGCACGATAGTAGTCCGCGTGTTGAATGTCCGCTGCCCGGTCGACATGGTGCGCAGGATGTCCTGGACTCCCTCGAGATCGGGTGCCACGACTTTGAGGATGTAGCAGTCTTCGCCCGCCACATGGTGACACTCGAGCACGCCCGGGTGTTTCGCCATTTCCCGCATGCGGGGCTCGTCGCCCACGTAGGTCGAGTTGCCGTACCGCACCGCGACGAAGGCCGTCACCGGGTACCCGAGCTTGATCCGGTCGAGGTGAGCGCCGTACCCTGTGATATGACCGCTCTCCTCTAGACGCTTCACCCGCTCCATCACTGCGGGACGCGACAGGCCGACCTCATCGGCGATCGCCTGGTAGCTCGACCGGCCGTCGGCGGACAGGAGACGGAGAATGCGGCGATCGATGGCGTCGAGCGTGGGTTTTCCGGCCATTTCGTAGCCTCTCAGCGGTTTGCCCGGACGATTCGTAGAGGGATTGTATAGCAGCACTAACGCTAGTCGAAGATAGACGGTTCCAGCCGACGAACTATCCGGTTCTTGTCGACAAATCATGAGGTGTCCTTGAGATAGGACACCTCCCCCCACTACGTTTGGCCCATGCACGACCGACTCGGGGCGTTGCGGGCAACCGTGCGCCAATTCTCCTCTGCGCTGGTGGGCTTCTCGGGCGGCGTCGATTCGGCGTTACTCGCGGTGGTGACGCGGCAGGAGTTGGGGCGGGAGCGGATGGTGGCGGCCGTCGGACGGAGCGCGTCAGTGGCGGGTGAACAATGGGAGACCGCGCGCCTGCTGGCCTCCACTTACGACGTTCCCCTCGTGGAGATCGACACGCACGAGCTCGACGATCCCCGCTACGTCGCCAACCCGACCAATCGATGCTTCTTCTGCAAGACCGAATTGTGGCAGCGGCTGGGTGCCGTGGCGTCGGAGCGGGGGCTCGCGGTGGTATTGGACGGTACGAATGCCGACGATCTGGGTGAGCATCGCCCCGGCGCCGCGGCCGGTCTCGCGGCAGGCGTTCGCTCGCCACTTGCGGAGGTCGGACTCACCAAGACGGAGGTGCGGGCCGCCGCACGCGAGCTCGGTCTTCCCAACTGGAACGCCCCGGCTGCGCCCTGCCTCTCCAGCCGCGTGCGCTACGGCCTCCAGATCACGCCGCAGCGGCTGCGCCAGGTGGAGGCGGGAGAGGCGGTGCTGCGGCAGCTGGGCGTGACGGGCGATCTGCGCGTACGGCATCAGGGCGATGCGGCGCGGATCGAGGTGGAGCGGGAGTGGATCGGATGGGTCGAGGCGCGGCGCGAGGACATCACCGCGCGGCTGTTGGAGATCGGGTTCCGGTCGGTGGAAATCGATCCGCGCGGTTACCGCCGCGGCAGCCTGTTGCTCGACCGCCGCGCCCCGTGAGGTTGTTCGTCGCCCTGACGCCGCCGCCGGACGTCCAGCGCACGGTCTGGGAGGCGTTCGCGCCGCTGCGCCGGCGGCCGCTTCCGGTCAAATGGGTGCCATCGGAAGGACTCCATCTCACGCTCAAGTTTCTCGGTGAGGTGAGCGCGGACCGGCGGGATGAGATCATCGCGGCACTCGGGTCCTCGGTTCGAGGAGCGCGATCCATGTCCCTCGCCATCGGGGGCGCGGGTGTATTCCCTGACGTCGAGCGGCCCCGCGTCTTCTGGGCCGGCGTGGAGCCCGATCCCGGGCTCGAGTTGCTGGCCGACCAGGTCGAGCGGTGCTTCGCGCCGCTCGGCTTCCCGACGGAGGGGCGGGCGTTTCGTCCCCACCTCACGGTGGGGCGGGCGGCGCGGGACGCCCGCCCACGCGACTTTGCCGGACTGGGCGAGCTGCTGGGAAGCATCGCGGTCGCGGCCGGGGCGGTGGTCGAGGGCGTCGACCTCATGGAGAGCGTGCGCCGTCCGGCTGGGGCGGTGTATCAGAGGGCACATCGTGAACGGCTGTCTTAGAGGCGTTTTCCGGCTTTTCGTCTTCGTCCTCCTGCTGGCGGGCGTGGCGGCGGCGTGGTGGTATCGCGCGCCGCTGACGCGCACCGTGGCCCGCTGGGTGGGACGGCGCGATACCGCGTTGCCGCCGGTCTCGGCGGACTCGGGCATCGGCGCGCCGACACCCACCGCACTCGCCACGGCGCAGGGCAAGCTGGCCGCGCTGGGTCGCCGGCGCGGCCCCGATTCGGTGACCCTCTCCCCCAATGAAATGGCCTCGCTCGTCGGGAGCGGCATCGACTGGACGGTGCGGCGCACGTTCGATTCCTTGCGCGTGGAGCTGGGTGAGGGAGTGCTGACGGTGCATGCGCGGCTCGATACCAAGCTCATTCCCCGGGAAGCGCTGGGGCCGTTGCGCGGCCTGCTGGCCGAGCGCGAGCCACTGCGCATCGCCGGTCCCATCGTGATCGTGCGTCCCGGGATCGCCCGCTGGACGGTGCGCGCCCTGAGCCTGCGCGGATTCCCGTTTCCGCCGCCGGCGGTGCGGTCGCTCGCGCGGCAGGCCGCCGGCGCGGATTCGACCGGGGCCGTGGCGCTCCGCGTGGACTCCGCGATCGCCGACGTGGCGGTGCACGCCGGCGGCGTGGTGTTGTACCGCAGGCGCCGCGCATGACCCGACGCGTGCTGGTGGTGGACGACGAGAAGGGCGTGCGCGAGGCCCTGAAGCAGGTGCTCGAATTCGAGGAGATCGAGGTGCAAACCTGCGCTTCCGGCCTCGATGCGTTGCAGGCCTACGCGGAATTCCGGCCCCACCTGGTGTTTCTCGACGTGAAAATGCAGGGCATGGACGGGCTCGAGGTGCTGAAGCGACTGCGGGAGCAGGACGCCCACGCGCAGGTCGTGATGATCTCCGGCCACGGCACCATCCAGACCGCCGTGGAGGCGACCCAGCTCGGCGCCTACGATTTCCTCGAGAAGCCCCTCGACACCGATCGGATCCTGCTGACGCTCCGCAACGCGCTGGAGCACGTCGAGCTCGCGGTGGAGAACGTCCGCCTGCGCGCCGAGGTGGAGGCGCAGTACGAGATCGTAGGGTCGAGCAAGGCGATCAAGGCGGTCATCGAGCGCATTGAGAAAGTCGCGCCGACGCCAGCCCGCGTGCTGATCACGGGTGAGAACGGCACCGGGAAAGAGCTGGTGGCCCGGGCGATTCACGATCTCAGCCCCCGCGCCCGTGGTCCTTTTGTGGAAGTGAACTGCGCGGCGATTCCCACCGAGCTGATCGAGAGCGAACTGTTCGGGCACATCAAGGGCAGCTTCACCGGCGCCGTGGCCGACCGCCCGGGCAAGTTCGAGCTGGCCGACGGCGGGACGCTGTTCCTGGATGAAATCGGCGACATGAGCCTCTCGGCGCAGGCCAAGGTGCTGCGGGCGCTGCAGGAAGGCGTGATCGCCCGCGTGGGCTCGGGCAAGCCGCTGCCGGTGGACGTGCGGGTGATCGCGGCCACCAACAAGACGCTCGAGCAGGAGATTACCGCCGGGCGATTCCGGGAGGACCTGTTGTACCGCCTGAACGTGGTGCCGATCGAGCTGCCGCCACTGCGTACCCGCCGCAACGACATTCCCCAACTGGTGCAGCATTTCAGTGAGCAGCTCTGCGCCACCGGGCGGACCGGTCTCAAGCCGAAGGAGTTCGAGCCCGCGGCGCTGAAGCGGCTGGCGGCGCACGACTGGCCCGGCAACATCCGGGAGCTGCGGAACGCGGTCGAGCGGCTCCTGATCCTCACCCTGGGCGACGCGGTCACCGAGGCGGACGTAGACCACATGGTGGGTGACGGCGGCCGCACGATCGCCGCGGGCGAGGCCGTCGCCGGGGGGGCGCTATTGCGGGCCGGGACGTTCGAGGAGTTCAAGCAGGCCGCCGAGCGGGCCTACCTCCTGGCCAAGCTCAAGGAGCACGACTGGAACGTTTCGGAAACCGCACGTACGTTGGCGATGCCCCGGAGCAACCTGTACAAGAAGATCGAGCGCTATCGCCTCGCACGGGAGAACTAGTGGCCAAGAAGGACCAGCCGCGGGATTGGGACAAAGAGCTCGCCGAGGTCGACAAGCTGCTGAACCAGCTCCCGACGCATCGGGAGGAGCAGCAGGCGGCCGCGGCGGCGAGACGTCCGCCGATGGCAGCCACCGCCGGCGTGGCGCAGGAGGGGGGGGGCTCCCGCCTCGGGACATGGGCGCGCGTCGGCCTCGGTCTGCTGATCGGCATCGGAATGCCACTGTGGCCGTACGATCACGGCTGCGGCCTCAAGCTCTTCCTCTATCTGGGCGGCGTGGTGACGGTCGTCGTCGCCGGCGTGTGGAGCGGGCTGTCGTCGTGGAAGCGACGCATGGGCGTAGCCCATTTACTCTCCCAGCTGCTCGTCATCTGGGGACTGGTGCTCGCGGCGCGGGTCGTGCTGCCCCGGGTGGGCTACGCGAAGGAAGCCGCCACCTGGTTCTGTCCATAATCACTCATTCGAGAACCCATGCCTGAGAACTTCAAGAACTTCATCGCCGGCGAATGGGTGGCTCCGTCCACCGGCGCCTATTTCGAGAATCGCAACCCGGCCGATCGCACCGACCTGATCGGCTGCTTTCCGCGCTCGGGACCCGAGGACGTCCAGCGGGCGGTTGACTCGGCCCGCCGCGGCTTCGCGCAGTGGTCGAAGAGGCCCGCGCCGCTGCGGGGTCAGGTGCTGCAACGGGTCGGCGATGTGCTGGTGCGCCGCAAGGAGGAGATCGCGCGGGCGATGACGCGCGAAATGGGCAAGGTGCTCGCCGAAACCCGGGGCGACGTTCAGGAGGGCATCGACACCGCCTTCTACGCCGCCAGTGAGGGCCGCCGGCTGTTCGGCCGAGTGGTCCCCTCCGAGCTGCGCAACAAGTGGGCGATGAGCTATCGGCGCCCCATCGGCGTCGCGGGCATCATCACGCCGTTCAATTTTCCGCTCGCGATCCCGACCTGGAAGACGTTCCCGGCGCTGCTGTGCGGAAACGCGGTGATCCTCAAGCCGGCGGAAGACGTCCCACACACCGGACACCTGCTGGTGGAGGTGCTGCTGGAGGCCGGACTGCCGCCCGAGGTCGTCCAGCTCGTGCACGGCCAAGGGTCGGTCGTCGGCAAGGCGATCATCGAGCACCCCGACGTCCCGGTGATTTCGTTCACGGGGTCCACCGAGACCGGATCGCTCATCGGTGCGACCTGCGGCCGCATGCACAAGCGGTTGTCGCTCGAGATGGGCGGCAAAAACGCGATGATCGTCATGGACGACGCGGATCTCGATCTGGCGCTGGACGGTGTGCTGTGGGGCGCGTTCGGGACGACGGGTCAGCGCTGTACCGCCACGAGCCGGCTCGTCCTGCACGACAAGGTGCACGATCGCTTTCTCAACATGCTGGTGGATCGCGCCGGGAAGCTGCGACTCGGCCCCGGGTTGGATGAGCGCACCGAGGTCGGCCCGCTGATCCACGAGGAAGCGCTCCAGAGGGTGGACGAATACGTCGGCATCGGCAAAGCGGAGGGCGCGTCCGTCGCGGTGGGCGGCGCCCGAGCGACGGGGACGGTGCAGGACCAGGGGTGGTTCTACCAGCCCACGGTGCTCGCCGGCGTCAAGCCAGGGATGCGCATCGAGCAAGAGGAGATCTTCGGTCCGGTCCTGTCGGTGATCAAGGTCGGCTCGCTCGACGAGGCGATACACGTCAACAACGACGTGAAGTACGGGCTGTCCAGCTCGCTCTACACTCGGGACGTGAACGCGGCATTCCGGGCGATGCAGGACCTGGACAACGGCATCACCTACGTGAACGCGCCGACCATCGGCGCGGAGGCGCACTTGCCCTTCGGCGGTGTGAAGCAGACCGGCAACGGCCACCGCGAGGGTGGGTGGGAAGTCTACGAATTCTATTCGGAGACCAAAGTCTGCTACGTCGACTACTCCGGCCACCTGCAGCGGGCGCAGATCGATACCTACGAACCGTGAGTGATGGGGTGTAGCTCAACTGGCGGAGCGCCCGGCTGTTAACCGGGAGGTTGGAGGTTCGAATCCTCCCGCCCCAGTGATCGCCGA
>JBGQHV010000066.1:0-15318 GCA_041498155.1 Gemmatimonadota bacterium | reverse complement strand
CGGTCCCACCGCTCGCCCCACGGATAGCGGGTGCCGAGCTTGCCGCGGGCGGCCGCTTGCCATTCATCCTCGGTGGGCTAGCGGGCACCGCGCCACTGACAGTAGCGCTGGGCTTCGCTCCAGAGGACGCCCGTGGCCGGCCAACTCTTGGGCGGACTCTGCCGCCAGGGCGCGGTGGTCGCCGTCGAGTCGAGGTAGCGCTGGTACGCCGCCACCGTGACCTCGGTCGAGTCGAGGTAGAACGAATCGAGGACGACGATGTGACTCGCGCGGCCCCTGCCCCCGCCCACGGGATAGCTGTCGGCGGGCACCCGCACCATGCCGGCGGGCCGCGCCGCGGGTGGGTGGCTGGGACGGGACAACAGGACCACCGTGATCGCTCCGGCCCCCACGACGCCCACCGCTGCCGCCAGTCGCGGCCAGAGGCTCCGGCGCACGACACGCTGCTCCGTCGTCGGCGGCGACAGGCTGTCGACGAACGCCTTGGCCGACGGTGGGCGGTCACCCGGCACCTTGGCGAGGCCGGCGAGCAGCGCCTGCTCGACGTGAACCGGGACGTTGGGCCGCACGGTGCGCACGGTGCGGGGATTGTCCACGAGAATGCGCGCGACGACCGCCTGCGCATTGGGGCCGGTGAAGGGCGGCTCCCCCGTGAGCATTTCGTACAACACTGCCGCGAGGGCATACACGTCGCTGCGGGCATCGATGCGGCGCTCACCGCTCGCCTGTTCGGGGCTCATGTAGGCGGCGGTCCCCACCGTGATGCCGGTGCCGGTGAGGGTCTGGCCCTGGCCCTCCTCCGATTCGGTGATGCTCTTCGCGATCCCGAAGTCGGTGACGAGAGCGTGGCCGCCCGAAAGGAGAATGTTGGCCGGTTTGATGTCGCGATGGATGATGCCGCGCTCGTGGGCGTATTGCAGCGCGTCGCCGACTTCGGCGGTGATCCGAATCGCTTCGTCGAGGGCCAGCGCTCCCTGGCTGGTCAGCCGCTCGGCGAGCGACTCCCCTTCGATGTAGCCCATGACATAGTACAGGAACCCGTCCACCTCGTCGGCTTCGAACAACGGCACGATGTGCGGGTGCGAGAGTTTGGCGGCGAGCTGGACCTCACGTTGAAATCGCTCGCTCCCGAGGTAGGCTTGCGTGGTCGGGGGCAGGACCTTGATCGCCACCTCGCGACCCAGTTTGACGTCGCGCCCGAGGAACACTGCGCCCATCCCGCCCTGGCCGAGCAGGCGTACCAGGGTGTACCGCCCGCCCAGCGCGGTTGCGACCTGCGTGAAGAGGGGGTCGGTCATCCGGCGGCGAGGCTGAACGGCAGCAACGCCAGGCGCATGTCCTCGGCGTTCTGCCAGCGGTCCTCAGGGCGCTTCTTGAGCGCCCGGGCGATTACCGCGGCCAGCCCCGGAGCGACCTCCGGCCGCAGCGCTTGCAGTGAGGGGGGTTCGTGATGCTGCTGCATGTCGATGACGGCCGCGGCGCTGGGGGCCGAGAACGGAGGCCGGCCAGCCATGGCCTCGAACAAGACGATCCCAAGTGAGTACAGGTCGGTCCGGCCGTCGACGGTCTCGCCGGCCGCTTGCTCCGGACTCATGTACTCCTCGGTCCCGACGACGAACCCGCTGCGCGTCACGCGGTCCCCTTCCGACTGGGCGATGGCGCGGGCGATGCCGAAATCGACCAGGACCGCGCCCTCCGGCGAGAGCACGATGTTGTCCGGCTTGATGTCGCGGTGCGCCAGCCCCTGGGCGTGGGCGTGGGTCAACGCTTCGAGAACCTCGCACCCGACTCTGACGGTGAAGTCCACGGCCATCTGGTGCTCGCGGTGCAACGCGCTGCGCAACGATTCACCGGGCACGAACGGCATCACGAACCAGAGCAGATAATCGCTCTCGCCGCTGTCCAGGAGCGGCGCGATATGGGGATGGTGCAGCTTGCCGGCGTAGCGGATCTCACGCAGGAAGCGGTCGGCGGCTACCGAGGCGGCGAGCTCGGGGTGTAGCACCTTGACGGCCACCCGGTTGCGGTCCTTGTCGAATGCCCCGAAGATCGACGCGTTGCCGCCGCGGCCGACCGCCGTGATGATCTCGTAGCGGTCCCCCAACGCCTTCCGCACCCGTTCGATGAGGTCCCGTCGCGGCATCATCCCTGCTTTCGGTAGACCGACTAAGATGCGGTTGCCCGACGCCTCGCGGAAGGTAGCTTGCCACCATGGTCGGCATGCTATCCGCTTGGCGCACCGCAGCTTCCGTCGAGGCGACGTGACCCGTCTCGAGGCGGTCCAGGGCGACATCACCGCGCAGGTCGTGGACGCGATCGTGAACGCGGCCAACACGACCTTGCTGGGCGGCGGCGGTGTGGATGGGGCAATTCACCGGGCGGCGGGCCCCGAGCTGCTGGAGGAATGCCGCACCGTGGGCGGCTGTCCCACCGGAGCGGCTCGGATCACCAAGGCATACCGTCTGCCGGCGCGGTTCGTCATCCACACGGCGGGACCGGTGTGGTCGGGTGGAGACCGCGGCGAGCCCGATCTGCTGCGCCGCTGCTACGTCAGCGCGATGCAGCTCGCCACCGACCACGCCATCCGCTCGCTCGCCTTCCCCGCGATCAGTACCGGCGCGTACGGATTCCCGTTCGAGCCGGCCGCGCGCATCGCCATCGAGGCCGTACGCGACGCGTCGTCCGGCCCGACCAGCGTGGAGGTGGTGCGGTTCGTGTGCTTTCGTGAGCGGGACTGGAACGTGTATCTGGAGCTGCTGGGACACCGGCGCGACGCGTGACCGAGTGGTGCGGCGGAGCGATTTGCCGCGTCGCTGGAGCAATTCCTCGCCGATGGCGCCCCCTGCGCTGCTCCCGCCGGCCGTGGTTTGACGCCGGCTTGAAGGGGGCTGGGATCTCGGCGGGGGGTTTGGGCCGAAGAGATGCGACCTTGACCGGTCGTTGAAGTCCCGCGCGTATCGTGTCGCACCGCCATGGTCACCGTCTGCACGTTGCTTCCGCCTGCCGAGCGCCACCGATTCGAAGCGGTCGGGGATGGGTGCTTCGTGTCGGTGCATGCCGACTCGTGCCGCGAGGTGCTGAGCGCCGCCCGGCGGCGTCGGGTCGATGCCATCGTGTTGTCGGTGCACCGCTGCGGGGACGACTGGCCGGCGGTCGCCCGGCTGGTGCGCGAGTTTCCGGCGATTCCCGCCGTGGCACTCGTCTCGCGGCACGACCATCACGCCACCGAGACGCTGCTCCGCCTCGGCGCCAGCGGCGTGCGCGCCGCGGTCGACTGCACCGAGGCGAGCGGCTGGCGGCGACTGCGCGATCTGGTGGGGCAGCCGGCGTCCCCGGTGGCGGCGCGCGTTCTACACCGACTGATCCCCGCCCTGGGGGACGACGTCCCGGAAGATACGCGGCTGTTCTTCGAGGCGCTGACGCGGTTGGCGCCGGTGCTGCGCACGGTGCGCGCCTTGGCGCGGCACCTGCGCATTCCTCCCAGCACCCTCATGTCGCGTTTCCTGCGGGCGACGCTGCCGTCACCCAAGACCTACCTGGCCGGGATGCGACTCGTGCACGCGGCCGATCTGTTCCGCAACCCCGGCCTTTCGGTGGCGGATGTCGCTTACCGGCTCGATTTCTCCTCGCCCCAGAGCTTCAGCCGTCATCTCAAGGCGATGCTGGGCGTCACGGCGGGAGAGTACCGCCAGCGCTTTCCCTTCGAGGTGGCGCTGGCCCGTTATGTCGACCTTCTCGTCACCCCGTACCGGGAGGCGTTCCGCGCGTTCCGCCCCATGAACGTTGGTGTCGGGGACCAAGGATCGGACGCCGCGACCGTCTTCCGGCCGGGGTGACCCCGGCGCTCAGGTGCCCGGGACGGGGATCGGCTGGGGAATGCGCTGCTCGGCCGTCACGCTGCGATGCTCCGCGGTGACGTGCTCCCGCCGCATCACCGAGAACCGCGCGATGCTGGCGCGCAGTCGTTCCGCCAGCTGGGCGAGCTGCTGCGACGTGGCGGTGAGATCGCTCATCGAACTGATCTGCGACCGGGTCGCGGCCGCCGCCCCGTCCGCACTTTCCGAGGAGCTGCTCGAGATCGCCGCGACCTGCTGGAGCGACTGCGCCAGCTCCGCCAGCCGGGTCGCCTGGCTGCGCGACACGTCGGCCGTGGCGTTAACGAGATCGCCGATCAGCTGGACCCCCTGGTGCAGCTCGAGCAGGGCGCCATCGGCTTCGGCGGCGACCGCGCCGATGTCGCGTACCTGGGCTTCACCGGTCTGCATGGCGCGGGCGGCGGCATCGATGCCCACGCGCAGCTCGGTCACCAGCTCGGCGACCTCTCGCGCCGAGCGTGCCGCTTCGGCGGCGAGCGTCCGCACCTCATCCGCCACAACCGCGAAGCCTTCCCCGTGCTCCTCGGCACGGGCGGCTTCGATGGCGGCGTTCAACGCCAGCAGGTGGGTCTGGCGCGCGATTCTGGCAATCGCCTGGGCGAACCCCCCGATCCGATCCGACATTCCCGAAAGACCGGCCACCGTCGCCGCGGTCGCTCGAACCTCTTCGCCCACGGTGCGCAGGGTCTGCCCTGCGCGCGCCACCCGCTCCCGGCCGCGCTCGGCCGCCGACACGAGGCGCCGCGCGTCCACCTGCATCATTTCAGCGCGCGTCCGGAGTGCCCCGGCCTGGTCGGCCGCCTTGGCGCTCTCTCCACGGGCCCCTTCGGCGAGCCCACGCTGACGCCCCAGATCGCTGGCCAGCTCCTGAGCCGTCTGCGTGACCGCTTCCGACGTCGCATGGATCTGCTCGGCTGAAGCGGCCAGCTCCTCGGCGAATGCGGCCACTTCGTCCGCTTCCCGCTGCACCGTCGAAATCGTGTTGCCGATCTCATCCAGCATCCGGTTGAAGCTCTGCTCCAGGAAACCCAGCTCGTCTGATTCCGTCGCGGCCGCGCGGACGGCGAGGAACCCCTGCTCCGCCTCGCCCATCACGTTGCGGGCGTGCCGGATGCGCGTGATGAGCGTCGCGGGAATCCGGTTCAGCCCCACCGCGACGAGGATGAACGCGACGGTCTCGATGAACGCGCCCGTCTCGAGCCCCGGAGTGCCGGGATAGAGCCGGCCGTGCAGGAAACAGGCGGCCAGGTAGGCGATCGAGGCCATCAAGACCAGGAAGTCCCCGACCCCGCGCGCCTGCTCGAAGGCGTAGGGCAGCACTGCGATGAAGAACGCCGCGACGAGTCCGCCGTGCCCGAACCACGTGACCAGGAGCGCGACGTAGATCACATCGAGCAGGGCGAAGGCGTAGATGAGCCACCAGCGATACCAGCCGCGCTCGTGGACGATACCGAGCAACACATTGAGGGCGGCGAACCCGCCGGCGGCGAGCACGATCGTGCCCGCGGGCGTCGGCACCGTGCCGCCGAAGCTACCGATCAGGGCGAGCACCGCGCCGACCGCGATAAGCCCCCACCGACGCCGATGGCTGCGGGAAAAGGTCTCGAGGTCTTTGAGGCGTTGTTCGTAGCCGGCGTCGTCGGACCAGCCGCGCATGCGCGTCGCGAGAGACGGCCGCGACCGCGGGCCGCCGCCCGGTGTCTGGGGAGTCGCTTCGAACCCTGTCACGTCCGCCAAAGGCCTGGCCTGCCGGCCGGGGTGAGGAGACAGGGAATGCTACTGCGTCGCGAGCAGGGCGGTGAGTGCCTGTTCGGCGTGGCGCGCGCCGAGGCGGCGGAACAGGGCGAGGGCGCGCTCACGCGCCGCACGCGCCCCGACGGCGTCGCCCAGAGCGGCGAGGGTGTCGCCCAGGTCGCGCTCGATCTCGGCCTGCGTGTCGAGCGACGCTATCCCCGGCGCCAGCTCGCGCGCCCGTTCCAGCAGGCGCTTCGACCCCGCCAGGTCTGAACGCGCGCGCGCCACCGCGGCCTCGATCCGGTGCAGCTCCGGGAGCCCGGCCGTGAACTGGACACTCTCGTACGACTGCTCAGCGCGTCGCAACTCGGCCAGCGCGAGTGCCGGATCTCCCAGCGCCAGACTCGCCTCGGCCCGCGCGACCAATGTCAATCCAACTAGCGTCGGGTCGCCCACTTCGCGCGCCAAGCGCACCGCTTCGTCGGCGGCGCCACGCGCGCGCTCTGGGTTCCCCAGCGCCAGCCAGCTGATTTCCATATTGGTATGCGACTCGGCCATGCCGCGAAGGTTGCCGTCCTGCTGGTAGGAGGCGAGGGCCAGCTGGTAGTTCGTCAGCGCTTCGTCGGGGAGGCCGAGCAGGTTGCGCAGGATCCCCAGATTGTTGAAGGCCCGGGCTTGGGCCGCGACGTCCATGAGCGCGCGCGCCAGCTCGAGCGCCCGCTGGAAGTGCGCCTCGGCTTCTTCCACCGCGCCCCGCTGCCAGGCGATGGCACCCTGGTAGTGCACGGCACGCAGCTCGGCTGGCGTGTCGAGGCGGCGCTGCGCGAGCTCGAGCGCGCGCGCCGCCCAACGGGCCGCGGCGTCAAACTCCCCCAACCGGCCGTACGCTTCCGCCGCGAGCAGCGCGAGGGGGGCGCGATCGTCGGCCACTCCGGCCGGCAATGCGCTGATCCCGTCGATCACTTCACGATACCGACCCTCCAGCGCCAACGCTTGGAGCTGGGAGAGGAGGGCGGATTCGTCGGCGAGCGGCGGCAACACGGCGTCCTGTGACCTCCTACCAGGCGACCGCGTAATGGCTGAACGACAGAATGACCCCTTCGATCTCGTCGAACTCCTCGTTCTTCGCGGTGCCGACCTTCGTCCACACCGTATCGGGGGGCTCGCGGCGCCAGACGGCCAGCATGGTCTCCGCGTGGCTGTCCTCGGAATCCTCCCGGCCATCCCGGTTGAAATCGTGGTTCGAGTGGTTGTACTCGATGTGGAGGCGGGCCGGATCGGCGGGATTGAACGTCAGCCCCGTCGGCGAAAACGTAAAATCGAACGTGCCCGGGTCGCCCGCGGTGACCGTGATGAGAATCGAGTCCCCCGGCACAAACGGACTGCCGTCGGGATGCGCCAGCAGGCTGTTGCCCCTCACCTCGAATTGCAGAAACGCTTCCCCGGTATCGGTCGGTGACGAGCCCTGGTAGAACAACTCCACCCGGCGATCACTCCCCACCTTGGCGTAGAAGCTGGCGCTGTCGGACAGGAGCGGCGGCGCCGTCGAATCCTGGACGACGAAGTGGAGCTGGCTGGTAGGAACCGGATCAGGAGGACCGGAGCCGTTGTTGCAGGCCGCGCCGAGCGCGGCCAGGATCAGTATTGGCCTCATCTGCATGTTGCACCCTCGTACGAGTTCGGCACATACGCTCCGCAAGCGTCGCGCCACCATAAGTAGTTGATTGTCAATGCGATACGTCGATTGGGCTGCAGCGGGTCGAGTCACCTGTCTCAATTCGAATCATGGAGCTTCATCCTCCGGATCCTCGTCCCCTGCACCGCGCAGGAGACGCAGCAAGCGCGAACGGGACACTCCCAGGCGGCGGGCCGCTTCCGAGCGGTTGCCGCCCGTGAGTTCGAGCATGGCATGCGCGGCGGCGCGCTGAACGTCGGCCAGGGTGGTTGGAAACGGCAACCCGCCGGAGGTCGACGTCTGCGACACCGATGCCTCGAACGACTCCAGCTCGAACCTCCCCGGTGGCGATAGCAGCAGCGTGCGCTCGATGACGTTGCGCAGCTCGCGCACGTTGCCCGGCCAGGGATGGGACAGCAGGGCGCGGCGCGTGTCGGCGGAGAGGGGCGGCTCGGGCAGCCCGTATTGCTTGCTGATCTTGATCATGAAATGCTCGGCGAGCCGCAGCACATCGTCGCCGCGGGCCCGCAGCGGGGGCAGCTCCAGGGTGACGACGTTCAGGCGGTAATACAGGTCTTCGCGAAACCGCCCTTCCGCGACCGAGCGGTCGAGGCGCGTATTCGTGGCGGCGACGATCCGGACATCGAGCGTGCGGGCAGTGGTGGCCCCCAGCCGGCGGACGACCTTCTGCTCGAGCGCCCGTAGCAGCTTGCTCTGCAGCTCCAGGGCGAGGCTGTTGATCTCGTCGAGGAATAACGTCCCGCCGGCGGCCACCTCGAACAGGCCAGGCTTGGCGGTCTTGGCATCGGTGAACGCGCCGCGCTCGTGGCCGAACAGTTCGCTCTCGAGCAACGCCGGGGGGAGTGCAGCACAGTTGAGCTCGACGAAAGGCGCCGCGGCGCGCGGGCCGCCGTAGTGAAGCGCCCGCGCGAGAAGTTCTTTCCCGGTGCCCGTTTCGCCCGTCACCAGCACGGTGGCATCGGCGTGCGGCAGGACCCGGGCGGCGCGGGCCAGGGCGGTCTGGAGCGCTACGCTCTCGCCCACGATTTCCCGAAACGCGTGGGCCTGCGCTTCGAGCGTCGCCAGCGTGGCGCGGTCCCGGGCGGCGCGGTGCCGTTCGAGCGCCGCCGCCAGGGTACTGCGGAGTGCGTCGCGGTCTTCCGGCAGGGCGTAATAGTCTGCCGCCCCAGCAGCCACCGCCTGCGCCGCAACACGGTGTGAGGTGCTCGCCCCGGCGACGACGAGCGGGACCGCCCCCGAGAGCCCGAGTCGCCCGAGCAGGGGACCGACTTCCGCTTCGGCCCCGCCGGCCGCGACGACGACGGCCAGGGTGTTGGGAGGGAGTGTGTCGGTGGACGCATCGGCCAGAACGAGCGGAACGCCGAGCTCGCGTGCGAGGAGCGCCCAGAAGTCGCTGAACGAGTCGCTCAGCCGGAGAACGACGAGAGGGGAATTTGGGGCGGCGGGCGCTGTCACTCCACGCCGAGCTCCCGAGCAGTCACGAGGACGGCGACGGTCAGCTCGGCGGCTTCGATCGCCTGCCGACCCCCCTCCTCCCGATCGATGACGGCGAGCACGCCCAGCACCTGGGCGCCGGCGGCGCGCACCGCCGCGACCGCTTCCAGGGCCGAGCGCCCCGTTGTAAGGACGTCTTCGCATACGACTACGGGATCGCCAACCTCGAGGCACCCCTCGATGCGACGACCCGTACCGTGGTCCTTGGCCTGCTTGCGGACCGTGAAGGCGTCGAGCGGGGCCCCGGCGAGCCGGGCGGCATGGGCAATGGCGTATGCCACCGGATCGGCCCCGAGGGTCAGGCCGCCGACGGCGCGGGGAAGCCAGCCCTGGGCCTGAAGGGCGGCCAGACCGGCTGCCCCGACCAGCACTTGTCCCTCGCCGGACATGGTGGTGCGGCGGGCATCGATGTAGAAGGTCGAACGTCGACCCGAGGCGAGGACGAAGTCTCCGCGTGTGAGGGAACGGAGGCGTAGAAGCTCGGTGAGCCGGCCGACGGCCTTGGCTCCATCCGAACCAGTAGTTGTATTCACTACTACTATTCCTTCTTGCCGCCCATGAAACGGCGGATGGTCCCCAGCAAACCGGTTTCCGCGGACTCGATCGTACCGGAGGTTGCGGCCGCGACCTCCTCGGCGAATCCCGTCACGCTGGATTGGCGCTGCGCCGGGTCGCGGCTCAGCCCGCGCATCACCGCCGCCTCGAGCGCGGCAGGGAAGCGCCGACCCGGCAGGGCCTCATTGAGCGGCAGCGGCGCTTCCTTCAGGAGCTGCTGGAACAGCTCTCTCGGGTTGCGGCCGGTGAAGGGGTGTCTTCCGGTCAGCATGTAGTAGGCGATCGTCGCCAGGCTGTAGATGTCGGCGCGCGTGTCGACCAGCTCGCCCGAGAGCGCTTCGGGCGCCACGTACTGCAGCGTACCGACGAAGAATCCGGTTCGGGTGAGTCGCTCTTCGGGAGGCAGCTCCGCGTCGCGCGCGATCCCGAAGTCCAGCAGCTTTGTTACCCCTGTGCGAGCGTCATAGATGATGTTCTCGGGCTTCAGGTCTCGGTGAATGATGCCGACCTGGTGGGCCGCGCCGAGACCGGCCGCGAGCTGCGCGACAATGGCCGCGGCCGTAGCCGGAGCGACGGGGCCGTTCTGGTGTAGGAAGTCGGCCAGAGATTGCCCGCCCGCCCACTCGAGCGCGAGGTAATACAGCCCATCCGCTTCGCCGTAGTCGTAGGTACAGACCACCGCCGGATGGCGGACGCGCGCGCCGTAGCTCGCCTCGCGGAGGAACCGTTTGACCGCCGTGGGGTCGCCCCGCAAGCGGGGGCGTAATACCTTGAACGCACAGTTGCCGTGCTCGGCATGCTCGGCGCGGTAGACTTCCGCCGTGCCTCCTTCACCGACGCGTTCGAGGAGGCGATAGCCGGCGATTGTGCGACCGGCGAGGTTCTCACTGGCCATGGGATCGGGCGAAACTAACGTCCGGCTTTGAGGTTCAGCAAGTGATACGACGCCCGTTGGTTGGCTTTCTGCTCACCGTTGCCTGCATCGCCTGCGGGACGTGGCAGCGTGTGGGGGCTCCGAACACGCCGCAGCCCGGCGTCGCGGTGACGCAGCTGTTCGATGCCGCCACGATTTACGATCGCATGGGGCTGTTCGTCACCGCCGCGCCACTCCCCACCATTTCGACCGTGCGGTTTCTGGCCGGGCCCACGCCGGATTCCACGCTCGCGGTGTTCGCCCTATCGCTCGCCAACCATTCACTCAGTTTCCGGCGCGAGGGGAACGAGTTCGTCGCGGAGTATCACGTCGAAGTCGCGTTCCATACCGACTCGGGCGTGCCCGTCCAGCTCGCCAGCGATCAGCGGGTGCGCGTTCGCGGCTTTCAGGAGACCCTGCGGGCCGATGAGAGCGTCTTGTTCCAGGGCTTCCTGACCCTCCGCCCAGGCGTGTATACGGCCAGCGTCATGGTCCGCGACCGCAACAGCCCGGCGTCCGCGCGCCGCGAGCGAACTGATACCGTGCCGCGGCTCGTGGGACCCGCGCTGGCCGCGCCTGTCCCCTTCTATGAAGGAACGGGCCGCGCGTCCACGAGCGTGCATCCCCAGCTCCTGGTGAATCCGCGCGCGACGCTGCCCTATGGGACGGATACCCTGCGCTTCTACGTCGAGGGCTACGGCTTGTCGGCCGGCACACGGCTTGCGGCGCAAGCGGTGGACCAGAACGAAAGCGTGCTGTGGCAGGATACGCTCCCGGTTCAGGATTCCGCTGGGTTGTCGCGCGCCCTCATCCGGATCGCGGGCAGCCAGCTGCCCGTCGGCGAGCAGGAGCTGCGGCTCGGGATCGTGGGGAGCCCCGCGCAGAGTCGGACCCCGTTCCTCGTCAGCTTCTCGAGCCAGTGGGTGATCACGAACTACGCCGAAATGGTGAGCCTGCTGCGCTATTTCGACCGGCAGGACCTGGTCGGCAAGCTGCGCGACGCTCCACCCGAGCAGCGCGCGCAGGCGTGGCGGGCATTCTGGACGGCGACGGATCCGGCGCCGCTCACGCCGGAGAACGAGGCGCTGGACGAGTACCTGCATCGAGTGCAGATCGCGAACTTCCGCTTTCAGGAGCAGGGACGTCCCGGCTGGCTCACCGATCGCGGCGAAGTCTTCATCACCCTCGGGGAGCCGGACGAAGTGATGGACCTCTCGAACAGCGGCGTGGCGCGCAGCGGGCCCCAGAGCATCCGCTGGAGCTACACCACCCTCCCCCTGGTTGTGCTGTTCCAGGACCTGACTGGCTTCGGCCGCTTCGAGCTCACGCCGGGTTCGCGCGCCGACTACCTGCAGGTGCTGGCTCGCGTGCGTCGGTCGCAGTAATGCGCCGGGTCGTCATCGCCCTGCTGGGAGCGGCCTGGCCGCTCGCGGCGGGCGCGCAGACGTTCGTCGACCCGGCACAACGCGCCGAATCGCTCTGGCTCGCGGGCCGGCCGTGGCATGCGGCCGAGACCCTGCTCGACGCCGCCGCGCGCTCGCCTCGACAGGACGCCTCGTTCATCGTCCGCAGTGCGCAGGCCGAGCTGGAGGCGCGGCGCTACGATCGCGCGCGCAGCCTGCTCATCGGGCAGCCGTGGCTCGAGGATTACGGCAGCGGGGAAGCGCTGCGAGTGCTGGCCGAGGCGGAGTGGCGCATGGGTCAGCCGGGGCAGGCGGCCCAGCATTTCCTCACTGCCCGGGAGCGCGCCCACGGACCGGCGGCCGCGCTCCTCGCCGTCCGGGCCGCGCTGGCATTCGAGGCCGCCCGTCTTCCCGACAGCGCGGCCCGCTACTTCGCCGCCGCGCGTGCCAGCGGGCTCACGGCGATCGAGCCGTGGCTACGACTGCGGGAAGCGCGCGTTCGGCGGGACACGGCGAGCGCGCTCCGGCTGCTGGCGAACCTGCCGCCCGTCGTCGCCAAGGAAGCCGCAGGTGCCCGCGCCGGGGCCCTGCTCACCGCCGGCGATTCGAGCGCGGCCCGGGCGGCCTATCACGATGCCGGGATGTTGCTCGCGGCCGCCCAGATCGGGGTGGGACAGGGCGATACCGCGGGCGCCCGCGCGGAGCTGTACGATCTGTTCGCGCGCGCACCGCAATCGGACGACGCAGCGGCCGGTGTCCCCCTGGCCCACGGTGCACTCCCGCCGCGCGAACCCGCCGAGCGGGTGGCGCTGGCGCGTGTGCTGCGGAGCCACGGGGCGGCGACGGAAGCGCGCCTCCAGGCGTCGCGGGCGGTCGCCGATGGAGACTCGAGCGGCGCCACGCTCACGCTGCTGGGGGAGCTGCTGAGCTCCCTGGGACGGTATGCGGAGGCGGCCGACGCCTACCGCGCGGGCGCACGGGACACCGCGTGGACTTCCCTCGCGATTTACCGCCGCGCGCGGGTCATGGTGCGGCTCGGCGACGCAGGCGCGCCCCAGGCGCTTGCGGGATTTGCACAATCATTTCCCGGCGACAGCGCCGCGCCCACGGCGCTCTTCCTGATCGGCGATTTTCTGGCGGACCGGGGTGACGAGAGCGGCGCCGAGCGCTGGCTCTCCGATCTCACCGGCCGCTATCCCGCCGATCCGCGATCGTCGCTGGCGCGGTTCCGGCTCGCGGCCGCCGCACAGGGCCGCGGAGATCCGGATAGCGCCGCGCGCCTGTACGGAACGGAAGTGCTGGTCGGTGGCGTGCAGCGCGTCGCAGCGCGCTACTGGATCGCCCGCCTCACCCGCGACCGCGGTGACACGGCGGGCGCCGATTCCCTGTGGCGCACCCTCGCCCGCGAGGACTCGGTCGGATACTACGGGCTGCACGCCCGCCACGTGGCGGGTCTCAACCCGCTCGTCCTCGCCACCGACAGCGCCCTGCCCACGCCACCGGCGGAGTCGGGCCTCGCCCGTCTCGACACGTTGCTCCTCGCCGGGCTCGATACCGAAGCCCAGCTGGAGGTGCGGGGAGTCCTGGCGCGGGCGCCGCAGCCGCTCGACGACCTGCTCGCCTGGAGCGTGGGACTATCCGCGCGCGGGTGGGGGTCGGCCGGGGTACGGCTCGGTTGGCTGGCGGCGGTGCGGGCTCCCAACGATGGGCGCGTCTTGCGGGCGATCTTCCCGTTCCCCGGACGCGCCGCAGTCGAGGCCGAAGCCCGGGAGTTCGGGATCGATCCGCTCCTGTTCGCCGCGATCGTGCGGCAGGAGAGCACGTTCGACCTTGAGGCGCTGTCCCGGGCCGGCGCGCGTGGGCTCGCCCAGCTCATGCCCGGCACCGCGGCGCAGGCCGCGCGGGGGCTGGACGTGACGCTGTACCCGGAGTGGCTGACGGTCCCCGACCTCAACCTGCACCTCGGCGCGGCGCACCTGGCCGAGCTGCTGCGTCGCTTCGGTGGGCGGGTAGAGGTCGCGGTGGCGGCGTACAATGCCGGCGCGGCGCCGGTCGCTCGCTGGCTCGCACGTCCGGGGGCCGAGGACCCCGACCAATTCATCGAGCTGATCCCCTTCCCGGAAACGCGGGGCTACGTGCGGTCCGTGTTGCGCAACCGCGACCTGTATCGCGCCCTGTACGCACCGACGCGGTAGGCGCCCCGTTTTCGCTTGACAACCGTCCGGCGCCGGTGCCTCTTCAATGCCCACGCTCGCCCGGGGCGAGCGGTCAATCCGGTAGTTCAGGCGCGGCCTCTGCAGGAGGGCGGATTGCCATGGCACGGGGAAAGGTGAAGTGGTTCAACGACGCGAAGGGGTACGGGTTCATCGAGCAGGACGGTGGTGAAGATGTGTTCGTGCATTTCTCGGCGATCCAGATGGACGGCTTCAAGACACTCGCCGAGGGGCAGCCAGTGGAGTTCGAGGTCCAGAACGGGGACAAGGGTCTGCACGCGGCGAACGTGATGCGCGTGTAAGGCCCGACGCTTCGGGTTGCTCGCCGCATCCGCCCCGCCGGCCCGTCCCGGCGGGGCGGTGTCGTTCCCGGGGTTATCTTCCCGCTTCATGCCGGCGCGCGAGCGTCTCTTCCTGATCGACGGCTACGCGCTGATCTACCGCGCCTTCTTCGCGATGATCGCGCGGCCCCTCACCACCCAGCGCGGCGAGAACACGTCGGCCGCCTGGGGCGTCGTGAACTTCCTGCTCCGCCTGCGGCAACGGCACAAGCCGGATTACCTGGGCTGGGTCCATGACCTGGGCGAGTCGTTTCGCCACCGGGAGTACCCCGAATACAAGGCCACACGCGAGAAGCTCGGCCTCGAGCTGCAGCAGGACTTCGACCGGTCGGTGGAGCGCATCGAGGAGCTGCTATCGGCGTTTCGCGTGCCGGTGCTCGGGGTCGAGGGCTTCGAGGCGGACGACGTGATCGGGACGCTCGCCCCGGCGGCGGCGGCGCGGGGCCTGCAGGCTGTCATCGTCTCCGGCGACAAGGACTTCTATCAGCTGATCGCGCCGGGGATCGCTTTGCTGAACCCCGGACGCGGCGGCCCCGCGGCTGTGGAGGAGCAGTGGGTGGACGAGGCGAACGCGAGCGAGCGCTTCGGCATCCCGCCCGCCCAGGTGGTGGATTACCTCGCGCTGGTGGGTGATAGCTCGGACAACGTGCCCGGCGTGAAGGGCATTGGTGAGAAGACCGCGGTCGAGCTGCTGCGGACGTATGGGAGCCTCGAGGCGACGCTGGCACACGCGGCCGCGGTCCAAGGCAAGCGGGCGCGGGAAGCGCTGCTCGCCCACGCCGCCGAGGCGCGCCTGTCACGCGACCTCGTCACGATCCGGCGCGACGTGCCGATCGCGCTCGATCTCTCGGCGCTTCGGGTCTCGGACCCCGACCGAGTCGAGTTGGAGCGGTTGTTCATCGAGCTCGAGTTTCGCTCGTTGATCCCCAAGCTCGGCGAGCTGGCGCCAGCGGGCCCGGCGCCCGCGGCGGCGCCCGTCGTCGTCCCGGATGTGCCGGCGGCGGCGCGGGGCCTGCAGGCTGTCATCGTCTCCGGCGACAAGGACTTCTATCAGCTGATCGCGCCGGGGATCGCTTTGCTGAACCCCGGACGCG
>JBGQHV010000065.1:0-15764 GCA_041498155.1 Gemmatimonadota bacterium | reverse complement strand
TGTTGCTGCACGATAGCGGCGGTCGACCGGCTCATCTCCAGCGCCGCGAAGCCCCCGGTCCACTGCACCTCGAGGCGCACTTCCTGGCCGCCCAGGCCGCGGTTCGCCGCGAGGGTGTAGGTGCAGCCGCCCTGATCGGCGTCGGGCGTGGGGTCGCTCGCGAGTTTGCCGATGATGGCTTCGACGTCGCCGCGGGCGACGAGCGTACACGGGTCCCGTGGAGTGACGAGGGGGCCCGGTGCCGTGCGGGCGGCGGCCGCGCCGTCATAGGGGAGTGGCGATCTGATCCGGTCCAACGCGAGGTCGGCGAGGCGCGCAGCGCCAGGGAGTCCCGCCCGGCTGCCCATGTAGTCCATATCCACCATGGCGTCGCCCTTGCGGGCCATGAGGTGGCCGGGGATCAGGTGGACTTCGTCCCAGTGGCCGCGAACCGCGCCGAGCTGCGCGCTGTCGGAGCCGAACACCGGGCTCGCGATCTGCGCCCCGAGGCCGATCGCCCGCATGCCGATCCGCGCGCCGTCGAAGCTGACCTCCATGCTGAGGTGGCGGCCGGTCTGTGTTTCATAGCGGCAGCTACTGCCATCGGGGGCGGGCGCACCGCTGCCGTCGGCGCGGTAGGGATCGTGGCGCAACGGACCGAGGACCTGTTCGGCTTCGGTACGGCTCAGGAGGGTGCAGGGGTCGCCGCCGCTCGAGCCGGTGCGGGCGGCGCCGGCGCGTTGCAACGAGTCGACCATGCGCGCGAACCGGGCCTGCTGGTCGCGCATGCAGCCGGCAAGACCGGTCAGAACCAAGAGGCTCAGGGGAAGAGTGAGTCGCATCAATGGGCTCCCTGGCGGTGTGTTGTGGGCGAGCACGTGTACCATACCTCATGGTAGCCGAGCGCACACAACTTTCGCGAGTTGTTGCTCCGCGCTGGCGTCCGGTTTCCCTCTCGTCATGATCTGATACTCGATCTGCCAGGGACCCTTGGCTGAGATCAGCGTCGTGTTGGCTGGGGTAATCTCGACGACGAACGCCACGTCGCACACGCCGGGCAGGGCTGTCACGGCGCGGCCGAACCGCCGCTGGCTCTCCTGGCGCGAGCGGACCGCGCCTTTGGCATCGCCGCTCGGGGCTGGAAGGATCGCGATGGCCACGCTGTTGCCCTGACCGTGCTGGTAGAGGCAGGTGCTCATCTCGCTCGTGTTCGTAATGGCCATCATCGGCCCCTGCGCGTACCCAGCGCCGAGCACGGCGGTGACGTCGCTCAAGGTGAGGAGTTTGCAGGCCTCGGGTGGATCGGGATACGAGATTCCGGGGAGTGCGGGTAGGATGCCGAGCAACGTTCCGAGCAGATGTACAGGCCGCATGTCAGGCCCCCCCGTGGACCGCTTCGCGCCTCAGCAGGACGACGGCTTCACGGCTCCATCGTACGCCCGCGCCGATCCGGCCGCAAGACGATCGCGGTGGGCGTCAGCGTTTCGCCACGACCGCTGCTCCGTACGCTTCGCGGACCAGTGCGGCCAGGCGAGCGTCGATGTCCGCGGGCGCGGCCAGGCGAAAGTGCACACCGTACCCGAGCCGTCCATAGTTCTCGATGCGGTGCACCCGTTGATGGGTGACGGGTCGCTGCAGCCAGAGGCCCGCGTCGAGCCATTCCTGCCGCACGACGGCGGCCGCGAGCCGGACGCGGGCTTGCAGCACGATGCGCGTGGCGCCCTCATTCGAACGGCTGGGCGAACGTCAACCGATTCCCCTCGAGGTCCAGCACGCGAAAGTCGCGCAATCCCCACGGGTGGCTCACCGGTGGGCCCAGGATGTTGGCACCGCGGGACGTCAGCTCCGCGTGGAGCGCGTCGGCGTCGCGCACGTACGCCCCGCACGATCCGATTCCCGTGTGCTGCTCGGTCCGGGCGATCAGCACGACCGTCACGTCGTCGCGGTCCATGACGCCCAAGTCCTGTTGCGCATAATTGATCCGGAAGCCGAGCACCTTCTGGTAGTACGCCACCCCGGCGGGAACGTCGCTGAGCGGCAGCTCGGGCAACATCTGCTGCAGCTGCCGCAGCGGGTCCTTCCCCTGCTCGGGCTGCTGGAACGACTGCGCGAACCACAGGGTGTGGCCGTCCGGGTCTCGGATCTCGAACAGCTGCATCTTGATCCAGTTCGCCTTTTCCATCTCGCTCGGCTTCCCGCCCCGGGCGAGCACGGCGTCCCGCATGGCGGCGACGTCGTCGGTCTCGAAGAAGAGTATCGCAGCCCCGCGCGGCCGGGGCTCCCCGGTGCTGTCGCGGGCGCTGTCGGCGGTGACGAGCTCGATCCGCGCCGGACCCGACTCGACGGCCTGCTCGCGCGCCTGGAAGCCGAGCACATCGCGGTAGAACGCGACGCTGCGGTCGACGTCGGCGACACTGATGAAGCGGCTGACCGGAGCGACGATTCTTGGCATCTCCTTCTCCAAATCAGAACAGGGCGTCGAGCTCGGCGTAGCCGGACGGCAGCGCCAGGCCCTCCGTCGAGGCTCCCGCCGCCAGCAGCAGCCGGGCGGGCTCGGGGGTGCGGCGCTCGGTCCAGTGCGAATCCACACACCCCTTCATGGCGAGCATCAGAGGCGTGCGCCCCTTGCCGTCCTTGGCATTCACCGGAGCGCCGCGCTCGATCAGCAGCTGCACGAGGTCGGTCCGGAGCTTCCAGGCGGCCACGTGCAGCGCGGTGCTGTCGAGCGCGATGTCGAAGTAGCCGTCGCCCTTGTACAGCGCTGCGACGGGCACGCCGAGATCGAGCAGGTGGCGCACGCCCGCGGTGTTCCAGGTGCCGGTGAATTCGGCCAGCAGCGTGTTTCCCTGTGCGAGCAGCTCCGCGACGAGCTGCGGCTCTCGTTTCGTGATCTCGCGAAGCTGCGCGGTGTCGTCCCGGGCGCAGGCGGCGATCAACTGGTCGACGCCCCGTAGCGCGATCGGAATCCCGCGACGCTCGAACGCCGCGAGCACGTCACCGCGGCCTTTGCGGGCGGCCAGCTCGACGCCCGACACGCCGTTGACCCTCGTGGTGGGGTCGACGCGATAGTCGAGCAGCAGCTCGATGATCTTGAGCGAGTTGTCGCGGGCGAGCGCGTGATTCAAGGGTTGCCAACCCCGGTTACGGTTGAAGTTGGGATCCGCCCCGTGCTCGAGCAGGTATTTGGCGCCGTCGTAGTCGTGCCAGTCGTGCTTGCGGACCAGCATGAGAGCGAGATCGTCTTGGGTGAGCTGGCCGGACTCCACCAGGACCTGCATCGCGCCGAGATCGTATTCCTCCGGCGAGTGATAGACCGCTTCTCCGTCCCTCGGGTCCGCGCCCCGTTCGACGAGCAGCCGGGTCATGGCCGCGTGATGCGCGACGCCCGCCGCTCCATACAACGCCGTCTCACGCTCGGGGAATTGCCCCGTGGTCCAGAATCCGGTGTTCGGATCGGCGCCGGCGTCGAGCAATGCCGCCGCCGCCCGCAGGAAGGCCTCGGACCGCGACAGGTCGAGTCGCAGATACTTCGAGAGACAGAGGTAGTTGAGCGCGTCCCCACCGTAGGGGGGGCTCGTGGCGGTGACGTGTTTGGAATCCTGAGCGATGAAGCGGCGCACGGCGGCGTCGTCCCCCAGGACGGCGGCGGTATGGATGTCGCTCGACGCGAGCTCGGGGTGCGCCTTGAGGATCGCCTCGGCGTGCTCCAGTGAGCCGTGCCAGGTGGCGGCTTCGATGAATTCCGTGCGCACGTCGCCCATGCGCTGAGACCGTACGACGGCTTCAGCCCGGCGTCAACAGCCTGGGGTTGGGTGGAGGGTGCGGCGCAGCGTTCGGTGCGGGGCGCGCGGGGAATGGTGAGCGGCGCCGGGGCCGCTCAGGGGACAAACGTCGCGGACCCCGCGAGCTGGAGCGGTCCCCCGGGGGTGTCGGCCGCCCGGAGCAGGGTGACGTCGTAGGTGGTGCCGGCCACGAGGAACTGGACCATGTTCGCCGTCATGGCCGCACCGGGCGGCGTCGAGGCGTACGCGACCGGGGAAGCGATCGAATTCGTCTGGTTGACGCTGATCGCGCTCCAGAAGATGGCGCCCGGGCCCGGGAGCGCCACGATGAGCTCCTGGATCGGACACGCCGCATCCCAGGTGAAGGTCGGGGAGATCCCGGCGCTCACCTTGACGGAGAGCGACGAGCAGACGCCGGCGACTTTGGTCAGGCGCTGGTCCGCGCACGCCGGGTTGATAGCCAGGAGTGCGGCGCCCCAGAGGGAAAGGAAGAAGCCGCGTTGCGCGCGCATACCTACATATACCCACCCTGCATGGGTGGCGTCAGCCCCGGCCTAGGAGCGGGGCACGGCGTGGTCGGTCAGCACCGGGAGGAACGGCACCCAGGGACCGACCTCATCCCCGTACTGCTTGGCCACCACCCGGGCGACCTGGGCGATGTGTCCCAGGTCGTGCACCACCCAGGCGGCCAGCAGCTGCCGCAACGTCACCGGGCCCAGGCTCGGGTGCTCGCCAGGGAGGTCGAGCTCGCGCGCGCCGAGCCTCCAGGACCCCAGCAGCTTCAGGTTCGTGTCTCGCAGGGTGGCCAACTCTTCCAGCAGGGACGTGAGCGAGCGGCCCACGTTGCGCGTCCGGTGGCGAAAGCGGTCGTAGGGCTCGAAGCGGAGGCTGGGCCCCCGGGCCAGGATGATGCGGGCCCGGGGAATCCAGTCGGTTTCCTCACCGTCGATCAGATGTCCCACGACGTCGAATGGGCTGAACGTCTCCGGTCCCTCCGTACCCCGGACTAGACGCTCGTCCATCTCCGCGAGCAGTGCCCGGAGCGTGGCCGGCGTGCGTCGCAGCACGTCGCTCGCGACATCGAGCTCGAACGCCATCACGGCTGGACGTGCGCCAGGTCCGCCACCGCCGCCGCGAGCAGCCGGACTTTAGCCGGATCGGCCGCGGCGACGGCGTCGCCGTTCAGCTGGATCCCGAGCTGCGTGAGGGCATTGCGCCGTGCCGGCCCGGAAAGCTTCTCGTCGCGGGCCAGCTCGGCGCGCACCGCCGCCACGGCGGCGAGGGCCATGCCGTTGGAACGGGCCAGCTGATCGAGGTAGGCGCGGGCCAAGACGAAGCTGGCGGGCCAGACCAGCGTCTGCTGATCCTGCGGATTCAGGAAGTCGACGTGCACCAGCTTGGCCGCTTCGATCTCGTTCTGCGAGAGGAACCCGCTCGGCTCGAGCTCGAACATGTCGAGCCCGCGCGCCAGCTCCGAGCTGAACAGGTAGCCGTTGTACCAGTACGCCGCCCACGATCCGGCGCCCTCGAGCTTGGTGGAGTCCATCGGGCCCCGGTCGAAGAACGCGATCTCCACCGGATGGGCCGGGTCGGTCCAGTCGAAGACGGAGATGCCGCCCTGGTACCACCCCTGGGCCATGATGTCACGCCCGGGAATCGGAATCAACGTGCCGTTGTGGGCGACGCAATTCTCGTTGGCGGTCTGCGGCGCGGGCAGCTTGTAGTAGCTCCGGAACGTCATCGTATCACCCGACAGGGTGAAGATCGCGTCGGCGCCCCACGCGTGCCTGTCGGTCGCGCGGCAGCGTGGCTGGAGGCCGCCGCCCCATTCGTCGGTGAACAGGATCTTGGTGCCGCCGTTGTTGAACGTGGCCGAGTGCCAGAAGGAGAAGTTCGAATCGGCCACGGCGCCGATCCGCTTCGGGTGCGCCGGGTCGCGGATGTCGAGCAGCAGGCCGTAGCCGCCGCAGGCGCCGCCGGCCAGGCCGATCGCCGGATAGACGGTGATGTCGTGGCACTGGGTGGGCCCGGGGCGCGTGCCGTTGGGCCGGACCGGCGTGGTGAAGCGCCGCGTCACGATGTCCTGGACAGCGGTCCGCAACGTGGCGCTGTCGGCGCCGGTCGGTGCGCCGGTCCCCCCCCGCGCCTTGACGATGCTGTCGAGCAGCGGGGTGATGAACCCCGGCCCGAGTGTGACTTCCACGCCGTTCAGCGTCGCGGTGAACCCGCCCTTGGCCCGGGCGGCGGCGGCTTCGCGGGCCGCCGCGGCGATGTCCTCCGGGGCCTCGCCGTGCCGCACGGGTGCCGTGAGCGAATCGAAAATGCGGGGCGAGCTCACGATCGCCGCCTGTTCGGGGTGGGCGAGCGGCACCCGGATCACTTCGATGCGGAACAGCGCGCTGCTCGAGTCGACGTCGGGCGAGGCGTTGGAACATCCCGCCAGCTCATTGGGCGAGCGCACCGGGGCCGAGCCGGAGACGTAGATGTAAATATTCGCCGCGTCGTGCGGGTCGGTCACCACCGTGTGGGTGTGCGAGCCGCGGCAGGTCTGCACGTTGGCGAGGTACTTCGGATGCGCGATGTCGCTGATGTCGAAGATGCGGATGCCGCGCAGCCGCTCGTGACTCACCGTATCGGTGATGCCCTGTGTGCCGCAGTCGGTCCGGCCGTTCAAGGCCTCCCCGGACACGAACATCAGTGTGCGATACACCGAGACGTCGCTCTGCGAGCCGGGGCAGACGTAGGCGGTGTGCAGCGTGGGGCGGCTCGGGTTCGTGATGTCCCACACCTGATAGCCGGAGAAGTTGCCCTGAATGACGTAGTGCCCGACGAAGGAGAGATCCGAGTTGATGTGCCGGAACAATCCGGGCGTCGTGCGGTCGATGAAATCGGGCGACGGCTGCGTGCGCGAGACGACGCGCAGGTTCCAGGCGGCCTCAGCGGCGTTCATCCACCCGGCGCGCAGGCCCACCCGCGGATCGGGGCTGGGCGCCGTCGTGCGCATGTCGGGGTGTTGGGACGACGCGCAGGCGACGAGCCCGGCAATCGTGAGGGCCAGGGGCAGCGATGCTGGTTTCACCGGAACGCTCCGTGGTCGGATCGTACAAATCTACGGGTGAGACGGGGTCGCCGTTGGCGGTTGCCGGAGCGCCGGGGCAACCCTACAATTTCCCCATGCGCCTCCTTCCCGTCGTGGCCATCGTGCTCGCGTTGCCGTGGACGGCCGGCGAAGCCCAGAACGAAGTGGCGTTGCGCCGCGCGTTCGAAGGCCAGTCGGTGGTTCTCAAGATCGACATGCCCGGCACCAGCTCCGGGGTCAACGTCCACCCGGGGCAGGACATGCCGGTGGATTTCCCGGATGTCGCCACGAAGCTGAAGAAGTACGGAACGGCGATCCGCAGCGGCGACGCGGTCATGATCACGAAGATCCGGGTGAAGGACGACCTGATCGAGTTCCAGCTGGGCGGCGGCGGGTACGGGACCTTCGGCGACGCGATGGGTGAGGGCGGCGGCGGGGCGACGGAAGTGGGGGAGACACCGGCGGAGAAGGCGCTGCGGGATTCGCTCCGCCACGAGACCAACTCCGGGGCGAAACGCCGCATGCAGCGGGACCTCGACGCGTTGCGCACCACCCGGGAGCGCGAGAACTCACAGGCCCGCTCGGCGGCGGCGCAGGCGGAGGAGATCCGGCAGTCCAATCTGCGCGGGCGCCGTATCGAAGGGGGTAGCCGCTTCAACGTCCGGTTCCGCGGCGGCGTTCCGCCCGAGGCGTTGACGCCGGACGGTCTGCGCCAGATGCTGAGCCGGTATGTGGATTTCGGGGGCGGCGCGGCCGCCGCGCCGGCCACGGAGGCCGTGGCACCCGCCGGCGCGACCACGTTACGCAAAGGGCTGACGGTGGAGGACGTCGAGCGCCTGCTCGGGCCCGCGGTCACCGCCGCCGAGTCCGACGACTGCGCGCTGCACGTGATGACCCGGACCTACCGCAAGGACGGCCAGCGCACCACGGCGAAATTCGTGTCCGGCGTGCTCGTGGAATACGCTATCACGCCCGAATGAGCGGTCGCCGCGCTAGTCGCTGAAGCAGCCGCCACTGCCGCAGGCGATGACGAAGGCCAGGATCAGTGCCGCCGTGCCGCCGATCGCGACGGTGCCCGGGGCCGAGCCGACGCGACCGCCGACGAACAGGCTGACGCGCGCTCCCTGACCGCTCTCGAACGGGCGTGGACGCAGCACCATGAGATTCGTCGTGACGGCCGCAACATCGGCGAAATTCAACGCGGCGACCCCGCTGAATCCCGGACCGGGACTGGTGCCGGTCACCACCAGCCCGGGGGCGAGGTCCAGGCTGGTCCATTGAGTCAGCCACAGGCGTGCCCTCGGCCGGATGCCGGCGGCAAACACGTCGCTCCCCCCCTGCGCGAACAGCCCGACCCCGAACGCCCGCTTGGTCCCGTGATTGGACATCACGCCCAACTCCCAGGTGTAGAGCGGCCCTGTCTCGTGCCGGTTGTCGGCGACGCGCATCGCCGCGCCGAACTCGGTCAACAGGAAGACGTCACAGCGCGGAGCGGGACGCCCGCGATAGCACCATTGGGTGGGTGATTCCGCGAGACGTTGGGCCGGCAGCACGGCGGGCGTGAGGGTCGATCCAACAACGAGCGACAGCAGGACCGCTGGGCCGGGGCGACGCATGGCGAGTCTCCGATTTCGAGGTCGCTCGAAGATCGGGACACGGTCTCAAGCCGACTTCAAGGCAACCGCCGCAGCTCGACTTCCGACATGATGAATCCGAACGCCGGCCATCCGCCGGAGCGCACCGAGCGCTGGAACCACTCGCGCGCGCGCGCCGTGTCGCCCCGCACCAGGAGCCAGTTGCCCACGCCGTAGCTCAACGTCGCCACGTCGATGTCGCCGGTGTCGGCCGGGGTGAGCATCGAGTCGAGGGCGATCTGCCCGCGATACAACCGCAGCCGGCGGGCGTACGCGTTCGTGACGGGGAGGGAGTCGGGGTGACGGTCCAGCATCGCCCGGGCGTCGGCGCTCCGCCCGGCCCGCGACAGCGACATCCAGAGCCAGTCCGTGGACCCCGCCAGCTCGCCGCCGTCGGGGGCGCGCGGTTGCGCGCGGGCGAAGGCATCCGCCGCGCCGGGGAAGTCGCCGCGCGCGAACCGCACGATGCCGAGGTGATACCAGATGCCGTAGATCGTGCTGTCGAGCTGGCTGCCGCGCGTCAGGTCCTGGAACGCTCGGTCGAGCTCGCGCACCGAGAGGTAGCGATGCCCGCGCCAGCGGTACAGCACGGCGTTGTTCGGCTCGAGCGCCAACCCCCGCGTGAACGTCCGGATCGCCTCGCGGTACTGCCGCATGGTGGCCTGCGCCAGGCCGAGCTGGAGGATCCGCGCCACGTTGAGGCTGTCTGCCGTGAGGGCGCTCTCGGCGCGGGCGATGGCGCCCGTGTCCCACTGCGCGCGGTATTCGACGCCCGCCGGGGAGCGGTACTCGACTGCCTGACCTACCGCCGTCCGGGGCAGGGCGGCGCAGACACCGACCCAGAGTAGAATCAGACTCCAGCGGTGCGACATGGGGCACCTCCTCGGTGCGACGGTTCTCGCTCCTATTCCTGCCAGCGATGGACGCGATCCAGGACGTCGTCGGTGCCGATCTCGCGGCACAGCGCCGTGAGCTCGGCGCGCGGCGCGCCGCGCCAGCGCAGGTCGTCCGGGTGCTCCGCCAGCGGCACGTCGGTGCGCAGCGTCGCGAGCAGCCGGTACAGCGCGGCCTCCGAGCGGTGCTGGCGCAGGCTCTGCGCCAACGCCGCCGCACCGCGCACCGGCACGTCCCATTGCGACTCTCCGTCCGGGATCGCCTCGAGGTGCTCGTAGCGGGCCAGCACCGTCGCCGCGGAGCGGGCGCCCCAGCGCGGGACGCCCGGAATGCCGTCCGCGTCGTCCCCCACCAGCGCCAACCAGTCGGGAATCGAGGCGGGGGCGACGCCGAACTTCTCGAGCACGCCGGCCCGGTCGTACAGTCGCCGCCGGCTCCGATCCAGGCAGACCACGCGGGACGCGCGCACGCACTGGGCCAGGTCCTTGTCGGGCGAGCAGATCACGACCTGCTCGACCGCGGGGGTGGCGTCCGCCCGCGCGGCGGCCGTGGCCAGCGCGTCGTCGGCTTCAAATTCCACCATCGACCACACGACGAGCCCGAGCGCCCGGACGGCACGCTCGGCGAGCGGAAACTGCGCCATCAGCTCCTCCGGCACGCCTTCGCCCGTTTTATAGCCCGGGAACAGATCGTTGCGAAACGATTCGATGACGGTATCGAAGGCGCAGGCGACGTGCGTCACTCCGTCCTCGCGCAGCAACGACAGCAGCGAGCGCAGCAGTCCGATCGTGGCGCCCACGGCGCGTCCGTCGGGGGCGGCTGCCTCGGGCGCTCCGAAGTGCGCGCGGAACAGCTCGTAGGTGCCGTCGACCAGGTGGATGCGCATCGACCACCGGCTCAGGGCCGGCGTTCCGGCTGGGTTCCGGAGTCGCGACCGCGCGCCAGCAGCCGTTCCGCGAAATCGACCCGCTCGTTGAGCTCGCCGAGCTCGCGTCGCAGCGTCTCGACCTCGCCTCGCAGCTCCTGCACCTCGTCGGTCGTGCCGGATCCGCCCTGCCGCAGCTTCGCTGCCTCCAGGCGGAGGCGCGCCACCTTGATGAGGCCGCCCATGATGATCGCTCCCACGGGGATCGCGAGGGCCATGATGGGAATCAAGAGTGCGATGATCTGCTTATCCATGAAGCCACTCCTTCGCGTGGAGCCACGACGCACCCGGGTGTGGTCGTCGGGTTGGCGTTGAAGTTGGCGAAAGTGACGGTGAACACCAGTCCCGAACGTCAGGCGGCGTAGCGCAGCACGGCGATGAAGTGGCACGTCGAGCCGGCCAGCACGAACAGGTGCCAGACGAAATGGCTGTAGCGCACGTGCCGGGCGCTGAGGAACGCCACGCCCACCGTGTACGCCAGCCCGCCCGCCAGGAGCCAGAGCACGCCGGTGAGGGGCACGTCCATCCACAGCGGCTTGATGGCGATCAGCATCAGCCATCCCATGCCGAGGTAGACGCCGGTCGACAGGCGGGGATGGCGAAACCCGGTGAGGGCCGTCAGCACGATCCCGGACGCTGCAAGGGTCCACACGAGCCCCAGCAGCGTCCACCCCCACGGCCCCCGCAGCGCTCCCAGCGTGAACGGCGTGTAGGTCCCGGCGATGAGCAGGTACACCGCGCCGTGGTCGAGCACCCGGAACACCCGCTTGGCCTTGTTGGGGGGCAGGGCGTGGTACAGCGTCGACGCGGCGTATAGCAGCACGATCGTCGCCGCGAACACGCTCGCCCCGACGATGTCGAGGAGGCCACCGCGCCGGATGGCGGCGGCGAGCAGCATCGGGATCGCCGCGAGACTGGCGACGAGCCCCACCCCGTGACTGACGCTGTTGGCGATCTCCTCGCCGAGCGACTGGTTTGTCGTGCTCGGAGACGGTGGATCGCTCACATCCGCTCGTCGGCGGTCGGTCCGTAGATCGGGGGCACCGGCACGTCGAGCAGCCGGAGGTGCACCGTGAGCTGGCCGCGGTGATGACTGAGGTGGCTGATGTGCTGCCGCACGACCACCCCGCGTGGCGCGGTGAACAACACGCGGTCACCGTGCATCAACGACCACGGCACCGCGAAGTCCGCGTCAGCGGCGGGGCGGCGATCAGGCCGAGGGCGGCGGCTGCCATCCAGGAACGTGACCGCATCGTTCAGGGAGCGGCGGTGCGGGCAGGCTTCGAGACCAGGCCGATCGTGATGCAGACGAGCGTCCACTGGACCAGCGACGCCACCGCCAGCTCGAGCGAGAGCCGCCGGCCGATGTTGAGCGTCACGAGGTTGTCGACCACGTGCGTGCACACCACGAACACCCCGACCAGAACGCCGAACCGGGCGCCTTCGGCCAGCACGGGGCCGCCCTCGTACCCCTTGGCGAACATGATCGCCAGCACCAGCGCGGCGATGAACGTTCCCGCCAGGCCGAAGGGCATGTACCGCATGATCGCATCCTGCGGCCGGTAGACGGTGGTGAAGGGGAGATAGGCTTTGGCGATCAGCATGCCGTTCACCAGGAAGCCGTACGCGTAATACACGAGCGTGGCGGCGAGGGCGGAGAGAACCAGTCGGCCGTAGTTCATACGCACTCCTTGGGAGGACCAGCTACTTCGTGATCCAGCTCCTTCCCGTGGCGAGGAGCGCCACCAGGACCAGCCCGAAGACGATACGATACCAGGCGAACACGTCGAACGTGCGGTGCGACACGAACCGGACCAGCCACCGGACCACGACCAGCGCGCTCACGAACGCCATGACGAAGCCGAGCGCGAAGATCCCCGCATCGGTGGCCGAAAGGAGGTGCCGGTTCTCCCACAGCTCGAGCCCGGTGGCCGCGACCATCACGGGGATCGCGAGCAGGAACGAGAACTCGGCGGCGGCCGGCCGGGCGACGCCCACCAGCAGCGCCCCCATGATCGTCGCCCCCGAGCGCGACACGCCGGGAACGAGCGAGCACAGCTGCGCGAGGCCGATCCACAGCGCCGTCTGGTAGCCGATCTGCATCACCGTCTCGATGCGCGGTGCGGGGCGCCAGCGCTCGATCGCGAGGATGGCGACGCCGCCCGCGATCAACGCGCCGATCACCACGGGAGGGGTGAAGAGATGCGCCGTGATCCAGTGGTGAGTGACGAGTCCCACGATCGCCGCGGGCAGAAACGCCACGAACAGGGCCAACAGCAGCCGGCGCGGCTCCCCGGGCGCGAGGCCGCCGCGCGCCACGCGCCACAGTAGGCCGCGGTACAGCCAGACGACGGCGAGGATGGCGCCGAGCTGGATGATGATCTCGAAGGCGTCGGCGCGGGGACCGACGAACCCCAGGGCGTGGCCCGCCAGGATCAAATGGCCGGTCGAGGAGACGGGGAGGAACTCGGTCGCCCCCTCGACCAGTCCGAGGATGATCGCGGTGATAAGGTCGTGCATGCCGTGGCGAGCGCGGTTGAAGGTGGCGGAAGATAAACCGTTTCACTCGGCCGTGATCCTGGCGAGCAACCAGTGCCGCGGATCGATGACCACCTGTGTCGGCTGGGACGCGGACCAGAACCGGAACTCGCGCGAGGCCTCATCGAGCTGGACGCGCTCGACCCGCACCCCTTGCGGGGACTCTATCCCGATTTCGAGGGGGAGGTAGTAGCGAGCGCCGGTCTGTCGCAACGACACAGCGATCCGGTAACCGCCCGAGTCCGCCGTGATGTCGGCGCGCCAGGCCAGCTCCGGCACGCCCCCGCGCTCCAGCCAGTCGCGCCGCCACCACTCCAGGGGCTGGCCCGTCCCCTCGGCCAGCGTCGCGACGAACTCGTCCAGCGTGAACGACCGGAACCGCCAGCGGTCGAACAGCAGCCGCACGCCCCGACTGAATGCGCTGTCGCCCACCGCAAAGCGCAACAGGTGCATCACCCAGGGCAGCCGACCATGCACGAAGTTCTCGCCCTGCGGCCCGCGCGGAGCGGTGAGCGCCGGCTCGACCGGCGTTCCCGCGATCCGGAGATAGCCCCGACGGTAGGACTCGAAGTCCGGCGGGACCGGGAGGCCCCGCGCGTCGTCGTAGAGCATCTCGGCGTAGTCCCCGAATCCTTCCGTCCATTGGTAGCTGCCGGGGCCCCGTCCCGCGATCGTGTAGAACCACCACAACAGCGCCGTCTCGTGCGCATCATGCCCGGTCGTGCGGAGCTCCTGGGCGAGGTAGCGGGCGTCGTAGAGGACGCCGCCGGCGACGGCGCGGCGCGCGAAGATCCCGTCGACCGTGGCGAGCGTGAACTGATCGAAGGCGTACGGCCCGAAGCGGGCAGCGTAGTAGGCCAGCACGTCGGCGCTAGTGCGGAAGATCTGCTCGGCGGAGGCACGCGACGCCGGATAGAGCAGGGTGCGCATCCTCCGTCCGGCGATCGTGCGCTCGGTCTCCTCCCAACGGGTATCCGCGATCACGCTGGCGACGCGAATCGGCTGCGACGTCTCGTAGCGCTCCACGTGCAGCGCGCCGCGATCCGCGGTCAGGATGCGGCGCCCCGGCGCGAACACGCGGAACCCGCGGGGCACTTCGACCTGCGTCACCACGATCGCCCAGTCGTCGAAGTCCGCGGGATAGAAGCGGTCGGACCAGAGGAGGTAGATGCTGCTGTCGGCCAGCACGGGCCGGTCGTCACCGGCACTCTGCCCGGGCGTTCCCGATAGATAGAAGACGAGCCGTTCATGAGGGTTGGGGCGTGTGAGCCGAACCGTCACCGCACCGCCCTCGCGGGTCACGGCGGCGGGGCCGGCGCGGCTCCGTACCTGGACGGTGTCGTACCACCCCGCGAGGAGGAACGTGAGCTCGGTGTCGCGCGCGGGGTTGGCGATATCCAGCGTTGCCGTGAGGTGCAGTCGGCGCGCGGCGAGGTCCGGCCGGATCAACAGCTCGCAGCGCTGGATATCCGGGGGCGACGCTGTCCCCTGGCGCTTCCCGGCGAAGCCGGGAGACGGCAACAGCGCCATCGTTGCGAGGAGGAGCCGAACGGGCGAGGTCATCCGAGGCGCCGTTCCCAGGTTAGAACTGGATCGACGCCCCCACGAGCCATCGCCGGTTGTCATACCGCAGGAAACTCACGGGGACCGCGGCGACAGGCACGGCTTGCCAGCGGTCGGACTTGCTCGCGGAGCCGATCAGCGCACCGATCAGCAGCCCGCCGATCCCTCCGCCTCCGGCGCCGACCAGCGCGCAGGTTCCCCCGGCTTGGAGGTCCGCGCACAGACTGCTCGACCCGAGCGCCAGCGCCCCGATCCCCGCGCCGAGCAGCCCTCCATAGAGCGCACCCTTCCCGGCATTGCCTTTCCGGCCCACGCTCACGTCGAGTCGGGTGACGGCCGTGCGGAGAAAGCTGTGCGTGCGCCCGTCGACTTCGACTACGAGGGTATCGGCGTCCATGCGGGTGTAGGTCCCGACGATCCGGGTCCGGGAGATCTCGGGCGCGGTGACCCGGACGCGGCTCCCGGGGGCGATGCGCACGGAGTCCTGGGCGGCGATACCGGAGGCTGAGACGAAGAGGGCGACCAACGGAAGGATCGTGGTGGAGCGCATCGTGACCTCCTGGGGAGGGCTGCCTCAACTACATAGCCCTCCCTGATCCCCGTGTACAGGTCGCCTAACGACCGCTCGGCTCGGCGCCGCGTCCCACGCGTAGGTACGCCACCCAGTACACACCGGCGACGAGCAGCGTGCCGCCCACGATGTTGCCGGCGGTCACGGCGACGAGGTTCCGGATCACACCGGCGACGGGCACCGCGGCGTGCAGGTCGAGCGCGAGCCCGAACGGCAGGAAGAACCAGTTCGCGATCGAGTGCTCGAATCCGATCGCCACGAAGGCGGTGATGGGGAAGAGCACCGCCAGCATCTTGTCCGCCACGCTGCGCCCGCCCATGGCGAGCCACACCGCGAGGCACACGAGCGCGTTGCACAGCACGCCACGGGCGAACCCTTCCCCGAAGGACAGGCCCGCCTTGGCACTCGCGACCCGGATCGCGGTGTCGCCCACGGCGCCACCGTCCAGCGCGGCGATGTGGCCCCACAGCACCAGCAGCACCGTGCCCAGGGAGCCAATCACGTTGCCGACGTAGACCAGGAGCCAGTTGCGGAGCACGTCGCGGGTGCCGATCAACCCGCTCGCCCATGCCATGGCCAGGAGGTTGTTGCCGGTGAACAGCTCGGCGCCGGCGACCAGAACCAGGACCAGGCCGAGACAGAACGCCAGGCCGCCGATGAGGCGAGTGACCCCGAAACCGAAGCCGGAATCGGTGACCACGATGGTGAAGAACAGCGCCCCCAGGGCGATGAAGGCGCCGGCGAGGACGGCCAGCACCAGCAGCGTCACGCCGTCGGTATGCGCCTTGGCGACGCCCAG
>JBGQHV010000064.1:0-15769 GCA_041498155.1 Gemmatimonadota bacterium | reverse complement strand
GTGCGCCGCAGGGCGAGCTCCCGCAGCGCGATCAGGTTGCCCTTGCGGAAGAACTGGTCGATCGCCCGGGCCGCCTGCTCGGGCACGTAGACCTTGCCTTCCTGGAGGCGCTTCAGCAGGTCGTCGGCGGACAGATCCGCCAGCTCCAGCTCATCGGCCTGGTCGAGGATCGAGTCGGGCACCGTCTCGCGCACCTCGATCCCCGTGATCTGGGCGACGACGTCGTTGAGGCTCTCGAGGTGCTGGACGTTCAAGGTGGTGTAGACGTTGATGCCGGCGGCGAGCAGCTCCTCGACGTCCAGGTAGCGACGGCCGTGACGGGATCCGGGGCCGTTGGTGTGGGCGAGCTCGTCCACCAGGATGAGTCCAGGCCGGCGGGCGAGCGCGCCGTCCAGGTCGAACTCCTCGAGGGTAATGCCACGATACTCGATCTTCTTCCGGGGCAGGATGTCGAGACCGGCGAGGAGCGCGGTGGTCTCGGCGCGCCCGTGGGTCTCGACGACGCCGATCACGACGTCGATGCCCTCGCGCTGTTTGGCGCGCGCCTCTTCGAGCATCGCGTACGTCTTCCCGACACCGGGCGAGGCTCCGAAGAAAATCTTCAGACGGCCCCGAGTGGACCGCCGTTCCTCCTCGCGAACGCGGGCGAGCAACTCCTCGGGGTCAGGCCGGCGCGCGGTCATCGCTTGAAACGTAGCCCCTACGGCGCGGCGATGCCGGTCCGCGACGGCAGTGTACGGTCCAGATCGAGGTTGAGGAGCAGCACGTTCACCCGCGGATCTCCGAGAAAGCCGAGCTGTCGCCCTTCGATGTGCCGTTCCACCAGCGCGCGCACCGCGGCGGAATCCACGCCTCGGGCCCGCGCCACCCGCGCGACCTGGAGCAGGGCGCCGGCCGGCGAGATGTGCGGATCGAGCCCCGAGCCGGACCGCGTGGCGAGATCGGCGGGCACCTTCCCCCGCACCGCCCCGTCGAGACGCACCTCGCTGTCCACCGACTGCGCGACCAGGGTGTCGGCGAGCTTCAGATCGGTCGGCCCTTTGTTGGTCCCGGCCGACAGCGTGTCATCGTAGCCGGTCCCGGCTGCCGACGGGCGCGGGTGGAAGTATTCGGCGCGGGCGAAGGGCTGCCCGATCAGCTCGCTGCCGATCACCTGTCCGCTCGACGTGGTGATCAGCGAGCCGTTCGCCTGGCGCGGGAAGAGTAACTGGGCGACTCCCGTGATGACGTACGGGTAGACGAACCCCGTGATGAGGCAGAGCAGCAGCGTCAGGAGAATCGCGGGACGGAGTTGATTCTTGAGCATGGTCACACCAGTCGGAGCAGGACGAGCAGCATGTCGATGGCCTTGATGCCGGCGAACGGCACGAGAATCCCGCCAACGCCGTAGAGCCAGAGGTTGCGGCGCAGAATCGCCGCGCCTGATGCGGGACGCCACCGCACGCCGCGCAGCGCCAGCGGAATGAGGGCGATGATGATCAGGGCGTTGAAGATCACGCTCGCCAAGATCGCCGATTGCGCCGAGTGCAGCCGCATGATGTTGAGCGCCTGCAGCGCGGGATAGGTGGCCACGAACATCGCGGGGATGATGGCGAAATACTTGGCGACGTCGTTGGCGATCGAGAACGTGGTCAGCGCCCCGCGCGTGATCAGCAACTGTTTCCCGATCTCCACGACCTCGATGAGCTTCGTCGGGTTGGAGTCGAGGTCGATGAGATTCCCGGCCTCCTTGGCGGCCTGTGTTCCCGTATTCATGGCGACTGCGACGTCCGCCTGGGCCAGCGCCGGGGCGTCGTTCGTCCCGTCGCCGGTCATCGCCACGAGCCGACCGCCGCCCTGCTCCCGCTTGATCAGCGCCATCTTGTCTTCCGGCGTCGCTTCGGCCAGGAAGTCGTCAACCCCGGCTTCCGCCGCGATCGCGGCCGCGGTCAGCTGATTATCCCCGGTAATCATCACCGTGCGGATGCCCATAGCCCGCAGCTGCTCGAACCGCTCCTTCATGCCACCCTTAACAACGTCTTTCAGGTAGATCACCCCGAGGACGCGGGCGTTTGCCGCCTCACGCTCCGCCACGACCAGCGGCGTCCCACCCTCGCGCGCGACGCGCTCCACCGCGCTCGCGACCGCCGCCGGTGTGTCTCCGCCCTGCTCTCGCACCCAACGTCCCACGGCCTCCGCGGCGCCCTTGCGTAGCTGGAGCCCCGCGGCGTTGACACCGCTCATGCGCGTCGTCGCGGAGAACGCCACCAGCTCCATGCCGTGGCTCCCCTCGGTGAGGGGACGCCCGCGCAAACCGAACTGCTTCGCCAGCACGACGATGCTCCGCCCTTCCGGCGTCTCGTCGGGCAGCGAGGCGAGCTGCGCACGGTCCGCCAGGTACTCCCGGGTAATTCCGGGGGCTGGTACGAACTCCACCGCCTGGCGGTTGCCGAGGGTGACCGTGCCGGTCTTGTCAAGCAGCAAGGTATTGACGTCACCCGCCGCCTCCACGGCGCGCCCGCTCATCGCGATCACGTTGTGCTGGATCATCCGGTCCATGCCCGCGATGCCGATCGCCGACAAGAGCCCCCCGATGGTCGTCGGGATGAGGCAGACGAGGAGCGAGACGAGGATCGGGATCGAGACCGACCCGCCGGAGTAGATCGCGAACGGCTGCAGCGTGACGACCGCGAACAGGAAAATGATGGTCAGCCCGGATAGCAGAATGATCAAGGCGACCTCGTTGGGCGTCTTCTGCCGCTTGGCCCCCTCCACCAGGCCGATCATCCGATCGAGGAACGTCTCCCCGGGATTCGCCGTGATGCGGATGACCAGGAAATCGGACAGCACCTTGGTACCGCCGGTCACGGCCGAGCGGTCGCCACCCGACTCACGGATCACCGGTGCCGATTCGCCCGTGATCGCCGATTCGTCCACCGACGCGACCCCTTGGATCACCTCGCCGTCGCCCGGAATGAAGTCGCCGGGCGTCACGACGACGACGTCGCCCTTGCGCAGCTGCTCGGCCGCGACCAGCTCGAACGACTTGACGTCGCGCGGGCTCTTGAGGCGCTTGGCGGTGGTCTGGGTGCGCGACTTGCGCAGCGTGTCGGCCTGCGCCTTGCCGCGCCCTTCCGCCATCGCTTCCGCGAAGTTCGCGAACACCACCGTGAACCACAGCCACAGCGTGATCTGCAGCGTGAACCCGACATTCCCGGCCCCGGCGATGATGTCACGGGCGAGCACGAGGCTCGTGAGGACGCTCCCCACCAGCACCACGAACATCACTGGATTCCGCGCCATGAGGCGAAGGTTCACCGTCTTCGCGAACGCGTCCCGGATGGCCCGCTTGACGATCGGAGGATCGAACAGCGGCCGCTTGGTCGGCGCCATATCAGAACAGCCTCCCAGCATGCATCAGGAAATGCTCGACGAGAGGCCCGAGTGACAGCGCTGGAAAGAACGTGAGCGCGCTGACGATGAGCACCACCGCAACGAGCAGGATCACAAATAGCGGCGTCGTCACCGGGAACGTGCCGGCCGACTCGGCCACGATCTTTTTTTCGGCCAGGAACCCGGCGAGCGCCAGCATCGGCACCTGCATGGCGAACCGGCCGATCAGGGTGTTGAGCCCGAGCAGTGTGTTGTAGAAGTAGGACGTACCTGTGAGACCGGCGAAGGCGCTGCCGTTGTTCGCCGCCGTGGACGTGAACGCGTAGAGAATCTCGGACAGGCCGTGCGGACCGGCGTTGTTGCGCCCCGCCAGCCCGGGACCAGCCACCGCCGCGATCGCCGTGAACGTGAGGACGGCCGCCGAGAACACGAGCACGTACAGCATCGCCATCTGTACCTCTCGCGCTTGGATCTTCTTGCCCAGATACTCCGGCGTTCGTCCGACCATGAGCCCGGCGATGAATACGGTCAGCACCACCATCACCAGCATCCCATAGAGCCCCGCGCCGACCCCGCCGAATACCACTTCACCCAGCTGCATGTTGACGAGCGGCACCAGGCCGCCGATCGGGGTGAACGAGTCGTGCATCGAGTTTACGCACCCGCACGACGCGTCGGTCGTCATCGTCGCATACAGCGCCGAGTTGGCGATGCCGAAGCGAACTTCTTTCCCCTCCATGTTGCCGCCCGGATTCACCGCCGAGGCCACGACGTCGACCCCGCGGACCGCATGGATCGGGTTGCCGCGCGCTTCTGCCCAGTACGCCGTCGCGACGCCCCCGATGAACAGGATGAACATCGCGGCCCACAGCGCCCAGCCGTGCTTCTGGTTCTTGACCATGCGGCCGTACGTATACGTGAGCCCGGCCGGAATGATGAAGATGGCCAGCATCTGCCAGAAATTGGTCCACGGGGTGGGGTTCTCGAACGGATGCGCCGAGTTGGCGTTGAAGAACCCGCCGCCGTTGGTGCCGAGCTGCTTGATCGCTTCCTGGCTCGCCACCGGTCCCATCGCGAGCACCTGCTTCACGCCCTCGACGGTAGTGACCGTCACGTAGTGCGTGAAGTTCTGAATCACGCCTTGCTGCGCGAACAGCAGCGCGAGCAGCGCGCTGGCGGGCAGAAAGAGATACAGCGTCCCACGTACCAGGTCGGTCCAGAAGTTCCCCAGCTTGCCGGCCGAGCGGCGCACGATCCCCCGCGCCAGCGCCACGGCGACCGCGACCCCTGCGGCCGCCGACATGAAGTTGTGGAACGCCAGCTGGGTCATCTGCGAGAAGTACGACATCGTCACTTCGCCCACGTACGACTGCCAGTTCGTGTTCGTCGTAAACGACGCCGCCGTCTCGAACGCCTGCCGGTCCGGCACGGCGGCTCGCAGCGCTGGATTGAGCGGCAAGAGGTGCTGCAGCCGCAGCACGATGTAGGTCAGGAGCATCGAGACCGCGCTGAAAATCAACATGGACGCCGCGTAGCGCGTCCAATGCTGATCCTCTTCCGGGTCGACTCCCGCCAACCGATAGAGCAGCCGTTCGACCGGCCGGAGCCACGTCATCGAGCCGTCGTACACCTTGAGGATGTAGATCCCCACGGGCTTCGTCACGAGCAGCAGCACCACCGAGTAGAACGCGATCTGCAACCAGCCGTTCGCGGTCATCAGAACTTCTCCGGTCGAAGCAGCGTGTAGAGCAGGTAGATGAGAATCGCCACGGCCGTCAGGCCGCCGATGATCGTCTCGAGACTCATGACCGCTCCTCGCTGTCCTGCCGCTTGCCCAGCTGCTCGCAGGCACGGACATAGGCGATCATCAGGGCGAAGAACACCAGCGTCAGGGCGATGTAGGCGAGGTCGAGCATCTGTCCTCCGAGTCAGTATCCGGGTCCCACCAGGAAACAACAGTACTGAGCGGGGCGTAAGTATGGCCTCAGGAATCCCGCCGCCCGTGTAAAGGCCGCGTAAAAACCCTATCTTGGACGGCCATGACGCAGCCTCCCGCCGCCCCCGCAACCCCGGACCGCGTTTCCGGGCTCTCCACCGCGGCCGCCCGGTGGTCCCGTCCCGACGACGCGCTGCGCCAGACGCAGCTCGACTCCATGAAGCGCCGCGCCACAGGTCTGGTCCTGCTCGCGGCCGTCGTGTTCGTCGCCGCCCGGATCCTCGAGGCGAGCCTGCCCTGGGTGGGGTTCATCCGGGCCACGGCCGAGGCCTCGCTCGTCGGTGGCCTGGCGGACTGGTTCGCCGTCACCGCGCTGTTCCGCCACCCGCTCGGCTTGCCCATCCCGCACACCGCCATCGTCGCTACACGGAAGGACCGGCTCGGGCGGACGCTGGGGAACTTCGTCCAGAACCATTTCCTGGCACGGGACGTGCTCGCGACACGGCTGCGCGGCATGCGCATCGCCGAGCGCACCGCGCGCTGGCTCAGCGAGGTGGAGAACGGTCGGCGCATCGCCCGGGCCGTGGCCAGCGGGCTGGCGAAGACGCTCGAGAGTCTGTCGGATGAAGATCTGCGGCAGCTGGTCCAGGCGGGCGTGAGCGAGCGGCTGCACGCCATCCGCGTCGCGCCGGCTCTGGGCCGGACGCTGTCGCTCGTGGTCGCCGGCAGCCGCCATCAGGAGCTCTTGAGCGAGGCGGTGCGGCTCGCGGCCCAGACGATCTCGGACAATCGCGAAATGATCCGGGACCAGGTCCGGTCCGAGAGCCCCTGGTGGGTCCCCGGCGTGGTGGACGACAAGATCTACCAGCGCATCGTCGCGGCGGTGGAGCGCCTGCTGCGGGACATCGGGACCAATCCGTCGCACCCGTTGCGGGCCGCGTTCGACACCGCGTTGCGGGGGTTCATCGACCGTCTGCAGCACTCGGCCGACGTGATCGCGCGGGCCGAGGCGATGAAGGAAGAATGGCTGCGCGACCCCGCGTTCGCCCGGCTGTCCGATCAGCTGTGGGAGACGACGCGGCGCGCGATCCTGGGGTATGCGACGCGGGACGAGGGGGCCTCCCCGGGCGCGCTCGAGCGCGGCATCGCCGCCTTCGGAGCGGCAGTCCTGGCGAACGAGACACTGTTGACCGAGCTCGACGACGCCGTCGTGGACCTCGTGGCATCGGTGGTGGAGCAGTACCGCCAGGAGGTGGCGGACCTGATCGCGCAAACCGTCGCCGCGTGGGACCCCGAGGCCACCGCGCAACGGATCGAGCTGGCCATCGGCCGGGACCTGCAGTTCATCCGGATCAACGGGACCCTGGTCGGCGGCCTGGTCGGCCTCGTGCTGTACACCATCTCGCGCCTCTGGCGCTGACAACCCTCATCGCGACTCGAGGGACGTATGCTGGAAGAGCTCTACACCGAGAGTCCCGCCGTCCAGCTCTGGGAAGAGTGGCCCGCGTTGTCCATGGACCAGCGCGTCGCCCGCTTCAAACAGCTCCCCAGCCAGGACGCCGACGACTTCTTCCTCAGCCTGGAGCCGCGGGAGCAGGAGACGCTGCTGCTCGCGCTGCCGCAGGGCGAACAGCGCCTCTGGCTGCGGGTGCTGCCACCCGATGATGCCGCCGACCTGATCCAGGAAGCGCCGGCCGACGAGCGCGACCGGCTGTTCGAGCTGTTGGACGAAACGACGCGGCGGGAGGTCCGAGCGCTTCTCGCCCACGCCGAGGACGACGCCGGGGGCTTGATGAACCCGCGCTTCGCCCGGATCCGGCCCGACATGACCGTCGGCGAGGCGTTCCGCTACCTGCGCAAACAGTCGGCGCAGGTCGAAACCATCTATTACGCCTACGTGCTCGACGGCGAGCAGCGGCTGCTCGGGGTGGTGTCTTTCCGCCAGCTCTTCCAGGCCCCCGAAGACGCGCGCATCGCCGATGTGGTGCGCACCGAGCTCGTCACCGTGCCGGAGCACATGGACCAGGAGCAGGTGGCACGCCTGTTCCAGCAGCACGACCTGCTCGCGCTGCCCGTCGTCAACGACGCCGGCCGCATGGTCGGGATCATCACCTTCGACGACATCGCCGACGCCATCCGGGAGGAGGCGACCGAGGACATCCAGAAAATCGGCGGTGTCGAGGCCCTGGAGGCGCCCTACCTGACGATCGACTTCATCAGCCTGCTCAAGAAGCGCGCGGGCTGGCTTGCGGCGCTGTTTCTGGGCGAGATGCTCACGGCGACCGCGATGGCGCACTTCGAGCAGGAGATCGCGGCGGCGGTGGTGCTCGCCCTGTTCGTCCCGCTCATCATCTCGAGCGGCGGCAATTCGGGGTCGCAGGCGTCCACCCTGGTGATCCGCGCCATCGCCCTGGGGGAAGTCCGCCTGCGCGACTGGTGGCGCGTGCTGCGACGCGAGCTGGGCGCGGGCCTCGGGCTGGGGGCGATTCTCGGCACGATCGGCCTGGTGCGGATTCTGTTGTGGCAGGCGGTCGGCCACATGTACGGCGTGCACTACTTCCGAATCGCCGCCACCGTGGGACTCAGTCTCGTCGGTGTGGTGCTGTGGGGGAGCGTGGCGGGATCAATGCTGCCCTTCATGCTGCGCCGGGCCGGCTTCGACCCGGCCAGCGCCTCCGCGCCCCTGGTGGCGACGCTCGTCGACGTGACCGGGCTCGTGATCTACTTCTCGATCGCCAGCATCCTCCTGCAGGGGGCGCTGCTGTAAGCCTCAGCCCGTCCCGGTCCGCCGCACCCCGGCGATGGCGACCACTTCCGACGGCGCCTCTGCCGCTTCCTCGGCGTGGAGATAGGCGTGCGGATCGTGGTACATCGCCCCGACCGGCAGCCACTGATACAGCGGCCCCAGATCGCGCCGCACCCGGTCCACGAAGAACTGCGGCAGCTCCGTCGATTCCTGCTCGAGGTAGCGCCGGAACACCGGATCCACGTCGAGCCGGCGCCGGAAGTCCTTGTAATACGCGAGCCGGCCGAACCCCTCCGACGAGATCGCCCGCACCACGTTCATCCAGCGCGGAATGGTGGTGCGGGTCGCCCGGAACCGGTTGGCGATCGCGCGCCACGAGAACGTGTAATCGGTCAGGCCGATCACCTGATCGTAGAATTCCGGCCAGGCGTAGTTCTTCGGCCGGACGTTCATGGCGTGGTTGTTGTTCAGGAAATGGAACGGGAATCCGATCACCCGATCGGCCTTCTGGTACTCCAGATTGAGCGGTGCCGCGCGCCCGAAGGCCGACAGCAGCGAGTAGCCCGGGAACGCGCCCGGCGTCAGATCGACGAACCGCTTGGTCAGCTCGAACGGCTCCGCCCCGGCGTCCCCATCCAGCCCCAGCACGAAGTTGGTCTGCACGTAGGGGAGGTAGCGCATGATCATGTTGACGTGATCGGAGACCTCCCGGACCTTGTCGAGCCCCGTCCGGTTCCCAGTCTTCGACTTGTTGCCGAGGTCGTACCACGATTCGATCCCCGGGAGGACCGCCTTGAAGCCGTTGCGTTGCAGACGCTTCAGGTGAGACTCCTGCAGCAGCGACAGGCTGCTCTCGGCGACGAAATCGATGCTGTCGGGCGGTGCCGCGGCCTCGATCGCCTCCATGTATTCGTCGAACTTCACGCCGAAGTTCGGGTCGTGCCACCCGACGCGCGGCCGCTTCTGCTGCTTCAAGAGGAAGCGCAGGTCGTTCGAGATCTCGCCGAAATCGAACGGCTGATACGGTACCACGGAGTCGATGCAGAAGCTGCAGGTGTAGGGGCACCCCAGACTGCCGAGCATCGGCACGAGCTTCAGGATCGGCGCCTTGTCAAGCGTCTGCTCGATGAACTTCCAGCGCTCGCGCACACCCGGCAGGGTGGCGGGTTGGCGCTTCGCCGCCAGGCGGACGCCTTCGGGCCGGTGCGCCTGGCAATCCCGCAGCACGTCGCGGATCGTGCCCTGGTCGGTGAACCCGAGGACGTAGTCGAAGTACTTCTGGGAATCCTCCGGATAGCACCGGGCGTGCGGACCCCCGAGCACCGTCACCGCCCCACGGGAGCGGAACAGGTTGCTCAAGGCATAGGCAAGCAGCGCGGACTGGCTGAAGGCGCCGATGAAGACGAGATCGACGTCCGGTGGCAGCTCGTCGACGAGGTTTTCGAAGCCCGTGTAACACACGAGTGTGACGTCGTGCCCTTCGGCCTCACACCAGACTCCCACGACTTGGGGCATGATGCTGGCCAGGTTCGCATGCATCAGGCGCGCGTACAACGCGCGCGTGGGTCCCCGGGTGACGAGGTCGATAATGCCGATGCGTAGCTTGCGCACGGACTCACTTGGGAGGAGGGAGGTTCAGCAAAGGTGGCGTGGGGAAGCCGACCGCGCAACCGGTGAAACGGGGTGGCCGGCTACCCCACAGCCCGCAAGATGGTCAACCACTCCCCGAACCATCGCGGTCCCGGCCTTGCGGCACGCTCCAGCGCGCCTCGCAAGGCCGCGGCGCTCCGCCAGCGATGCTTCGGCGCTCGGGCGAGACAGCGGTCCACCACCGCGGCGAGTCTCCCCGGGACCTCGGGCGCGATGCGACCGAGCGGCGGCGCCTCGAGCACCGTCCGCTGCGCGGCATGCGCGAGCGGCGATCCACCGGGGAACGGCATCCGGCCGGTGAGCGCCAGGAACGCGATCAGCCCCAGCGAATAGATGTCGCTGCGATGATCGGCGTCCCACGCCCCCAACGCCTGTTCGGGCGACATGAACTCGGGCGTGCCGAAGCGCTTCGCGACCTCGCCCCGGGAGTGCTCCGAGGTGCACAGCGTCGCGATGCCGAAGTCCGTGAGAAAGGGATGACCGTCCGCCGCGCGCAGCAGAATGTTGGCGGGCTTCACATCGCGGTGGATGACACCGCTGGCGTGCGCGCACGCGAGCGCGTCGGCGAGCGGAATGAGCAGCGCCGTCACGACCGCGGGAGCCAGGGGCGCGCCGGCCGCGAGCCGGTCGGCGAGCGAGCTGCCCGCGATGTAAGGCATCACCGCGAACACGACGTCGCCCGAGCGGACGAAGTCGTAACAGGCGAGGATGTTCGGGTGCGCCAGGCGGCTGGTGATGGAAGCCTCGCGCCGGAACCGCTCCCGGTGCTCGACCGACAGACTGAGTCCCGCCGCCAGCAGCTTGATTGCCACCAGCCGCCGGCCCAGCGGATCCCAGGCGCGGAACACGCGGCTCATACCGCCGCGGCCGATTTCCGACTGGATCTCGTACCGGCCGGCAGTCACCGCTGCCAGGCGGCCGCGCTCCCTCTCGTCGTCGGCAGTCGAAGAGAACCGCTCGGCCAGCGCTGCCCCGGCGCCCTCCATTCCCGAACCTCTGTTCGTGATCATCAGACGTAGGTAAGGCAACTGACGTGCCAGTCCGACCCCTCCACGTCGCGGCGCGAAACGACGGGGCCGCTGTCCGGTCCTGGGACGAGCGGTCCCAGCGCCGGTCAGCGGCCCCACCTCACCCGCGCTTCGCCTACAGGCGGCCCAGGAACCGCAACAGCGCCGCCTGCTCCCCGGGGGAGAGGGCGATAAACCGATCGCGCGCCCGGGTGGCCTCGCCCCCGTGCACCCGGATCGCCTCGTCGATCGTGGTTGCCCGGCCGTCGTGCAGGAACGCGGTCTTGAATCGCAGGCCCATGAGCGGCTCGGTTCGGAACTCGGACCGCTCCGCCTGTGCCAGACAGATGTCGGCGAGGTCCGGACCCATGTCGTGCAACAGGAGATCGGTGTAGGCGAACACCACCCGGTTACTCAACACCCGCACCGGATTGCGCCCCGTGAACAGCGCCGGGACGTGGCAGCTCGCGCACCCGATCCGGGCGAACAAGAAGCGGCCGCGACGATCGGTGAACCCGAACCGGGGCGTCGGCGGAGCGAGGAATCGAACGAAGGCGTCGGCTGCGTCGAGGTCGGCCTGGGACAACTCCAGGTCGGGCGTCGGATCGACGCCCGCCGGCAACGGGTTGCCGCCGACCGTCATCTCATTCGGCTCGGGCGGGCTCGTGATACCCATCTCATTGATGAACGCCCCAGCCATGAATTCGCGCAGCGTCGCCACTTGCGCCTTGCGCCCGAACCGCCCGATCCGCCCATCGGCCGTGCGATTGGCCCGACCGGAGATCCCGTCGTGGTTCAGGTCGTTGGGATCCTCCCGCAAGAGGATGAAGAAGTCGGGCACCGCATCCAGCAACCCCATTCCCATGACCTGCGGGGTCGTGCGGTGTCCGGAATCGGTAGCCGCGCCGGGAACCGGCTCCTTGGTGATTCCCAGGGCGGCGAACAGCGCGGGAGTCACGCTGTCTTGAATGACCGGTCCGCCGACCGCGCTCAGGTCACTGCAGACCGCACCCTGGAGCGCGCTCGCATGCGTCTCGACCTCGTCACCGACGCCGCCGACGACGGGGTCCTCGTGACATTCCGCGCACGATCGGGCATTGAAGAGGGGTCCGACGCCAGTTTCGGGAGTGAACACCGTTGCGAACACGACCTGGCCCCGCTCGAAGAGTCGGCGCTGGTCCGCGGAGAGAAAGCCCAGGGATCGACCGAGACCGAAGCTGGAGCTGCTGAGCAGCGCGCCGTCGTCGGTGGACGAGACCGGCGGCGCGGTGGTGGGCGACTCGCGGTCGCAAGCTGCAGCGCCGGCGAGCAACGCCGCCAACAAGGGCAGCGCGGACAGTTTGGTGGGCATGGCACCCCCTCTTGCTCGGTTGGCCATATGCCAAGGGGGTCGCCCCCGTCGGGGGTGACGGCGATGACGCAGGCCTCAGGTTATTTGGTAGAGCGGCCTCAAGCAGCGCGGATAGAACCGCACGCGCACGATGGGCGATGGAGGAGGGGCCGTGCGGTGATGACGGCAACGGCCCGGCGGGCCAGATCCCCTTCATCCGGGGATCTGACCGCGAATTCAGGTCACATACGGGAGTGCGACCGCGTCAGGCGCGCAGCGCCTGAACCACGGGCAGTTTCGCCGCGCGGCGCGCGGGGAAGAAGCCGCCCAATAGACCCATGATGATGGCGAATCCCACCCCGGACACGAGAAGCCCGGGGGTGACCCGGAAACTGAAGGCGATCTCGCTGAAGCTCGACCAGTTGGTGGTGCTCGTGACGATGCCGTTGATCGGGAGGGCCAGCACCGCGCCGAGCACCCCGCCCACCGCCGCGATCAAGGCCGACTCGACCAGGAAGCTCGCCAGCACGCTGCGCGGGTGGAACCCGAGCGTGAGCAGCACCGCGATCTCGGGCGTGCGCGACGACACCGCCGCATACATCGTGTTCACCGCCCCGAAGATCGCCCCCACCGCCATGATGCTGGTGATGCCAAACGCCAGGACCTTGAGCATGATGCCGAGAATCCCGACCTGCCCGGCGTAGAACGTGGACTCGCGATGCGCGTCCACGGTCAGGCGCTGGTCGCCCTCGAGCGACCGTTTCGCCTCGTCGAAAGCGGCCGGGTCGCGCAGGCGGAACGTCACCGACTGGAAGACCTCGCCCCGAAACACGGGCATGAACTGCTCGTTCTCGCCCCAGATCTCGGATTCGAACGCCGAGCCGCCCGCGCTGAAGTGGCACACCACGGTCCAATCGCGCCCGGCGAAGCGCAGCGTCTCGCCGATGCCCAGGTGATCGAACCGCCCGATGAGCTTCTGTCCGACGCAGATCTCCGAGCGGCCGGATTGGGGACGCGTGCCGGCGGTGACCTGCATGTTGGTGCGGACGTTCCACGCCTGGTCGCTCACGCCGCGGGCCACCACGTTCGCGACGGTCGTGCTGTCGCCGGGACGCGGCAGCGGGACCAGGACGTATACCTCGGGACTCACCAGCGGCCGCCCGTCCGGGCCGGTGGCGACGTGGGGGGACGCGGAGAGGATGCTCACCGCATCCCGGGCGATGCCGCTCGCCAGCTCGGAATCGGCGCCGCGGCGCAGCACGAGCACGTTGCCATCCGAGCCCGTCCGTGCGAGCGCCGCCCGCAATCCGTTCCCGAGCGCCAGCATGCCGATGAACACGGCCACGACCAGTGCGATGCCCAGCGCCGTGAAGGCCGTGGAGAGCGGACGCTGCAGCACGCTGCGGGCGTTGTAAATCAACGGGATCTTCATTATTCCACCCTCCGCAACGCCTGCACGATCGGCAGCCGGGCGGCCCGCGCCGCCGGCACCAGCCCGCTGGCGAGCATCAAGAGCAGCGCGATGCCCCCACCCATGACCAGCGTCCCGGTGGTGATCTCGAACCCGGGGAGGAAACCGAACCCGTTGAAGTTGATGGCGCGGTAGAAGGCCTTCGCGGCGCCGAGCCCCAGCAGCGCCCCCGCGCCCGCGATCACGCCGGCCTCGGAAATCACCAGCCCGAACAGGGCGCGATCGGAGAACCCGATCGTCTTCATGACCGCCACTTCGCTGGTGCGCTCGCGGGCGCTCATCATCATCGCGTTCGCCGTCACCAGCAGGATGGCGAACACCACGGCCGTGCCGATCGTCCCCATCAGGAGGCTCACGTTCCCCAACATCGTCGCGAAGCCGGCCTGGAACGCCTGCTCCGTGCCGGTCTTCGTCGCGGCGCTGGAGTTGCGGAATTGGTCGTCGATCACCTTCGCGATCGTAGCCGCCGCCGCGGGATCGCTGATCTGCACGATGAACCAGCCGGCAATCCCGGCATGGCCCAGGCGCTCGTCGAAGAAGTCGTGGTGAAACAGGAGCACATCGTCCCCGATCTGGGGCGCGGTGGGGGTGTACACGCCGCGGATCGTGAATGTCCAGTCGCCGGGGAATATGGTCCCCTGGAGCGTCACGTTCTGGCCCACCTTCCAGCCGTAGCGGTCCACCAGACGCCGGCCGATAATCGCCGCGGTACGCTCGTGCAGGAAGGCCTGCTTCTGGTCCTCCGGCAGCGAGATCTCGGGATACATGGCGAGATACGACTCGGCGTCCACCGCGAATTGGGCGAAGAACTGTTTGGTGTCGCCATACCGACCGCCGAACCAGTTGGCCCAGCTGACGCTTTCGACGCCGGGGAGGGCGCGGATCTTGTTGGCATACGCCATCGGCAGCGGAAACACGAGTCCGGTGGCATTCAGCGTCACCAGGCGCCGGACGCTGCCGAACTGCGCGTTGGTGTGGAGCGTCGTCACCACGGTCCGGAGCGAGGCGAAGAGAAACAGCGCGAGGGTGACGCTCGCGATCGTCAACACGGTCCGGATCTTGTGTCGCCCGAGGTTGGCGAGCACGAGGGGGAAGTATTTCATCGTGCCACCGCCTCCTTCTCGATCAGCGTCCCCTTCTCGAGGTGGAGCACGGTCGTCGCCTGCTCCGCGGCGTGCGGATCGTGCGTCACGATCATGATGGTCTTCTTGAACTCGCTGTTGAGCCTCGCCAGCAGGGCCAGCACTTCGCGCGAGCTCTTGGCGTCGAGCTGCCCCGTCGGCTCATCGAGCAGGACGAGCGTCGGGTCCCCCACGATCGCGCGGGCGATGGCCACGCGCTGCTCCTGGCCCCCCGACAGCTGCCGGGGATAGTGGCGCATCCGGTCCTCCAGCCCCACGACGCCGAGCGCGATCCGCACCCGCTCGTCCCGCTCACGCTTGGACAACCGGGTGAGCAGCAGCGGCAGCTCGACGTTCTGGAACGCGGTCAGCACCGGCAGCAGGTTGAACGACTGGAACACGAACCCCACGTGGCGCGCGCGCCACGGCGCGAGCTGGGCGGCGGTCATCGCGCTGACCTCCGATCCCGCGACCCGCACGATGCCGCTCGTGGGCCGGTCCAGCCCGGCGAGCAGATTGAGCAGGGTGGATTTCCCCGATCCGGAGGGACCCATCAGCGCGGTGAACGACCCCTCCGCGACATCCAGGGTGAGGCCGGTGAAGACCTCGATGCGCTCGGTGTCGCGCTGAAAGACCTTGTGGACGTCACGGATTTCAACGAGGGCCATTGGGATTCTCGGGTCTCGGGTGTCAGGTATCGGGTGCCTAGGGCGTACCCGTCGTCTTCACACGCATGCCGGCGCGCGGCGCATCTATGCCCCCCGCCAGCAACAGCTCCCCACCGGCCAGGCCGCTGCGGATCTCGCGGAACCCACCGCTCACCGGTCCCGCCTGCACCGCCCGGCGCTCGAGCCGGCCCTGCCGCACCAGCCAGACCACGCTCTCGCCGTTGTCGTCCCGGACCGCCGCCGCCGGCACCCGGATGCGCGGCGGCGCGCTGGCCGCCGCGCGGTGGGCCGTATCTGGCTCGAGAAAATCCACCCGCGCTCCCATCTCGGGGAGAATCCGGGGATCGTGGTCGGTGATGCTCACCTTGACCTGCACCGTCGCCCGCTGGCGATCCGCGGTCGGCACGACCTGGCGCACCATCCCGCGGAAGCCGGTGTCCGGGTAGGCGTCGAGCGTGATGCGCGCCG
>JBGQHV010000063.1:0-15836 GCA_041498155.1 Gemmatimonadota bacterium | reverse complement strand
TGATGGCGCCCGGCATATCATCGCGCAATCAGCCGGAGCGCCGTGGCAGACGGCGGGTGAGCTGCGGTCCGCGCTGTCCGATGGGGTGAGCGTAGTGTGCTGGTGGCAACCGGCGGAGGGCGCGGCGCGTGTCGTGGCGGGGCCTGCCACCGGGTTCCCGGCGACGGCGTTCGACGCAGACAACCCGGAGATGGACCGCATGGCGCGGCGCTGGATCGTCGATGGGCTCGGAGACGTGCGCGGCCTGCAGGCTTGGGACCTGTATGGCGGTCACGGCGATACCGCGCTCCTCCTGGCGGAGCGGGGGGCCCAGGTGGTGAGCGTCGACGCAGACGAGAAGGCCGTGGCCTGGGCGCGCGGCCGGGCCGACCTGGCCGCGTTCGGGACGCAGGTGCGCTGCATCGCCGGGCGGGTCGAGGACGTGTTGCCGAGTCTCCCCGTGCCGCAGGCCGTCGTCCTCGCACCGCCCCGGGCTGGCTTGCACTGGGACGTCGCGTTACGTCTCGCGGGGGATCCGATCGCCCGCGTGGCGTACCTGTCGCGCGACCCGGCGACGCTTGCCCGTGATCTCCGTCGGTTGGAGGTCAACTATCAGCTTCGGTCGGTGCGAGGGTTCGATCTCTTCCCGCAGACGGCGCAGGTCGGGGTGGGGGTGCATCTGGAATCGGCTGCCGCGTGAAGTACTTCGTGCGCATCGGGACTCGCAGCGTCGAGGTCAACGTGGAGGGTGGCCGGGTCGTCGTGGACGGCGCCGTTCTCGAGGCGCACCTGGCGGCCATTCCGGGAACGCCGCTCCACCACCTGCTGCTCGCCGGTGAATCGTGGACGGTGGCGGTCCAACCCCTGGTGGGTCTGGGGGAGAATGGCGGGGCGCGCTGGGCCCTGGGGGCGGTCGGGGAGCGGATCGAAGTCGAAGCGGTGGACGAGCGGACGCGGGCGATTCAGTCGCTCACCGGTCGCAAAGCCAGCGGGCCGTCCGGCGGAGTGGTGCGGGCCCCGATGCCGGGGCTGGTCGTCCGCGTGGAGGTCGTGGAGGGCCAGCAGGTCGTGGCCGGGGCACCGCTCGTGGTCGTGGAGGCGATGAAGATGGAGAACGAGCTCCGCGCCGCGCGCGCGGGTCGCGTCGCGAAAGTCCATGTTCGGGCGGGAATGCCCGTGGACAAGGGCGCGCCGCTCGTCACCCTGGCGTCGCACGGTGACGGCGAGAGGCCGGAACCCTCAAGTTGACAGGACCTTAGGGCCCCGGGTATACTGCGTGTCTGTCAAAAAACGGGACGACGCTCGGAGCCATGAAGACGTTCACGCTGCGCAAAGAAGACGTCACGCATCAGTGGTTCGTGGTGGACGCCGCCGGGCAGCCACTCGGCCGGCTGGCGAGCCGCGTCGCGCAAATTCTGCGTGGGAAGCACAAGCCGACGTTCACGCCGCACCTCAATAGTGGTGACGCGGTGATCGTGGTCAACGCCGAACAAGTGAAGCTGACGGGCCGGAAGCTGGAGCAGAAGCGCTATTTCCATCACACCGGCTATATGGGTCACGAGCGGTTCAAGCCGGTCAAGAATGTGCTGGCCAAGCACCCCGAGCGCGTGATCGAGCAGGCGGTGTGGGGGATGCTTCCCAAAACCACGTTGTCGCGCCAGCACGTGAAGCAGATGCTCAAGGTGTACGCCGGACCGACGCACCCACACGCGGCACAGCAGCCGCAGCCGCTCTCGCTCGAGGGGACGAAATGACGGAGACGCCGGAGCTGCGGTGGCATGCCGTGGGACGCCGCAAAGAGAGCGTGGCGCGGGTGTACCTGACCCCGGGGTCGGGTAAGTGGAACATCAACGGGCGCACGCTGGGTGATTTCTTCCCCCGCGCCTCGCTCGTGTCGCACATCCAGCAGCCGTTCACGGCGACCGACACGTTGGGCGCCTTCGATGTGAAAGGGATCTGCCGCGGCGGCGGTGTCACGGGGCAGGCGGGAGCGATGCGGATGGGCATCGCGCGCGCGCTGTGCCTGGCCGACGAGCAGCACCGCAAGAAGTTGCGCGAGCAGGGACTGTTGACGCGGGATCCACGGGCGGTGGAACGGAAGAAGCCGGGCCGGGCGGGGGCGCGGAAACGGTTCCAGTTCTCGAAACGGTAAGCCGCTATCAGCCGTCCGCCGTCAGCCATCAGCAGGCTGACCGCCGATGGCTGACGGCTGCGGGCGCAGTTCAAATACTCACGTCGCCCGATTCGAAGCTGGGTCCCCGCCATGCGGGGTCGCTTCGAAAATGACGGCGGCGGCGGACCAAAACCCATGAAAGGGAGTGCATGACGCATCCTCAGTTGCAGGATCTGCTGGAAGCCGGGGTGCATTTCGGCCACCAGACGCGACGGTGGAATCCGAAGATGCGCCGGTTCATCTTCGCTGAGCGGTCCGGCATTTACATCATCGACCTCCAGAAAACGCTGCGTCAGCTCGAGCAGGCGGAGGCGCTGCTGCGCACCATCGTGCTGCGCGGCGAAGGCGTCCTGTTCGTCTGCACCAAGAAGCAGCTGAAGCTCATCATTCAGGGCGAAGCGCAACGCGCCGGCGGCTTCTGGGTGACGGAGCGCTGGCTGGGGGGCACGCTCACCAACTTCCAGACGATCAAGAAGCAGATCAAGCGGCTGAAGGACCTGGAGCAGGGGGTGGCCGAGGGAGAGTTCGAGCACTACACGAAGAAAGAACAACTGCTGTTGGATCGTGAGCGCGTGAAGCTCGACAAGAACCTCTCGGGCATCAAGCAGATGGGCCGGCTCCCCGGCGCGCTGTTCGTGGTGGACGCGAAGAAGGAGCGGATCGCGGTCGCCGAAGCGAACAAGCTGGGCATCCCGGTGGTCGCCATCGTCGATACCAACGCGGATCCGGACCTGATCACCGTTCCGATCCCGGGGAACGACGACGCCATCCGCGCGGTATCGCTGATCGCGGTGGCGGTCGCCGACGTCATCCTGGAGGCGCGCCGCGAGCAGCCGCTGCGCGAGCCCGCGGACGACGCGGAGGCGGTGACGTACTCGACCGAGACGGGGGTCGAAGCGGAGGCGGAAGGCGAGCGGAAGAAGCGGGTGGCGCGGCGCAAACGCCGGCCCAAACCCGAAGCGATCGCCGCCCGGCTCAAGGCGGAGGATGCGCCGGCCACAGCCGAGCCCGCGGCGGGGAGCGAGCCCTAACCCACACTGGGGAGGGTCGCTGGACAGTTCGACCGACTTCGCCGCCCTTCGAGCCAGACGGCAAGGGGGCGGCGTTCTTATGAGGAGTGACGACAGGTGACGACCGTGAAAGACATTCCCGCGAAATTGGTAGCCGAGCTCCGCGCCAAGACCGGCGCCGGCATGATGGACTGCAAGAAGGCGCTCGAGGAAGCCGGCGGCGACATGGCCAAGGCCGAGGAGATCCTGCGGGTCAAGTACGCCGGCAAGTCCGAAAAGCGCGCGGCCAAGGCGGCGGGTGAGGGCCTCATCGAGTCCTACGTCCACTTCAACGGCAAAGTGGGCGTGCTCGTCGAGCTCAACTGCGAGACCGACTTCGTGGCGCGGACGGACGACTTCCGCCAGCTCGCCAAGGACGTTGCGTTGCAGATCGCGTCGGCCAAGCCGGTCGCGGTCCGCATCGAGGACGTGGCCGCCGAGGTGGTGGAGCGCGAGCGGCGCATCTACGAAGCGCAGGTGATCGAGCAGAAGAAGCCGGAGAATATCCGGACCAAGATCGTCGACGGGATGTTGAAGAAGTTCTACGAGGAGACCGTGCTGCTGGAGCAGAAGTTCATCAAGGACGACAAGCAGACGGTGGGCGACCTGGTCCGGGCGCTGGCCGCCAAGACCGGCGAGAAGGTCGAAGTGCGCCGGTTCGCCCGCTTCGAGCTCGGAGGCGTGTAGTGGCGAAGCTCGCCTACCCGCGGGCCCTGCTCAAAATCTCGGGCGAGGCGCTGGCCGGCGGCGAAAGCAGCGGGATCGACTTCGGCGTCATCGACCGCCTGGCCGGTGAGCTGGCGCAGGTCGTCGCGACCGGCGTACAGCTGGGACTCGTGGTGGGCGGGGGCAACATCGTTCGAGGGGCCGCGGCGAGCGCGCAGGGGATGGACCGCGTCTCGGCAGACTACATGGGGATGCTGGCCACGGTCATCAACGCCCTGGCCCTCCAGGACATCATGGAAAAGAAGGGCCTCAACACGCGCGTCATGACGGCGATCCGGATGGAGGAGCTGGCCGAGCCCTACATCCGGCGCCGCGCCGTGCGCCACTTCGAGAAAGGCCGCATCGTCATCTTCGCCGGCGGCACCGGGAATCCGTACTTTTCGACCGATACGGCGGCGGTGCTGCGGGCCCTGGAAGTCGAGGCCAGCGTCATCCTGAAGGCGACTAACGTGGACGGCATCTACACCGCCGATCCGAAGAAGGACCCGAAGGCGCGTTTCCTGCCGGAGCTGTCGTTTCAGGAGGCGCTGGTGAACGGGTATGCCGTCATGGATGCCAACGCCTTCGGGTTGTGCAAGGAGAATCGGCTCCCGATCGTGGTGTTCAACATCAACCAGTCCGGCGCGACGGCCAAGGTGCTGGCGGGCGAGCGCGTCGGCACCATCGTGCGATGACCCTCGCGGACCACAACAAGCAGGCCCGGCAGGCGATGGACAAGGCCGTGGAAGCGGTGCGGCGGGAATTCTCCACCGTGCGGACCGGCAAGGCGACCACGTCGCTGCTCGATCTCGTGAAGGTCGAGGCGTACGGCAACGAGATGCCGTTGAACCAGGTGGCGAGCGTCGCGGTCCCGGAGCCGAAGCTGCTCACCGTACAGCCATGGGACAAAACGCTCCTCAAGGCCGTCGAGAAGGCGATCCTCGCCTCGGATCTCGGGCTCACCCCCTCGAACGACGGCAACCTGATCCGCATCCCGCTGCCGGCCCTCAACGAAGAGCGGCGCAAAGAGCTCGTGAAAATCGTGCACAAGTTCGCCGAGGAGGGCCGGGTGGCGATCCGGCACGCGCGCACGGAGGCGATCAGCCGGATCAAGAAGGCGGAGCACGTGTCCGAGGACGAGAAGAAGCACGCCGAGAAGGACGTGCAGAAGCTGCACGACGATCACTTGAAGCTGGTCGAGGAGGCGGTCAAGTCCAAAGAGGCCGAGATCATGGAAGTCTGATGGGCGACGACCTCCTCGCGCAGATCCGGCTGCATGGCGCCGTCCCGCGCCACGTCGCCATCATCATGGACGGGAACGGCCGTTGGGCGCGCGAGCGGCACTTGCCGAGACCGCTGGGGCATCGGGCGGGCATGAAGTCGGTGCGGGAGGTGGTCGAGGGTGCGATCGAGGCGGGGGTCGAAGTGCTGACCGTGTTCGCCTTCTCGGAGGAGAACTGGAAGCGGCCCGCCACCGAAATCTCGGCGTTGATGGACCTGCTGGAGGAGTACATCGGGTCCGAGATCGGGGACCTGGTGTCGCAGGGTGTGCGGGTGAGCGTGCTGGGGGATCGTGCGCGGCTGACCGCGGGGGGACGCGCCGCGGTCGACCGGGTGGAGGCGGAAACCGGTGCGGGCACCCGGCTGGCGCTCAACCTCTGCATTTCGTACTCCTCCCGCGCCGAGATCGCGCGGGCGGCGAGGTTGCTCACCGAAGAAGTCCTGCACGGCACCCGGAAGATCGAAGACGTGGACGAGCAGGCGCTCGCCGGGCGGCTGTACACCGCGCCATGGGGCGATCCGGACCTCCTGATCCGCACGTCGGGTGAGCAACGGATCTCCAACTTCCTACTGTGGCAGCTCGCCTATACGGAGCTGTACCTCACGTCGGTGTTGTGGCCGGATTTCAACCGGCGCACGCTGTTCGAGGCGATCCTCGACTATCAACGCCGGGAGCGCCGCTTCGGAACCGTGACGGCGAGATGACGCGGAATCTCGTCCAGCGGATCGCCTTCGCGGTGGTGGCGATTCCCGCCGTCGTGGGGCTCGTGTGGTGGGGTGGGTGGCCGCTCGCGGCCGTCCTGGCGCTGCTCGGGGTGCTCGGCGCCCGCGAGGTGTACGACCTCGCCCGACAGCAGCAGATCGACCCGCTCGACGGCATCGGGCTCGCCGCCGCCGCCGTCATCCCCCTCGCGACGTATTGGGCCAAGGGCTCGGAGACCCGCTGGGCGGAGCCCGCCCTGTTCGTTGGCGCCCTGTGGGTGCTGGCCGTCCTGGCCCTCGCGATGCGGGCCCGCGGTCCCCAGGGGCGGCCGCTGCCCGCGGTGGCGATCACGGTGTTCGGCGCGCTGTACGCCTCGGCCCTCCCGTCGTTCCTGATCGCGATCCGCCACGGCGCCAATGCCGGCGTGAAGAGCTGGCCGCTCGCCGTACTCGTGCTGCTGCCGCTCGCCCTCACCTGGATCTGCGATACCGCGGCGATGGCCGCGGGACACGCCATCGGTGGACCCAAGCTCGCGCCGGTGCTCTCGCCCAACAAGACCTGGGCGGGTGCGATCGGCGGTTTCGTGGGTGCCGTGGCCGGCGCGGTCGTGTTGGGGGGCTGGGTGCTGCCGCGCGTCGGGTTGCCGCTGGGCGTCTGGCAGCTCGTCCTCGTCGGTGGGGTCGTGGGGATCGTGGCCCAGGTCGGCGACGTCGCCGAATCGCTGTTCAAGCGCGAGGTGGGGGTGAAGGACTCCTCGCACCTCATTCCGGGTCACGGCGGCGTGCTCGATCGACTCGACTCGCTCTACTTCGTGATCCCGGTGGCGGCGGGGATGTTCCGCTTGTTCGGGCTCGTATGACGATCGGTGTCGCCGTGCTCGGCTCGACCGGATCTATCGGCTGCTCGACCTTGACCGTGCTCGATCGCCATCGCGACCGGTTCCGCGTGGTCGCCCTGACCGCGCACTCGAACGCGGACCTGCTGCGCGAGCAGGCGAAGCGCTGGGCGCCGGCCTACGTGGGGCTCGTCAACGGGGGGACGGGGGACGCGGGACGGGGGAAGGGGACGGCGTGTCTCGTGGAGGCCGCGACGCACCCCGATGTAGGGATCGTCGTCAACGGTATCGTCGGGGCCGCCGGTCTCGAAGCGACGCTCGCCGCGCTGCGCGCCGGCAAGCGCGTGGCGCTCGCCAACAAGGAAACCCTCGTCATGGCGGGAGAGCTCGTCACCCACGCCGCGCGGACGGGTGGCGGAGAGATCGTGCCGGTGGATTCCGAGCACAGCGCCGTGTTGCAGTGCCTCGCCGGCCGGGAACCGTGCGAGGTCTCGCGGCTGATCCTCACGGCATCGGGAGGGCCATTCCGCACCTGGGAGCCGGCGCGCATCACGCAGGCGACCGTGGACCAGGCGCTGCAGCACCCCACCTGGAAGATGGGCCCGAAGATCACCATCGATTCCGCCACCCTGGTCAACAAAGCGCTCGAGGTGATCGAGGCGCATTTCCTGTTCGATCTGGGGTATCCGCAAGTGGAGGTCGTGGTGCACCCGCAGTCGGTGGTGCACGCCTTCGTGGAGTTCGTGGATGGCTCGGTCCTCGCCCAGCTCGGGTTTCCCAGCATGGAGCTGCCGATCCTGTACGCGCTCACGCATCCCGATCGCGTCCCCGACCACGGGCAGCGGCGCTTCGACGCCCTGGCGGCCGGCGGGGGCGCGTTGACGTTCGAGCCGATCTCGGCTCCGCGGTTTCCCGCCTACGCGTTGGGCCGGGCCGCGGGTGCGGCCGGGGGCACGGCCCCGGCCGCATTCAGCGCCGCCAACGAGGTCGCCGTGCAGCTGTTTCTCGAAGGACGCATTGCGTTCGGTCGCATCCCCGAAATCATCGAGCGCGTGCTAGAGGATCACACCAGCGGTGACGCCCGATCGCTGGAGGTCGTGCTCGCTGCGGATGCCGATGCCCGGCGTCGGGCGACGGAGGCCGCGTGTTCCTGACGATCCTGTCCTTCGCCGTCATGGTGGGCGTCCTCATCTTCGTCCACGAGCTGGGACACTTCGTGGCTGCGAAGTCGCTCGGCATTCAAGTGCATCGCTTCTCGCTCGGCTTCGGCAAGCCCATTGTCCTCGTGCGGCGCGGCGAAACCGAATACGTAATCTCGGCGCTGCCGTTGGGCGGCTACGTGAAGATGGCGGGGCTCGAAGAAGAGGGGATGATGGGGGAAGTGGAAGGCGGAAAGCCATCACAGCCGGTGGATCCCGAGCGGGCCTTTGATCGAAAACCGCTCTGGGCGCGGATCATCGTGATTCTCGCCGGGGTGACGATGAACGTGTTGCTCGCCTACGGCGTGTTCGTGGTGCGGGCCGCGGGCGTCGGCCTTCCGGTGTCGGCCGCCACCCAGGTCGATTCGGTCGACGGCGCCGGTTTACCGCCGGGCGCCGAAGCGCTGGCGACACTCCAGTTCGGCGACCGCCTGCTGCGGATCAACGGCGACACGATCCGGAACTGGGGAGACTTCGAAGCCGGTGTGCTGCACGGCCCGGTGGAGACCCGGATCGAAATCGCGGACCGCCCTCCGCTCGTGGTCCACCTGGGCGATGGGTCGGTGCACGACCGGGGGCGCATCCTCGGCGCCATCGGGCCCCTGGTTCCACCACGGCTGGGAATCCTCGAGCCCGGCCGGCCCGGGTATCGGGCGGGACTGCGGCCAGGGGATCTGATCGTCCGCGCCAACGGCGATTCTATTCGCTCCTGGTCGGCGGCGGTGTCGGCCATCTGGCGCAGTCCGGGTCGCCCGCTCGCGCTCGACGTGTTACGGGGGGACTCGGTGTTGCGGGTGATGGTGACGCCGGAGGTGCATCGCGATTCCGTGGCGGTGGCGCCGCGGCCGGCGGTGTACGGGCAGATCGGGGTCTCACAGAATCCCCCGGTGCAGCACGAGCGCATCGGCCCCGGGCGCGCCGTGGTGCAGGGCTGGGCGTACGTGTGGGACGGGATCACGGGCGTGCTCCACGGACTGCAGCAGCTGGTGCTCGGCAAAGCGTCGCTGCGTCAGTCGCTCGCGGGACCGATCGAGATCGCGTCGGTGTCGGGCCAGGTGGCCCGGTTGGGGGTGGACTGGTTCCTCGATCTGCTCGCGCTCTTCTCCATCAACCTGGCGGTGCTCAATCTGCTGCCGATCCCCGTGCTGGACGGTGGCCAGCTGGTATTCCTGCTGGCCGAAGGCGTCCGACGTCGACCCCTGTCGCTCGAGCTGCGGCTGCGGCTCACCCAGATCGGATTCGTCTTCCTGCTCGGCCTCATGAGCTTGGCGTTGCTCAATGGCGTCTTCAAGTTCTTCGGCCACTAGGGCGTTGCTCGAGGGTTACGTCGCCGGCCGGGTACCGGCGGAACGGCTCGTGCCCGCGATCGCTGCCGAGTACTACCGGTCGGCCGACCGTCGCCAACGGGAGGCGTTGCGGCCCGTGATCGACGTCATCGAGCGCGCCGCGCCCGGCGTGGTGAAGCTGGCGCGCACCGAGGGAGGCGCGGGGTTCGACATCGCGTTGGCCGAGCGCCCGTTTTCCGATGCGCATCAGGCGGAGCTGCGTCAGGCGGTGGACGTCGTGCTTGCGGCAGCCTGGGGTGCGGGTCCGGGAGCGGCGCCGGTGGCAGGCGCGACCCCCGCCGCGCCGGGGTTTTGGAGCAGGTTGGTGGGTCGAGTCCGGCGGTTGTTCAGCGCATCATCCTGATCACGAGCGCGATTCCCGCGATCAACGCCGCACCCACGACAATGAAGGCGATGAGCTGCCCCCGCCGCTTGGGAGCCTGGGGGTCGCGCATCGCCTGGAACTCGGTGCTCGAGAGAGGGGCCGAGCCGAGTTCGAAGGTGGGGCGCACGCCTTCCCGGACTGCGGCCAGGTCGGCTTCGAGCTCCGCGGCGTTCTGGTAGCGGTCATCGGGGTGCTTGGCGAGGCACTTCACCACCACGCGCTCGAACCGTTTCGAGACCTCCGGCCGCTTCTTGCGCAGGCTGGGCGGTGGATCCTCCACATGCATGCGCGCCAGCTCGAACCAGTCGCCGGCGTTAAATGGCACTTCTCCGGTGACGGCTCGGTACAGCGTGACCCCCAGCGAGTAGAAATCCACGCGCTGGTCGAGCGGGCGTCCCTGCGCTTGCTCGGGCGACAGATACTGGGGCGTCCCGATCGTCATGTTGTGCCCGGTCGACGCGATGTATCCCGATACCGCGCGGGCGATGCCGAAGTCGGTCAGGACCGCGGTCCCGTCGCCCCGCAGCAACACGTTGTCGGGCTTGATGTCGCGATGGATGATGCCCTGGCCGTGAGCGAAGCCGAGCGCCCGGGTGACGTCGCGGGCGATGGGCAGGATCGTGGGTTCGGGCAGGGGACCGTCGCGGGCCAGCCGGGCCGCGAGGTTGTCGGGGCAGTAGTCCATGGCGAAGTAGACGTTGCGCCCGTCCTTCCCCACGGAACGGATGTGGATGATGTTGGGGTGCTCGAGTTTGGCGGCGGTCTGGCTCTCGTTGCGGAACCGGCTCTCGAACTGGGAGTCCCCGGCGTACCGGGGCTTCAGGACTTTGACGGCGACCGGGGCATCATCCTCGCCGCGTCCGAGGAACACCCAGGCAAATCCCCCCTGGCCCAGCAGGCGCTCCAGGCGAAACGGCCCCAGCGACTTGCCGACGAGGTCCGGGATGGGGGCGGGATCGGTCACGCAGCGCGGCCTTTACATTCGAGCATGTGCGGTCTAACTTAGTGCGCTCACAACGATTAGGGAATGTCGACGCATGGACGAGAAGACGATGACGCCGGTCTCGAAGCACGGGTTGCACGATCGGGACACGGGATCCACCCGGGTCCAGATTGCGCTGCTCACCGAGCGGATCAACCATCTCACCGATCACTTCCGGGCTCACGCCAAGGACTACCACGGGCAGCGCGGCTTGCTGAAGCTTGTGTCGAAGCGCCGGCGCCTGTTGGAGTACCTGAAGCGCACCGATCTCGCGAAGTACCGGCAGCTCATCGACGAGCTGGGTCTCCGCCACTAAGCGTCACTGGCGTCGCGCAGGGCGCCCCGGAAGAGCACCGGGGCGCTCGGCGTATTATCAGGTGCTCTAGACAGGTGTCCACGTGAAGCACGTCGAGCGTGAGTTTGCGGGTCGTACGCTGCGGATGGAGTCGGGTCGGCTGGCGAAGCAGGCAGCGGGATCGTGTTTGGTGCAGTATGGCGAGACGGTGGTGTTGGCCGCCGTGACCGTTTCGGACAACGTTTCCACCCTGCCATTTTTCCCGTTGACCGTCGAGTATCGCGAGAAGAGCTACGCCGCCGGCAAGATTCCCGGCGGATTTCTCAAGCGCGAAGGCCGGCCGTCGGACGAGGAAATCCTGTCGGCGCGGGTGTGTGACCGCACGGTCCGTCCGCTGTTTCCGGAAGGGTTCAAGAACGAAGTCCAGATCTTCATCTACGTGCTCTCCGCCGACCAGGAGAATGACGCCGATGTGCTCGGCGTAACGGCGGCGTCCGCGGCCCTGGCGATGTCGAAGGTGCCCTGGAACGGGCCGATCGCGGCGGTGCGGGTGGGGCGCGTCGAAGGCGCCTGGATCCTCAACCCGACCTTCCAGCAGCTCGACGAGTCGTCCGACATCGACATGATCGTCACCGGCTCGCGCGACTCGATCGTCATGGTCGAGGGCGGCGCGCTGGAGCTGACGGAAGAGGAGATCGTGAAGGCGCTGGAAGTGGCGCACAAGGGGATCCGCGAGCTGCTCGAAATGGCGACGGAGCTGATCGCCGAGAAGCAACAGCCGAAGATGAAGTGGACCAAGGTCGAGCCGCCCGCCGATCTCGTGGCGCGCGTCAAAGCCCTCGCGGAGCAGCGCGTCGCCGAGGCGCTCAACCTCCCCGAGAAATCGGAGCGGGCCCAGGCCCTGTCCGCCCTCAAGGTGACGGTCCAGGAGCAGATCGGCGCCGAATTCCCGGACAACGTGAAGGACGTGGCGTCGGTGCTCGAAGACATCGAGTACCGCACGATGCGCGAGCAGGTCCTGACGCGCGGCGAGCGGGTGGATGGGCGTGATCTCGACACCGTCCGGCCGATCACCTGCGAAGTCGGGGTGTTGCCGCGCACCCACGGATCCGCGCTCTTTACGCGGGGGCAGACCCAGGCGCTGGTTTCGGCGACGCTCGGGACGACGCGTGACGAGCAGCGCATCGATTCGATCGATGTGGCGCAGGAAACGACGAAGTCCTTCATGCTGCACTACAACTTCCCGCCGTTCTCGACGGGCGAAGTGAAGATGATCCGGGGCACGTCGCGGCGAGAGGTGGGGCATGGGGCCCTCGCGGAGCGGGCGATTCAGGCGATCCTGCCGCCCTACGAGACGTTCCCGTACACGATCCGTATCGTGTCGGACATCCTCGAGTCCAACGGCTCGTCGTCGATGGCGACGGTGTGCGGCGGATCGCTGGCGCTGTACGACGCGGGGGTGCCGGTGAAATCCGCGTGCGCCGGCGTCGCCATGGGTCTGATCAAGGAAGGGAAGCGCGTGGCCGTGCTCACGGATATCCTGGGCACCGAAGACGCGCTGGGCGACATGGACTTCAAAGTCGCCGGGACACGTGCCGGTGTCACCTCGATCCAGATGGATATCAAGATCGAGGGGCTCGACTTCCATATCATCGCGGAAGCGCTGGAGAAGGCCAAGAAGGCCCGGCTGCACATCCTGGACATCATGGAGCGCGTCATCCCGCAGCCGCGCGAGCAGCTCTCCAAGTACGCGCCGCGCATCATCACGATCCAGATTCCGCCAGACAAGATCGGCGACTTGATCGGGCCGAAGGGCAAGACCATCCGGGCCATTCAGGAGCAGACCGGTGCCGAGATCAATGTGGACGACTCCGGTATGGTCACGATCTCCTCGGTGGGCGAGGGCGGCGAGCGCGCCCGCGACATCATCGCCGGAATGATCCAGACGCCGGAAGTCGGCAAGATCTACGAAGGGTTCGTGAAGAGCACCACCGCCTTCGGCGCCTTCGTCGAGATTCTGCCCGGGGTCGAGGGGTTGCTGCACATCTCCGAGCTGCAGCACGGCCGCACGGAACGGACCGAGGACGTCGTGAAAAAGGGCGACAAGGTCCGCGTCAAGCTGCTCGAAGTCGACGATCGCGGGCGCATGCGCCTGTCGCGGAAGGCCTTAATGGAGAAGCCGGAGCAGCGCGACCGGGCCGGGTGATGGAAACCGTCCGGCTCGACCGCGACGTCTTCCAGACCATCGCTTCGAACGGCGTTCGGATCCTGTCCGAGCGCGTCCCCAGCGTGCGGTCGGTGGCCACAGGCATCTGGGTGCGGTCCGCCTCCGTCCACGAGCCGCGCAATGAAATGGGCGTGAGCCACCTGCTCGAGCACATGGTGTTCAAGGGCACGGCGACCCGCTCCGCTCAGGAGATCGCGCTCGAGCTGGAGGCCCGCGGTGGGTCGCTCGACGCGTACACATCGCGAGACACCACGGCGTACCAGGCGCGGGTGCTCGACGCGGATCTGCCCCGCGCGCTGGACGTGCTCACCGATCTGGTGCGCCGGCCCGCGCTGCGACAGGTCGATCTCGATCTGGAGCGCAACGTCATCTTGGAAGAGATCAACACCGTTCAGGACACGCCTGACGATCTGGTCTTCGACCTGACCGCCGAGACCCTGTGGCCCGCGCATCCATACGGTTATTCGATCCTGGGGACGCGCGAGACGGTCAGCAGTCTCTCGGCCGAGCATCTGCGACGCCTGCACGAGCGCGCGTACTTCCCCGGCAATTGCGTCATCGCCGCGGCGGGGAACGTCGAGCACGAGGCCCTGGTCGATCTGGCGGCGTCCCAGGGCTGGCTCGACGCACCCAACGGCAGCGGCGCCGCCCATGCCGCACCGGCCAGTCGGGCGGCGGCGCGCGGACAGGAAGCGCGGCACGCCAAAGACACGGCCCAGACCCACATCGTGCTCGCCACCGACACGGTGCGTTTCTCCGATCCCCGGAAATACGCGCTGATGGCGCTGTCGAACGTGTTCGGCGGCGGGATGTCGAGCCGGCTGTTCCAGCGCGTCCGGGAGGAGCTGGGCCTGGCGTATGCCGTCTACTCCTACACCCACTTCTACGGTCAGGTGGGTGTCCTCGGCACTTACGTTGGGACGCAACCGAAAACCGCAACGCAGGCACTCGAGGCGATCCGCGGCGAATATGCGAAACTCGCGCACGAGGGGCTCACGCCGGAGACGCTCGAGCAGGCGAAGCGCCAGACGCAGGGCCAGCTCACGCTGATGCTGGAGAGCCCCACCGCGCGGATGTATCGTTTGGCCAGCTTCGCCGTTCACGGCGAGCCGTATCGCGGCCTGGATGCCACGCTCGCCGAGATCGCGGCGCTGACGCCCGAGCGGGCCGCCGAGGTCGCTGCGGAGTTCTTCGCTCCCGAACGCCAGACGCTCGTTTGGCTCGGGCCCAACTGACGCCACACCGATCCGGGGTCGAACGATGATCGTCGGGGTTCCGAGAGAGATCAAGACGGCGGAGAACCGTGTGGCCCTCGTCCCCGCGGGCGCGGAGGCACTGGTCGGCGACGGGCACACCGTCCTGGTCGAACAGGGGGCCGGGTTGGGCTCCGGATTCGCCGACGACGCCTATCGCGCCGTGGGAGCCACCATCGCCGGCTCGGTGGACGAGGTGTGGGCGAAGGCCGAAATGATCCTCAAGGTGAAGGAGCCGATCGAGCCGGAGTGGAAACGGATCCGCAAGGGCCAGGTGGTCTTCACCTATTTCCATTTCGCCGCGTCGGAGCCGCTCACCAAGGCGATCATCGCCTCGGGATGTGTGGCGATCGCGTACGAGACGGTGCAGCTCTCCACGGGGGAGCTCCCGCTCCTGACGCCGATGAGCGAGGTCGCCGGGCGCATGGCGGTGCAGGAGGGCGCGAAATACCTGGAGAAAGTATTCGGTGGGAGCGGCATCCTGTTGGGTGGCGTGCCAGGCGTCCTCCCGGCGGAAGTGGTGGTGATCGGCGGCGGCGTGGTCGGCACCAACGCCGCCAAGATGGCGGCCGGCCTCGGCGCCCACGTCACCCTGCTCGATATCTCGCTCGACCGGCTGCGCTATCTCTCCGACGTCCTGGCGCCGAACGTCGATCTGTTGTATTCGAACCGGCACAACATCCTCGACCAGATCCGCAAGGCCGATCTTGTGATCGGCGCGGTGTTGCTGCCCGGCGCGAAGGCCCCGAATCTCGTGCAGCGGGCCGACCTGAAACTGATGAAGCCGGGCTCGGTGATCGTGGATGTCGCGGTCGATCAGGGTGGATGCATCGAAACGACCAAGCCGACCACCCACGAGCAGCCGACCTACGTCGTGGACGGTATCATCCACTACGCCGTGGCCAACATGCCCGGAGGCCTCCCGCGAACGTCAACCCTCGCCCTGACGAACGCCACCTTTCCCTATACCAAACGACTCGCCAAGCGCGGCTGGAAGCAGGCCTGTCGGGACGACCGGTCGCTGTTTCTCGGACTCAACGTCGTCGAGGGGAAGGTGGTCTATCCCGGCGTGGCCGAAGCCTTCGGCCTCTCCCTGGCGGATCCCCAAACGCTGGTGTGACGGACCGCTCTCCCGTGGTGCAGGTGCTCCAGCTCCCGCACCACGACGGCCTCCCGCTGCCGGCCCGCGCGACGGCTGGTGCGGCGGGCTATGACGTGGCGAGCGCCGAACCGGAATTCACCCTGCACCCGATGGAACGGCGCCTGGTCCAGACCGGGCTCGCGCTGGCCATCCCGGCCGGCTACGAAGCCCAGGTTCGGCCGCGCTCGGGATTGGCGTTGAAGCACGGCCTTACCCTGCCCAACTCACCGGCGACGATCGACTCCGACTACCGCGGGGAGCTCCTGGTCGCGCTGATCAACCTGGGGACGGAGCCGGTGACGGT
>JBGQHV010000062.1:0-16241 GCA_041498155.1 Gemmatimonadota bacterium | reverse complement strand
GCGGGCCGGGATGTGACCGAGCTGTACGCGGTGGCCTAACTTGACCGAACCTCAAGGTGCGATTAGAGTTCCCGCCCTATGACGTACGCCATTTTCGTGGCCGGCGGCCACCAATTCCGGGCCGAGCCGGGCAAGACGATCCAGATCCCGCTGCTCGAGGCGGAGCCGGGCGCCAAGGTCACGTTCGATCGGGTGCTGCTCACGAGTGACGGCAAGAAGGTGCAGGCGGGGCAGCCGGTCGTGCGCGGGGCCAAGGTCACCGCGGAAGTCGTGCGGCACGGCAAGGGCGAGAAGATCCGTATCTACCGTTTTGCCCGGCGGGCAGGCTATCGGCGGCACGCCGGACACCGCCAGCCGTTCACCGAAGTGAAGATCGCCGACGTGACGGTCGGCTGAGGGCGCGATGGCACACAAGAAAGGTGTCGGCTCCTCCCGCAACGGTCGCGATTCGCAGCCCAAGTATCTGGGCGTGAAGCGCTACGGGGGCGAGTTTGTGACCGCGGGCAGCATCATCGTGATGCAGCGCGGCACGAAGTTCCACCCCGGGCAGAACGTCCGCCGGGCGTCGAACGACTCGCTGTTCAGCGTGGTGGATGGCCATGTGAAGTTCGAGCATAAAGACAAGAAGCGGTTGAAGGTGAGCGTGTATCCGAAGGCGTAACGGTAGGGGACGTATCGGGACGGCAAGAGGCGGTAGGGGACCACACCCTACCGCCTCTTCTGCATCCGCCTAGTAGCTGGGTGGCAGGTGCCGGTAGCGTTCGAACAGCTCGGTCTGGCGGCTGGTCAGCGGAATCTCGCGCCCGCGGATGTACACGTGCTCCACGCCGGTCGAGAACTCGAAGGGATCGCCCGACCACACCACCACGTTCGCCACCTTTCCCACCTCGAGCGACCCGTAGCGATCCGCCACCCCGAACACCTCGGCCGGCGTGAGCGTAATCGCCCGCAGGGCCTGGTCCCAGGACAGGCCATACGATACGGCGTTCCCCGCCTGCTGGCGGAGGTTGCGGGAGTTGTGCGTGTCGGTTTCGAGCAACGCGATCTTGACGCCGGCGCGCGCCAGGACCGCGGCGTTTTCGTAACGTACCCCGAGCGCATCATACGAGGGAATATTGTCCAGCGGCTGCACCAGCACCGGGACGCCGGCGGCGGCGATGTCACCGGCGACCTCCCAGGCTTCCTGTGCGCCGGCGAGGATGAGCCGGAGTTTGAATTCCCGCGCCAGTCGCAGGGCCGTCTCGATGTCACTGCGGCGGTTCGCGATCGCGATCAACGGGACCTGACCGTGCAACACCGGGAGCAGCGCCTCCAGATCGGCCTCGGAGGCCGCGAGCGGCTCGATCTGCGCCCGGCTGAAATCGACGCGGCGTCGCTCGTACTCGAGGGCGTCCCGGAACGCCGTACGCAGGCGCTGAACCACGGCCGCCCGTGAGCCACCACCTTCGTCCTTCGCACCCTCGGACAGGTCGGCCACGATCCCCACCGGCGACTTCACCAGCATCTGCTCGATCGTGGCGCCATCGAGATCGATCAGCACCGCCTGCCCGCTGACGAGGTGCCCGCCGGGGCTGGCCAGGGTGGTCGTGATGCCCTCGACGCGCGTCACCGGGATGAGTTGAGAGGCGGGGTTCAGGCCTTCGGCGACGTTGAACGCCGCGGCGATCGTGTCGCCATCCACACGCCCTTCGCGCGTGCCGCTCACGGCGCCGATCTCCACCAGCCCCATCTGTCCGCCGCCGTCGATGAAGCCGGGCGTCACCCACTTGCCAGCGGCATCGATGCGCGTGGCGTCGGCGGGGATCGCCACACCGGTGCCCACGGCGGCGATGCGCCCGTCGCGGATCAGAACCGTCGCGTGCTCGATCTTCGGACCGGACACCGGGTACACGGTGCCCCCGGTGATGGCGATCGTCTGCGCCAGCAGAAACGGGATCATCGGTCACCTCCCGGCACCGGCACCTGGCCGAGCTCGAAGTCGGTGCGCGGCTGGTGGGCAGGATCGGTGCGATCGTACACCAGCCACCCGTCGTTGTAGACCTGGAGCGCCTTCGCGTAAACCGAGAACGGGTCGGAGGACCAGACAACCACGTCGGCCATCTTCCCGGGCTCGAGCGTCCCCACAATGGAGTCGATCCCCAGCACCCAGGCGGGGTTCGCCGTAATCCAGCGCAGCGCCTGATCGCGCGTGACCGGCACCCCGGCGCGGTTGCCCGCCTGCATCGCCTTGCCGGCTTCCTGGTTGAGGCGCTGGATGCCGCCCGGGTCATCCGAGTGAATCACCACCCGGCCTCCCGCAGCCTGGACCAGCGCGGCGTTCTCGTGGATGCCGTCCATCGCCTCCTCTTTGAATCCCCACCAGTCGGCCCAGACCGACACGGCCGTCCCCTCGCGCGCCAGCAGGTCGGCGATCTTGTACGCCTCCACGGCATGGTGGAACGACCGGATCTTGAAGCCGAACTCGTGCGCCAGATCGAGCATCTGCGCCATTTCATCGGCGCGATAGCAGTGGTTCTGCACCAGCATGTTGCCGCGCAGCACCTCCGCCAGCGATTCGAGCCGCAGGTCGCGTTGCGGCGGGTCGCCCTGGTGCGTCCGGTTCCACTTGTCCCAGTGCTGGCGGTAGCCTTCCGCCTGGATGAACGCCGCGCGGTAGCCAGCCATGTTGCCCATCCGGGTGGATGGCCCGCGGTTCCGGTACACCCGTTTCGGGTTCTCACCGCAGGCCATCTTCAGGCCGTAGGGCGCACCGGGAAACTTCATTTCCTGCACGGTGCGCGCCGGAATGAGCTTGAGCACCGCGCTTCGCCCGCCGATCAGGTTCGCCGATCCCGGCAACGCCTGGATGGTGGTGATCCCGCCAGCGATAGCGAGTGGGATCTGCGGATCCTGCGGCCAGAACGAATGCTCGGCCCAGACCTCGGCCGTCACCGGGTTGGTCGCCTCGTTGCCGTCCGATTCGGCGTCGGTGCCCGGCGCGGCATACACCCCGAGGTGCGAGTGGTCGTCGATGATCCCGGGTGTCACGTACTTGCCGGTCCCGTCGACCACCACCGCGTCGGCGGGCGCTTCGACCGTGGCTCCGACGCTCACGATGCGCCCGTCGCGAAACAGGATCGAGCCGCCCGCGATCTCTTGTCCCGTGGCCGTCATGATTGTGGCATTGCGGATCAACACGGGCGGATTCTGGTGCCGCCGGTAGGTCGATGGGTACTGCGGCCGCTGCGCGCTGGTCGTGTCCGCGGCCGCCGGAGCGGGCGCCTGCACCGCCGGCCGGGCGCTGGCCGAGGCGCATGCCGCGGCGAGGGGCAGCGCGAGGATCCACGTGAGTCGCATCGGGGAGGTCTCCCGCGTGGTGGGGATCATTTCACGAGCTCGAAGACGAACGGCGCGCCGACCAGCTCGATCTTCACGATGCGGCGGGGGGTGTCCTTGGTGACGTAGAACGCCGTCGGCACCTGGCCCCCGGTAATGTCGAGTCGAAAGACCGGGAACGTCCCCGCGGGCACGGTGACGCTGCCTCCGTCGGACACCTTCACCTGCATCACCGCGGTCACGCCCTTACCCGATTCGAACACGTTCAAGGTGAGACTCTGCCCGTCCGCCAACGGCAGCGCGGGAATGATGAGACTGAGCGCGTTGTCGTCGTAGGTGCCCACGGCCACCGTGGTGTCGATGTCCAGGGTCTGGGAGGCACCCCCCGGTTGCGGTGTCGTGGACTTGCCTTTCACCCGGCCGGCCGCATAGGTGAGATGGATGTCCGCCGGCTGTCCCTGGACGCGGCCGGTCTGCTCGACCTGCGTGACGCTGAGGTCCGCCGGGCTGAAATGGACCGTCGTGCTTTGCTGCACCATCCCCCCGGCGATGACCGTCCGCTCCTGATAGACGATCGAGTCGGCGGACACGGTCGTTTGCGAAGCCAGCGATCCGTTGGGGGCTCCCTGGATGACGATCTGGAAGCTGTCCGCGTGGGTGACGATCTGGGCGCGGTCGAGCGTGGGAGCGCCGGACTTGGGATGGAGATCGTCGGGCGTGAGCGGCTTGCCGTCCACGTCCACGATGCGGACCGGGGCGATCGCCGCAAGCCGGTCATACAGTTTCTCCCCGTCGCCGACCACCACGATGCTCAGCGTCGAGCGATGGTAGGTGCGCGCGGCCGCCACGCGCGCCCGGGCCGGAGTCACGGCGGCCAGTCGTTCCCGGTACAGCCGCACATAGTCCGTCCCCAGTCCGAGCAGTCGAGCGGTCGCCACCGCAGACGCGATCTGCTCCGGCGTTTCGATCGTGAGCGGGAACGAGCCCACGAGGAAGCCCTTGCTGTTCGTGATCTCGCTGTCGGGCACGAGCTCCGTGCGCATCCGATCGATCTGACGCAGCATCTCCACGAGCGCGGAATCCACGACCTCGGTGCGGCCCTCGAACGTCGCCTCCCAGTTCCCCAGGCCCCGCCGGCGGGTGAGGCCGGCATACGAACCGTAGGTCCAGCTCTTTTGCTCGCGCAGGATCAGAAACAACCGCGCGTCGGGACCGCCGCCCAGTACCTGTGTGGCGACGCGGGCCGCATAGTAGCCCGTATCGGTCGGGGCGAACGTCGTGTTCCCGATCTGGATGTTGCCTTGCACCGATCCGGGGCGATGCACGAGGAGAATGTCGGTGGCCCGTTTCACCGGCGGAGCTGGCGGCGCGGCGACGATCGCCGGCGCGCCAACCCAGCCCGCGAACGCCTTGAGCGCGAGCGCTCGGGCGCGCGCCAGTGTGACGTCCCCCGCGATGACGAGTAGCGCCCCGGCGGGTCGAATGCGCGCGGCGGCGAACCGCTTGACGTCGTCCTGGGTGATCGCCCGGTACGACCCGGTCTCCGGACTGCGCCCGTAGGGATGGCGGCCGTAGATGTCCTGGCGGAAGAAGCGGTCCGCCACGTTTTCCGGTTGCGACAGCGAGAGCGCCAGAGCGGACAGCGCTTGCGTGCGGGCCAGCTCCAACTCGTCGGCGGGGAACGTGGCACGGCGCACCACATCTCCCAACAGATCGAACGCCAGGTCCGCATGATCACTCAGCACGTCGGTGGATACCGTGAGAAAGTCGTCGCCGGACGATGCGCTGAGGCTGCCGCCCACGCCTTCGATGGCAGCGGAAATCTGGTCGGCGGTCCTGGTGGGCGTGCCCTTGGTGAGCAGCTGGGCGACGAATTCGGCGGTGCCGTCCTTGCCGGCCGGATCGTACACCGATCCGGCGCGGAAACTCAGGTTCACCGAAATGACCGGTTGCTCATGGTTCTCGACGACCAGCAGGGTCATGCCCCCGGGCAGCACCGCCTCCTGGAACGGCGGAAAGCGGACCGGCGCGAGTGACGTGGGGGCCGGCGGCTTGGCCGGGAAGGAATCCTGGGCCGACAGCCGGATGGCCGGATGGGCGGTTAGGAGCACCGCAAGCCCAAGCGACATCCAGCCACGATCCGGCCATCCGCCCATCCGCCTATTCGTCGCGTTCATTGTCCACCTCCCGCCGTCGGCTTGATCACCAGGATGACGGCGTTGGCGGGATCGAGGTACTTGGCCGCGACCCGGCGGATGTCATCGTTGGTCACCGCCATGAAATGGTCCAGGTCGCTGTTCATCTCGGCGAGGGATGGATGGAACATGGCGTAGTGGTGCAGCTCCTCGGCTTTGTTGAGGACCGTTTCCCGATTCTCGATGAAGCGGGCGCGGAATGTGTTCTTGGCTTTCGTGAGCTCGTCCGCCGTCACGCCACTGGCACGGATCGTGTCCACCTGGGCCGCGAGCAGGCTGTCGAGATGGTTGATCTCGACACCCTGGTTGGCGATGCCAAACACGAACATCGTCCCGGGCCCGCGGTGCGTCCCGGGGCTGCCGGCGCCGGCGCCCAGCGCCGCCTTGGCGCGGCGCACGATCGCGATGTTGAGCCGCGAGCTCTCGCCCTGGCCGAGAATGATGTTCATGAGCTCGATCGCCGGAGTGTCCGCGTCGTCGTGCGGCGGCACCCGGTACAACCGGATCACGGCCGGGAGGTTGGCGTGCTCGTCGGGGAATTCACGCCGCACGAGGCCCGGGTTCAATCGATAGTCGCAGGTGACAGCCGCGGGTGCCGGGTGGCTCGGGATGCTGGTGTAGTACTGCGTGATGAGCCGCCGGAGCTCCGCGGGGTTGAAGTCCCCGACGACGGCCAGCGTCGCGTTGTTCGGCGCGTAGTAGGTCTCAAAGAACGCCTGGACGTCGGGCAGCGTCGCGGCGTTCAGATCGGCCATGTCGCCGATCACCGAATGCGCGTAGGCGAAGCAGCCGGTGCTGTCGAATGGCAGGGTGAGGCCGTCGACGAACGCGCGCGCGTAGGGCTGATTGTCCACCCGCAGCCGACGCTCCTCCTTCACGGTCTCGCGCTGGTTCTCGAAATTCTCCTGGGTGATCGCCAGGGAGCGCATCCGGTCGGCCTCGAGCCACAGCGCGAGATTGAGGCGGTTGGAGGGCAGCACCTCGAAGTAGTTCGTGCGGTCTTCCTGCGTGCTCCCATTCTCGTTGCCGCCGGCCCGTTCGACCAGCTGGAAGTGCTCCGCCTTCTTCACGTGGGCCGAGCCCTGGAACATCATGTGCTCGAACAGGTGCGCGAAGCCGGAGCGGCCCGGGCGCTCGTTGCGCGAACCGGTGTTGTACCACACGTCCACCGCCACGACCGGCGTCGAATGATCTTCGGACGTGATGACGCGCAGGCCGTTGGCGAGGGAAAATGTGTCGTAGCTGATGCGACCCGCCTGGGCGCCGAGGGGCGGGGGGGCCGCGGCCGCCGCGGCGCATCCGAGGGCGGCCAGGAGGAGCACACGCATGCAGGAAACTCCGGACGTGAGGGTCGTCGTGCCGTCGCTAGGGAGCGGGAAACAGCCCCAGCGCGTTCGTCTCGAGAATGGCCCGCCGCAAGGCCTCAGTCAGCGGCAGCGTGAGAAACTGGTCGATGTTCGCACGCAGATCCTTCACGCCGGGACTCGGCCAATCGGTGCCCCACAGCACGCGGTCCCCGATCTCGGCCAGGCGGGGAAAGTAGTCCAGCAATTTGAGGGGCGGAATGCCGGAAACGTCGAGCCGGACATTGCGATGACGCCGCAGGATGAAGAAGGCCTCTTCCATATACAGGGGTCTGCCGCCGTGGGCCATGACGAGCCGCAGGTCCGGAAAGTCGATCGCCACGTCATCCAGCTCCATGGGGTTGCCCCACTTGGAGCGGGCGCCGGGGAAGATCGAGGTCCCGGTATGCACCAGAACCGGGAGTCCGCGCTCCTCGCAGCGGCGGTAGATCCGGGCCAGGGCGTCCAGCCCATCGGTGTACGCGTTGGCCGGGAACGCCTGGTGGTTCGGGTGGATCTTGAGCATGCGGATGCCCAGCGCGAGCAGCCGATCCACCCCCGCCGCGCCGTCGGCGGTGAACCGGGGATGGACGCCCCCGTATGGGATGAGACGGGCGGGATCGGCCTGCGCGTACCGGGCGGCGAACTCGTTGGTCGAATCCGTGAATCCCATGATGTCCGGGCTCGGATAGTTCACGAGACCCACGCGCCACACCCCGGCGCGGTCCATGACCTCGAGGAGCGCCTTGGGATCATCCATCAGCGACAACAGGAAATCCCAGTGATCCTCTTTGCCGGCGCGCATCACCGCTTGAACGTTCGGCTTGAGGTCGCGCCACGGCTGAATATGGATGTGGACGTCGGTAATGCGGGTCAGTCGCTCCAGGTGTAGAACCCCTTTCCCGTTTTCCGGCCGAGCTCACCCTTCGCGACCTTGTCCTTGAGGATCTGGGGCGGCGCGTAGTGCGGCATCCGCAGCTGCTGGTGCAGGTACTCCGCGATCGCGAGCCGGACATCGAGGCCCACGAGGTCGGTGAGCTTCAAGGGTCCCATCGGGTGGTTGTAGCCCAGCTCCATCGCCTTGTCGATGTCTTCGGCGGTGGCCACGCCCTGCTCGAGCATCCGCATCGCCTCGAGGCCCAGCACCACGCCGAGCCGGCTCGAAGCGAACCCGGGCGAGTCCTGCACCACGATCGGCTCCTTGCCGAGCCGTCGCGCGAAGGCGGTGGCGCGATCCACCGTCCCGGGGGGTGTGCGGCCATGCCGCACGATTTCGACCAGGCGCATGAGGTGCACCGGGTTGAAGAAGTGGAGGCCGATGAGGCGCGCGGGCTCGCGCACCGCCGCGGCGATCTGCCCGACCGAGAGCGACGACGTGTTGGTCGCCAGCAGCGCGTCCTTCGGGGCCTGCCGCTCGACCGCAGCGAACAGCAGCTGTTTCGTGTTCAACCGCTCGACCACCGCTTCCACGACGATGTCCGCGTCCATCACGGCGTCGTCCAGCTCTTTCGTGTACCGCACCCGCTCGTGCACGGTGGCGCGATCGGTCTCCGTGATCTTGCCGCGCTGCAACCCGGCGGCGGCCAGCGATTCGATGCGGTGCTGGGCGTCGACCAAGGCGTCGGCCGCGCTGTCGCACAACGACACGCGGCAGCCGGCGATGGCGGCGACGTAGGCGATGCCGTGGCCCATCGTGCCGGCGCCGATCACGGCGACCCGCGGCGGCGCGGAAGACGGGGGAATGCTCATGCGCGTAGCGCGTCGACGGTGCGCCGGCCGACGTCGGGCCGGTTGGTGCACAGCCCATCAGCGCCCAGGCCGGCGAGCCGGCGCATCTCCGACGGCTCGTCCACGGTCCAGACGATCAGCTGGGCGCCGGCGAGGTGGAGCGTCGCAGACAGTTCGAGGTCGACCAACGAGCGTTCCTGCCAGAACGCGACCGCCCCGGCATCGGTGAGCGGGACCAGCGGCCGGATCGGATAGCTCGCGCTCAGCACACCCCGTGGCAACGTGGGCCGCGCGCGGCCGAGTCGCGCCAGAATGCGGTGATCGAAACCGTGTACGGCGTAGCCCGCCGGATTCGGGCCGGCGTCGAGGATCGCGAGCAGATGGGCATCCGAGCTGACAGGCAGGGTCTTGACCTCCACATAGACGCGCAACCGGGGATCCACGGCGGCAAGAGCTTCCTCGAGCAGCGGGGGCGGCTCGCCATTGGGGAGACGCTGTGCCCGCACCTGGTCGGCGGAGGCACCCGGAATGTACAGCCCCGCGATTGTGGCGTCGTGGTGGACGACGAGCGCGCCGTCCTGGGTGGCGTGGATGTCCAGCTCCACGCCATCCGCGCCCAGCCGGGCCGCGGCGCGGAAGGCGGCGAGGGAATTCTCGTACTCGACTGCCGAGGCGCCGCGGTGCGCGATGACGAAGGGCCTGCTCACTGGAGCAGGCTGTCCGCCTTCTTGGGCTCGATCCAGCCCTCTTCTTTCTCGATATCGTGCACCAGGGCGATGTCCTCGGGGCGGGGGAGCACCGTCTCCAGGTAGGCGGGGTAGCGCTCCGGGCTCACCGGCTGTCCGTCCACCGCGAAGTGCTGATGGGCGTACATGCCGATCTTGCGGTTGAAGGTGAGCTCGGGGACCCGCAACCAGCGCTCGCGCTCCGGGATGAACAGGTTGAGACGCTCGATGAGCTTGACGATCTCCTGGCGATAGAGACCGCGCGACATTTCGTTCAACTTGCTCTTGTCCGGCTCGATCTCGTTCTCCCGCTCGTCATACCGTCCCTTCAGGCCCCACACGTATGCCCAGTGGGCGGACGAGGAATTGTCGGTGCCGAACAGGTCGAACGCCGTTGGAATCCACTTGTAAAAGAAACGCTGGATCACCTCGGGGGGCATTTTGCCCGCCTTCACGATCCGCAGCAGCCCGTTGTTTCCAGTCCCCAGGTGGAACGACTCCTCCTTGAGCATCGGGCCCATCGAGCGCGACAGCGGGTCGAAGGCGCTCACCGACAGCATCTTGAGCTGGAACTTGCCGTCCCGGTCGATGAACTGGGTGTAGGTGAAGAAATCGAGCCAGTTGTCCACGATCTCGTTGAAGCTGCCGAGCAGCCGCTCACCCTCGTCGGCCCGGCGCTCCAGCAGCTTCGCGGCCTCCCGCTTTCCCTCGTCCCCGAAGTGGGCGCACAGCAGGTAGGACATCTGCCAGCCGTGCCGCATCTCCTCGATCATGACGCGCTGCAGCGACAGCAGGTCGTAATCCGAGGGCGCGTTGTGAAGCAGGTTGCGCTGCTGTTCCACGGAGGCGAACTCGGTGTCCCCCTGATAGACGATCAGGTTGAGCAGCGCATCACGGATGCGCTGGTCGGGGATGTGCATCACCGTGGGCCATTTCCGGCTGCCCTTGTAGTGTCCGAACTCGATGTGCGGCACTTCGGGATCGCCGAACTTGGCGTCGAACTGGAAGTCGCGCAGCGCACCCTGCGGCAAGCCGATCGAGTCCTGCCAATAGCGGAAATAGTCGATCCAGTCATCGAAGTTGCCCAGCTTCCGTACCATGGCTCAGCGGCTCCGCGTGGCGAGTGAGGCGCCGATGCGCGCGCGCGCGTCGGGCGTGGCAAACAGCTCGTGCTGCAGCGTGATCTCGGCATCCAGCATCTCGGCGAGCGTGGCGTGCTCGCTTTGGTAGATCGCTTCCTTGGCGCGCCGCAAGGCGAGCGGCGGGAATCCCGCCCACACGGTGGCCACCGCGCGGGCCTCGGCGACCAGCTGGTCGGCTGGCACCAGGCGGTCGAACAATCCCAGGGCGTGCGCCTCCGCCGCGGGGACCATGCGGGCGCTCCAGAGCAGCTCCAGGGCGCGCGACGAACCCACGAGCCTGGGGAGGAAATAGCTCCCGCCCCAATCGGGACCCAGGCCGAGCTTCGCGAAGACCTGTCCGATGGCGGCACCGTCGGCGGCGATCCGGTAGTCGCAGGCCAGGGCGAGGTTCGCGCCGCCGCCCGCCGCGGGTCCGTTCACCGCGGCGATCACCGGCTGCGGCGCGGTCCGCAGCAGCAGCGCGAGCTCCTTCCCGGCGGCCACCAGCGCCGAGCCGTCCTCGCCGAGCACATTGAGATCGGCTCCGGCCGAGAAGGCGCGGCCAGCTCCGGTGAGGATGAGGACCCGCACCGCGGGATCGGTCGCAAGCGCTCGCAGTGCGTCGATCAGCTCGCGACAGGTGTGACGGTCGAAGGCGTTGAGCTTATGGGGACGGTTGAGGGTCACCGTCGCGATGCCGTCGGAGCGCTCCACCAGCACGAGGCTCATGCGCGCTCCACGATCATCGCGATGCCCTGGCCGACGCCGATGCACATGGTGACTAAACCGTAGCGAGAATGCGTACGGTGGAGGGCGTAGAGAAGCGTCGTGAGAATCTTGGCGCCGGTGCACCCCAATGGGTGCCCGAGCGCGATGCCGCCGCCGTAGATGTTCACCTTGGCCGGGTCCATCTGAAGCTCGCGAATGCAGGCGATGGCCTGCGCGGCGAACGCTTCGTTCAGCTCGACGAGATCGACCTGGTCGATCGTCAGCCCCGCGCGCTTCAGGGCTTTCCGCGTGGCTGGGATCGGCCCTAGCCCCATGCAGCTCGGGTCGACTCCCGCCACCGCGGTCGCGACGATCCTGCCGAGCGGCTTCGCCCCGCCCATCCGTGCATCCGCCGATCCGACGAGCAGTGCCGCCGCGCCGTCGTTGATGCCGCTCGAGCTCGCCGCGGTCACCGTCCCGTCCTGTTGGAAGGCCGGCTTCAGCTTCGACACGCTTTCCATCGTCGTGCCGGGGCGCGGATACTCGTCCTTGGCGAACGAGGACCCGTCGCGTAGCGGAACGGGGACCAGCTCATCGGTGAAGACGCACTCGCGCTGCGCCCGCTCGGCACGCTGCTGACTCTCGACGGCGAACGCGTCCTGCTCGCCCCGGCCGATGCCATAGCGCGCCGCCACCACTTCGGCGGTCTCGCCCAGCGAAATGGTCCATTCCTTCTTCAGGCGCGGGTTCGTGAAGCGCCACCCGACCGTCGAATCAGCGATCTCCGGCGCGCGACGGCTCCACGGCTCCGCCGATTTGAGCATGATGTAGGGAGCGCGAGTCATGCTCTCGACGCCGCCCGCGATGAAGACCTCGCCCTCATCGGCCTTGATCGCCTGGGCCGCGCTCGCCACCGCTTGCAGGCCGGACCCGCACAGGCGGTTGACCGTTTGTCCCGGGACCTCGACCGGCAGGCCGGCCAGCAGCAGCGCCATCCGCGCCACGTTGCGGTTGTCCTCGCCCGCTCCGTTCGCGCATCCCAGGATGACGTCATCGATCGTTTGCGGGTCGACCTTCGACTGTTCGACGACGGCCTTGATCGGCACGGCGGCGAGATCGTCGGGTCGCCCGCCGGCGAGCGACCCCCCATGTTTTCCCACGGGCGTCCGCGCTGCCGCGTAGACGAACGCCTCCTTCACAGGCTGACCCACACCGTTTTCGTCTCCAGGTACCCGTCCAGCGCGTCGCGGCCCAGGTCGCGACCAAAACCGGACGCCTTGAAGCCCCCGAATGGCGCGCCGGAGTCGTAGTAGTTGTAGCTGTTGATCCACACGGTGCCGGCGCGGATCGCGCGTGCGGCGCGATGCGCCTTCTGCACGTCCTTGGTCCAGATCCCGGCCGCGAGACCGTACATCGAGCGATTGCCGAGCCGAACCGCCTCGTCGAAGTCCTTGAAGGTGAGCACGGCCAGCACAGGGCCGAAGATCTCCTCCCGGGCGATCGTCATCTCCGGAGTGACGCCGTCGAACACGGTGGCTTCGACGTAATAGCCTTTGCCGTTGGGGTGCACGGCGTTGCCGCCGGCCACGATCGTCGCGCCTTCGTCCACGCCCTTCTTGATGTAGGAAAGCACCGTTTCCTGCTGCTTTTTCGAAACGAGCGCGCCCATGCGCGTGTTCTTGTCCAGCGGGTCGCCGGGCGTGAGCTTCTTGGCCCCGGCGGCGAGCTGTTCGACGAACTGGTCGTGGATGCGCTCTTCCACGAGCAGGCGCGACCCGGCGGCGCACACTTCACCCTTGCCGTAGAAGATCCCGGTCTGTGCGCCTTTGACCGCCGCGGGAATATCGGCGTCGGCGAACACGATGTTCGGGCTCTTGCCGCCCAGCTCCAGCGTGACGCGTTTGTTGGAGTCGGCCGCCATCCGCATGATCTGCCGCCCCACCTCGGTCGACCCCGTGAAGGAGATCTTGTCCACGTCGGGGTGCCGCACCAGCGCCGCGCCGGCCGTCGACCCGCCTCCGGGCACGACATTGAACGCCCCCGGCGGGAACCCCGCCTCGAGAATCAGCTCGGCCATGGCGAGGGCCGTGAGCGGCGTCTCCGACGCCGGCTTCAGGATCACCGCACACCCGGCCGCGAGGGCGGGCGCGAATTTCCAGCTTGCGATGTTGAGCGGAAAATTCCACGGGACGATCGCGCCAACCACCCCGACCGGCTCGCGGGTGGTGTAGCAAAAGAACGGTCCCTCAACGGGCAGCGTGTCGCCCGTGATCTTGTCCGCCCACCCGCCGTAGTAGCGCAGCGTGTTGACGGTCATCGTGATCTCGATTTTCGACTCGAACAACGTCTTGCCGTTGTGCGCGGTCTCGAGCCGGGCAAATTCGTCGAGCCGGGCTTCGAGCAGGTCGGCCGTGCGCGAGAGCAGCCGCCCGCGCTTCCGCGCCGACAGGCCGCGCCAGGCGTCGGATTCGAAGCAGGCCCGCGCCGCGCCGACCGCGTTGTCCACGTCAGCCGCGTCGGCGAGGGCGACTTGGGCGATCACTTCCTCGGTGGCGGGATTCTCCACCGGGAAGCGCTTGCCGGAGGCGGCGGGCCGCCACTCGTTGTTGATGAAGAGGTCGGTGTTCACCGGCCCTTGAACTCCGCCATCCGCTTCTCCGTGTAGGCCGCGATGCCCTCCTTGGCGTCCTCACTCTGGAACAGCTGCTGTTGCAGCTCGCGCTCGAGCGCGAGGCCCGACTCGAAGGGCACCTCGGCCCCCGATTGAACGGAGCGCTTGATCAGGCCCACGGCCTTGGACGCCTTGTGGGGCGGGCAGAACTGCTTGGCGTAGATCAGGATGTCGTCCCAGAACGTCTTTGACGGATACACGTCGTTGACGAGACCCATCTCCCGGCCGGAGTCCATCTGGTAGGTCGCGCCGGTTACCATCATCTCGATCGCCTTCGACTTGCCCACGAGGCGCGCGAGCCGCTGCGTGCCGCCGGTTCCCGGCAGCACGCCGAGACTGACTTCCGGGAGCCCGATCTTGCCGGCGTTCTCCCGCGCGATGCGGATATCGCAGGCCATGGCGATCTCGAGACCGCCGCCCACCGTGTGGCCGTTGAGCGCCGCGATCGTGAGCTTCGGGGTGTGCTCGAGGCGGTTGAGCGTTTCGTTGGCGTGGAGGCAGAAGAAGTACTTGTAGCGCGGCGTGATGCTGTTCAGGTAGCTGATGTTGGCGCCGGCGGAGAAGAACTTGTCGCCGTGGCCCCGCAGCACGATTACGTGCGCGTTGTCATCGAAGCGCGCCTGCAGAATGGCCTCGTCGAGCTGGCGCATCATCTCATGCGTGTAGGTGTTCGCCGGCGGATCGTCCAGCTCGATGATGGCGAGCCCGTCCTCGACGTGATAGCGCACCAGTGTCTTGACCTGAGGTTCCGTCATCGTTGCCATAGTCGCTGCTCAGCCTCCCTGTACCGGGGAACGGACCTCGGCGAAGCCGCCGAGGAATAGTCGCGTCAAGAGATCCGCGAGTCGCCCGGCGTCGAGCGGGCCCGTGGGGTCATACCAGTTATAGATCCAGTTCATCATCCCGAACAGCGCGTAGGCCGCCGCCGATCGTTCCGCCGGCGTCTGATCCGGCGCGGCGTCGTGCAGCAACCCTTCGAGACGATCGACGTACCGCCGCTTGATCTGATTGATGCGGCGCAGGCGGTCGCCGCTCAACGCCGCCGCTTCGTGCGACAGGACTTTCATCTCAGGCATGTGCGCGGCGAAGAACGTCACGTGGTGCCGGATGAACGCCGCGAGGCGGTCCAGCGGATCCACGACACCTTCGCCGGCCAGCGCGACTTCCGCGCCTTCCAGCACGCGGGTGAAACAGCGCTCCTGGATGTGCGCGAGCAGGTCCTCCTTGCCGGGCACGTAGTAGTAGATGCCGGCAAGGGACATCCCGCTGGCCGCGGCCAGGTCGCGCATGGTGGTGCGATCATAGCCCCGCTGGGCGAAGACCCGGGCGGCGTGGGCGAGCAGGGCGTCGAAGCGCTGGTCGTAGGGGCGCAATGGTTTTCGAACGTTTGTTCGAATTGTGAAGGTAGTCGGGGACCGCCCGGGATGGTAGGGACGACCCGCAGCAGTCTTAATTTCCTGCCATCACTCACGTCCACCCGACACCCATGCCTCCTGCGGATCCGGCCGTCCGGCCGGCGGATGATGCCGAGCTGATCGCCGCCTGGCTGGCGGGCGAGGAGCGGGCGGCGGCCGAGCTCGTGCGGCGCCATGCGCGCGCCCTGGCGCGATTCCTGGCGGGGGCGGGGGCTCCGGAAGCGGATGTGGACGACCTGGTGCAGGAGACGTTCATTCGGGCGTTCCGAGCCGTGGGCAGGTTCCGCAACCAGTGCCAGTTTCGCACCTGGTTGCTCACGATCGGCGGCAACGCGCTCAAGGATCTGGGACGGCGGCTGGCGCGGCGGCGGATCGTTCCCCTGGACGATCAGGTCGAATCGAAGGACGGGAACCCGCACGAGCGAGCCGAGGCGGGAGAGACAGAGGAGCGGTTGCGCCAGGGTCTCGAGAAACTGCCGCGGATGCAGCGCGAGGTCTTCCTGCTGCGGGCGCAGCAGGGATTCGAGTACGACGACATCGCGGCGGCGCTGGAGACGACGCCGGGGGCGGCCCGGGTGCACTATCACCATGCCGTGAAGCGGCTGAAGGAGTGGCTGAAATGACGCACGACGAAGAGCGGGACATCGAGCTGGAGCGGCTGGCCGGCCGGCTGGGCATGAAGGCCGCCGAACGGTTGGATGTCGAACGTACGGCCGCCGCCGTGCTGGAGCGGCTCCGGGCGGATCGAGCGGCGCGGCGGCCCTGGTATATCCAGCCCACGTGGCTGCGGGCGGCGGCGCTCGTCGTGTTGATGGTCGGGGCGGGGCTCGTGGTGCGTGGTCGTTGGTTCTCGGGGCCGGCGCACTCGGGCCACTACGTGCGCGAGGAATTGCAAGATCTGTCGGCCGATCAGCTGCGGGAAGTGCTGGGGAGTCTCGACCAGACCCTGAACGACGCCGCCGTCGAGCCCGCGGATGACGACTTCAGCGATCTGACGACCGAGCAGCTCCAGGCGCTGCT
>JBGQHV010000061.1:0-16265 GCA_041498155.1 Gemmatimonadota bacterium | reverse complement strand
TGATTGATCGCCCCCGCCCCATTGACCCCCGACCCGTCCACGCCGGTCCACTGCGACACGATCCATTGGGCATTGGAGACCGAGCTCGCGAACGTGATCGTGAGCGGGCCGCTGCCCGGCGCGGCGCTCAGGGCCCGGTAGATCGTCAGGCGCTTGTGGGGCGCGGCGACGCCGTCGAAGGTGACGCTCGCCACCACGGTCCACCCCGTCATCCCGCCACCCGAGAGGGTGGGACTGGCCGGGGCCGCGCTGGAGTTGTGACCCAACACGGCGACGGTGACGAGCGCGTTGGGCGTCGGCGCGATGCTCGCGGAGGTGAAGATCCTCTGGTTGGCCGGGTTGTTCCCGGACGTCAGCAGGGTCTGCGCGATCCCCGTGACGGCCTGGGCCGTCCCCACCTCCGGGCTACGCAGGGGCGACGTAGGGGTCCGGACGTCGGTGCACGTCGTCAGCGCTCCGAACAGCGTGAGCGCGAGGATTCGCCGCCAGGAGGCGGGCCCCGACTTGTGGGTCATTGCTGGACCGGCAAATGTCCTGCAACTCCCAGGCCGTGACCGCCATTTGACACCACCCAGAGAACCGGCTTAGATGGAAGAGCCATCTCCCGGACCCCCCATGCTCTCCGCCCGTCTTGCCGTGATCGCCGCGCTCGGTGCTGCCGCCCTCTCCACCCCCGACGAGCTGAAAGTCCTGCGCGTCTCGCCCCAGAACGTCGGCGAGGCGACCGACGACATCACGGTCACCTTCGACCGCCCGGTGGCGGGGGGGCTCGACTCGACCGTCGCCCCCCGCACCATTTTCAGCATCACACCGCGCGTCGTCGGGAAGCTGGAGTGGCGTGACCCGGTGACCATCCGCTTTCACCCGGCGGCGCAGCTGCCCGCCGGCGTGACGTTCACCGTGCGCATCGCCAACACGTTCCAGGCGATGGACGGCAGCCGCCTCGCGGCTCCGTACACCTTCTCCTTCCGGGTGAAGGGACCGCGCGTCCTCGACGCCTACCCGGTCAACCAGTGGATCAGTCCCCGGTACCTCACACCCGACGCCCATTTCACGATTCTGGTGTCGGCGCCGGCGAACCTGGCGCTGCTGACGCGGCTCGCCTCGGTGGATGTCGGGAAATGCGTCCCCGGGAAGATCATCCCGCTGCACCCCGTACGGCAGCGGCGCATCGGCGCCGCCGACGAGCGCTGGCGCTATTACGGCGACTACCTGACCGACTCGACCCACGACCTGCGCCGCGTGGTGGAGCTCGCCCCCGCCGAACCGCTGCCGCTCGGCTGCGAGGCGACGCTCGGACTCCCGGAGCGGGTCGACAGCGTCACCACCACCCGCTCGTGGCTGTTCCGCACTTACGGACCGCTCGCCGTGGGCGACGTGGAGTGCGCCTACAATACCGGTCGCTGTCCCATCGGGCCGGCCCGCGTGCTCTTCTCGACGCCGATCCGCGGCTCGGAGGTCCTGCGGCGCGTGCACCTCGCGCCCGGCTTGGGTTTTGCCGTGACCGATACGACCGCTGAGTCTGACAACTGGTCGCTCGATGTCCAGCTCACGCCCCGCACCCGCTACCTCGTCACGGTGGACAGCGGCCTGACCGATGTGTTCGGCCAGCACCTCACCGCGCGCTATACCAGGAGCTTCTCCACGACGTCCTACACGCCGCAGCTCAGCTACCCCTACGGCCGCATGGTCGTGGAGCGCCAGGGGCCGCGCACGCTCGCGGTGCAGCACGTCAACGTCGATTCGCTCGTGATCACGATCGTCGGCGTCCCCGACTCGCTCGAGCCGCGCATCCTGGGACAGCCGGGCGGCTGGGGCGACGTCTGGGAGAAGCTGAAGAGCCAGGCGACGGTGACGACCGTGCCGGTACAGGAGACGCGCGACGTGCCCCGGGCGTCCGCCGTCCGCATTCCGGCGCTCAACGCCGCCCGCGCCGGCACCCCCACGCTCCAGATGATCCGCATCGGCAGTCCGGCCGTCGACACGATCAACCGGGAGAACGTGTCACCGTTCACGATCGCGGTCGTGCAGCTCACCGACCTGGCCGTCCACGCGAAGATCGGCGCCGAAGAAGGGACGGTCTGGGTGACGGGCGTGAGCGACGGGACGCCGCGCGTAGGCGCCCGCGTCACGCTGTACGACAACGACGGGAAGGTCCGCGCCACCGCCACGACCGACGCCCGCGGCCTCGCCCGGTTGAGTGGGTACGCCCGGGACACGACGCCAGCGACCGGCGGCGACGAGGAGGAATGCGAGTACTGCGACTACTCGGGATTCGAGGGCTACGTCGCCGCCGTCCTGGGGACCGACCGCGCCCTGGTGAGCGTCTCCCGCTACGACCCTGACCTCTCCCCCTGGCAGTTCAACGTCTCGGCCGCGTGGGGACCCGACCGCCTCGAGCAGGCCGCCGGTCTGTTCACCGAGCGCGGCATCTACCGGCCGGGAGAGCCGGTGTACGCCAAGGCGATCGTACGCGACGGCCAGCTCGGCAGCCTCCGCGTGCCGCGCGGCGACTCGCTGCGCTGGGTCTTTACCGATCGAGAGAACGCCACCGTGCGCGACACGACGGTGGCGCTCTCGCCGTTCGGCACCGCGGACCAGTCGTTCTCCATCCCGCCCGACGCGCCGCTCGGCGAGTATACGGTGCGAGTGGACCGGCGCACGGCGGGCAAGTGGCGCTCCGCCGCGACGACGAACTATCGCGTCGCCGAGTACCGGCCCCCCGAGTTTCTGGTCACCGCCACCACCGAGCGCGTGCCCCGCTTCGCGGGCGACACCGTTCGGGCGACCGTCGAAGCGCGCTACCTCTTCGGCGCGCCGATGGCGCGCGCCGTCGTCACCTGGTACGCGCGGCAGCGCACCGCCGGCCCCTGGGAGGTCGACATCCCGAACACCGAGGGCTTTACCCTTGGCGAGACCGGCTGGTGGTGGGAAGAAGAGCAGGACGAGAGTCCGGGGAGCGGCTCCGTGCTCGCCAGCGGCACGGATACCCTCGATGCGACCGGGCACCTGACCCTCGCGGCCGCGGCCCCGGTTCCGCCCAAGGGCAAGGCGTCCTGGGTCACGCTCGAGGCTACCGTCACGGACGTGAATCGCCAGACGGTCTCCGCGGCCGCCTCGGCGCTGGTCCACCCCGCCGGGATCTACATCGGCGCAAAACCGATGGGCACCGACTACTTCTGGACCGCCGGCAAGGAGCGCTCGGTCAGCCTCATCGCCGTGACCCCGGAAGGCACGCGGACGCCCGGCGTGGCGATCCGCGGCACGCTCATCCGCCGCGAGTGGCACCGCGTGCGCCGCGATCGCGACGGCTCGAGCGAGGACGTGGGTGAGTGGGTGTCCGACACCGTGGGGCGCTGCGCGGTGACCACCGCCGACCAGCCGGTGAATTGCAGCTTCACCCCGGCGGATGGCGGCTCGTACACGGTCCGCTTCACCGCCGCCGACGCCAGGGGACGTCCCGTCGCCACGAGCTTCTACCGCTGGGTGGTGGGCAAGGACTGGGTGCCCTGGAACGACGCGTCGCAGTTCAAGATGGATGTCGTCCCCGACAAGAGCCGCTACACCGTTGGCGACACGGCCACCGTGCTCTTCGCGGCGCCGTTCACCAACGCCGAGGCATGGATCACGGTCGAGCGCGAGGGCGTCATCGACGAGCGGCGGCTGCGCATCACCTCCGGGACGACGATCCTCAAGCTCCCGATCACCGAAGCGCTGGTCCCCAACGCCTTCGTCTCGATTCTCGTGGCGCGCGGCCGCAGCGCGCCACCCCAGGCGCCCGACGATCCGGGCCGTCCCACCATCCGCGTGGGATACGCGCAACTGCAAGTGACCCCGGCGGTGAAGCGGCTCACCGTGGACGTGAGGGCGCTGGCCGACGAGTACCGTCCCGGCGACACCGCGCGGGTAGACGTGCGCGTACGCGATGCCGGCGGCACGGGCCGGCGCAGCGAAGTGACCCTCTGGGCCGTGGACGAGGGCGTGTTGTCGTTGACCGGGTTCAAGACACCGGATCCCGTGGACCTCATCTACCGGCCGCGCGGCCTGGGCCTTCACCTGGCCAGCTCACTCACGTCCGTCGCGGCGCAGATCACCGAGGCCGAGAAGGGTCAGCGCGCGCCGGGTGGCGGCGGCGGAATGGACGTCGCGGGCATTCTCCGGTCGCGCTTCCAGACGACCGCCTTCTTCCTCGGCTCGGTCGTGACCGATTCGGCGGGCCACGCCGAGGCGCGGGCGAAACTGCCCGACAACCTGACCACGTTCCGCCTGATGGCCGTGGCGGTCACCGCCGGTGATCGCTACGGCTCGGGAGAGGCGAAGCTGCTGGTCACACGGCCGCTGCTCGCCCGCCCCGCGCTGCCGCGCTTCATTCGCGAGGGCGACTCGCTGCTCGCCGGCATCGTCGTGAACACCCGGCTCCCCGGGACCCCCACCGTCACGGTCCAGGCGCAGGTCCAGGGTGGCGGCGCGTCGCTCATCGGCGCGGCCACCAGAACGGCGACGCTCGAGACGGGGCGCGGCCGCGAAGTACGGTTCACGTTCCGCGGCGGCGCCGGCGACACGGCGGCGTTCCGGTTCAAGGCGTCGAGTGGGACGGAGGCCGACGCGGTGGAGACCCGCCTGCCGATCCGCCTGCCCTATCGCCCGCGGGCATTCGAGGTGGCGGGGACGCTGGCCGATTCCGCGTCGGCCGAGTTCGTCTTCCCGGAGGCGCTCGACCCGGCGCGCTCGCGTCTCGTGCTTTCCTACGGGGCCTCGCCGCTGGCTCTGATCCGTGGCTATCGCGAGACACTGCACATCTATCCGTACTATTGCACCGAGCAGACGGCGAGCGTCGCCCTGCCGCTGATCGCGCTGTACCGCGCGCAGAAGCAGCTGGGCGGGGCGCCGCTCGTCACGGGCGATCCCCGGGCCGAGATCGCCGAGGCGGTCGCGATGCTCTCGAGCCGTCAGCGCGACGACGGCGGCATCGGCTATTGGAGCCGCGCGGACTGGTCTTCCCCCTGGCTCTCGGCCTACGCGGGGCGGGCGTTGCTCGCGGCGCGCGCCGCGGGCGTCGCGGTCAACGACTCGGTGCTGCAGCGGCTGTCCGCCTATCTCACGAACGCCCTGCACAACCCGGCGAAGCTCCTGATCCCTGTCTTCAAGTGGTATGACGACCAGAAGGTGTATTTGAGCGAGCGGGTCGCCGCCGCCGATTTCCTGTCGCGTGCCGGACTCCCCGACATCGCGGCCGAAAACGACCTGCTGCAGCGGGTGCGCCAGCTGTCGTGGGAAGACCGCATGCTCATGGCCGAGATGCTGGCGCGGCGCCGGGAGATCGCCGCGGCCCGCGCGATCCTCGCGCCGGCCTGGGCCCAGGTGACGGTCGAAGGCCGCCGGGCCGTGCTGCCGAACGACGCTTCGGCCAAGTACTTCTACTTCTGGTCCACGATCCGGCCGGCGGCGCGGCTGCTCACCGCGACGCTCGCCGTCGATCCGCAGAACGCCCTCATCGGCCCGCTGGTCGAGACCGTGGCGCAGCGCGGCCGCGCGGAAGGCTTCGACTGGTGGTGGGACACCCAGGACTACGCCTCCGCGGTGGAGGCGCTCACGCGCTACGACACCTACCGCCGCGCCGCGGCCGACCGGCCGGTCCGGGTCACCCGGGGCGACCGTGTGTTGTTCGCGAAGCCGGCGGGCGGCACCTTCAGCGACACGACGATCGCGCTCACCGGGCTCCTCGCCACACGCCCCGACGGCCGGCAGACGCTGCAGGTCTCGCTCGCGGCGCCCACCGCGGGCGCGCCCGTCTTCTATTACTTGACCGTGCGCGAGGTGCCCCTGACCCGTCCGGTGCGGCCGTCGGACGCCGGGATCAAGGTCGAGCGCTGGTACGAGCGTTATGACACCCCCACCCCGATCACCCAGGTCGCCGAAGGTGAGCTGGTCCGGGTCAAGCTGCGGGTCACCGTGCCCGCGCTGCGCAACTTCATCGTCGTGGACGACGCGCTGCCCGCCGGACTAGAAGCCGTGGACCTCTCGCTGCGCACGGCGGGCCTGCCCCCCGTGGCGCAGCAGCAGAATGCCGACGAAGACCAGCAGGAGGTGTCCGGCGCCGAGGCGGCCGGCTGGTACTACGGGTATTGGGAGTTCGGCTGGTGGTCGCCGTGGGACCACCGGGAGCTGCGCGACGACAGGGTGGTCTACGTGGCGACCACCCTGTGGCCCGGCACCTATACCATGACCTACGTCGCGCGCGCCACGACCCCCGGCGTGTTCGTGCGCCCGCCCGCCACCGCGGAGGAGATGTACAACCCTGCGGTGAACGGGCGGAGCGACGGAGGGGTGTTCACGGTGACCGCGAAAGGACCGTGATTCGGTCGCTCGGCACGGCTGACGAGGCGGCCCTCGAGGCCTTCCTCCGGCAACATGCCGATTTCTCGATGTTTCTCCGCTCCAACGCGCGTGCCGCGGGGCTGGAGTACCACGGCCACGCGCTCGAGGCCGAGTATGTGGCGGCGTTCGCGGGCGAGCGCATCGTGGCCGTCGCGGCGCACTGCTGGAACGGGATGGTCCTGGTCCAAGCGCCCGAGCAGTTGGCCGCCGTGACGCGCGCCGCCGTCGCGCACTCCGGGCGGGCGGTCACCGGCATATCGGGACCGGCCCAGCAGGTCGTGGCGACGCGCACCGCGCTCGGCCTCGACGACCGCCCGACGCCCAAGTTCGGCCACGAAGAGTTGTTCGCCCTCGACCTCGCCTATCTCGTCGTTCCCGCGCCGCTGGCCGACGGGCGCTGGATCTCGAGACCGCCGCACGACGACGAGCTCGACCTCGTCATCGACTGGCGCGTGGACTTCATGATCGAGGCCCTGCACCGCACCGCCGGAGCCGGGCTGCGCGTCGAGGCCGCGGCGCTCATGCGGTTGGTGGACGGGCGGCACTCGCACTGGCTCCTGCTCGACGCCGGCCGGCCCGTCGCCTACTCGGCGTTCAACGCGCGACTGCCGGACATCGTCCAGGTCGGCGGGGTGTGGGTGCCGGTCGAGCTGCGTGGCCGGGGGTACGGCCGCGCCGTGGTCGCGGGATCGCTGCTCGACGCCCGGGCGCAGGCTGTGCGCCGGTCCGTCCTGTTCGCCGAGCGGGAGGATGCCAAGCGGGCGTACCGGGGACTGGGGTTCACGGTGGTGGGAGAGTACGGCCTGGTGCTATTCGACGGCGGCTAGGTTCTGCATCGCCCGCCACGCCCGGAACACCTCGCGGTAGTCGTGGTGGGTGAACGCCACCGTCCGACCGCTCGTCCGGATCGTTCCGGGGACGATCTCCGCCATGTCCGCCTCGACGGTCTTCGAGAAATCCGCTTCGAGCGTGATCGGCGATTCCACCGTGAACGGCTTCATGCGCTTCCGCTTGAGGACCTTGGTCGCAGCCTCGCGGATGCGCCGGCACGCCACGGCCGGCGCCAGACTGCGGGCCGCATGGCGCCCCACCGCTTCTTTCACGATCACCGTCGCCACGTCGTCGCCCAGCAGATCGTGCGCTTCCGTCGCCGTCGCCGAGTCGCCGCTGACGAGGACTACCGGGACCTCGAATACGCCGGCCAGGGCCGCATTCAATCCCAGCTCTCCCACCGAGCGGCCGTTCAGGCGCACGTCGATCAGGCGGTCGGTGTAGGTGTGATCGAGGATCGCGTGCCGCGTGCCGGCGCGCGCGTGGTAGCCGATGCACAACGCAACGTCGAAGCCCGCGTCGATGCCCTCCATCATCGAGCGCGGCTTGGGCCCCCCCGATACCAGCTCGGCCACCTCGTGCAGCTCCTCGGCCAGGAGGTTGCGCATCGTCCAGTGGCTGTCGTTCACCAGCACCCGCGTGGCGCCGGCGTCGACCGCGCCCTGGATCGCGGCATTCGCCTCGGCGGTCATCAGCTTGCGAAAACGGGCGTATTCGGATGCGCAGCGGGGGTCGATGGGGTTCGTCTGGTCCTCGTGGACCACGCCCGCGACCCCTTCCATGTCGACGGAGATATAGACGCGCATGGGGACAAGATACCCAACCCCACCAGCCATCAGCCATCAGCCGGATGGCTGACAGCTGACGGCTGACAGCGCATCTTGTTGCTCATGACCGCCGGTTACTCGAACCGCACGCTCCCCGCCAAGCTCGGCATCAAGCCGAACGCCCGCATCGCGCTGCTCGAGGCTCCGCGCGGGTACGGCGCCGTCCTACGTCCTCTGCCTCCCGGGGTGACGGTCACCGCGAGAATCCGGGGCACGCTGCCGTTCATCCAGCTCTTCACCACCAGCCGTCGCGACCTCGAGCGCCGCTTCCCCGCCCTGGTGCGGGCCCTGGACCAGGACGGGAGCCTGTGGATCTCCTGGCCCAAGCGGGCGTCCGGCGTCGCCACCGACCTGACCGAGGACGTGATCCGGACCGTAGCCCTGGCGGGAGGTCTCGTCGACGTAAAGGTTTGTGCCGTGGACGACGTGTGGTCGGGTCTCAAGCTGGTACGGCGGCTGAAGGACCGTCGTACGCGATAGCTACTTTGTCTCACAAAGTACTTGACAAAATGAATCAGAATCCCCATACTGATGCCGACATGGCATCGCCGCAGCCGCTCGCCGATCGTGCGCTCGACAACCTGCGCTACATCCGGGCTACGATGGAGCGGGCGGGATCGTTCACCGCGGTGCCCGGATGGGGCCAGGTGGCGATCGGGGTGAGCGCGCTGGCCACGGCGTACATCGCCGCGCGCCAGACCTCCACCCTCAACTGGCTCGTGACCTGGCTGGGAGAGGCGATCCTGGCGCTCACCATCGGCGGCTGGACGATGGTGCGGAAAGCCCGCGCCGCGAACGACTCGCTGCTGACCGGCCCCGGGCGTCGCTTCGGATTGAGCTTTCTGCCGCCCGTCGCCGTGGGCGGATTGCTGACGGTGGCGTTGTATCTCGGGGGAGACCGCCGCCTGATCCCGGCCGTATGGCTGCTGCTCTATGGCACGGGCGTGGTGACGGGAGGGGCGTTCTCGGTGCGGGTCGTGCCGGTGATGGGCATCGGATTCCTGCTGCTCGGAACGGCGGCGCTGGTCGCTCCCGGCGCGGCGGACTGGCTGCTCGCGGCCGGCTTTGGCGGCCTGCATATTGTGTTCGGATTCTGGATCGCGCGGAGGTACGGTGGCTAGAACGAATGCAGTGCGACGTACGACCGCCACGAGCGGTCCGCCGGCCGCGGTGCGCGGCGCGGCCCGCACCGCCGCCGAGCTCGACCGGGTGATCCACGAGCGGGTGCGCCTCGGTATCGTGTCGGCGCTGGCGGGCGTCGAGCGCGCCAGCTTCAACGAGCTCAAGAGCCTGCTCAAAGTCTCCGACGGCAACCTCAGCGTACACGCCCGCAAGCTGGAGGACGCCGAGTACATCGCCTGCTCCAAGTCGTTCGACGGTCGGATGCCGAAGACGGAATACCGGCTGACGGCGGCCGGGCGCCGGGCGCTGGAGCGCTATCTCGATCACATGGAAGCCTTGATCCACGCGACGCGCTGAGCGCCATCGCGGCCTTTTTTTTGGGGTTCTACTTTATGATACAAAGTGCTCTGCATGTCGCGATCATCATGGACGGCAACGGCCGCTGGGCCGAGCGCCGCGGCTTGGACCGGGTGGCGGGCCACCGCGTCGGCGCGAGCGCCGTCCGTCACGCCGTCGAGACCGCGCCCTCCCTCGGCATCGGCGCCCTCACGCTGTTCGCCTTTTCCGCCGACAACTGGAAGCGCCCGGCGGTCGAGGTGAGCGCCCTGATGCGGCTGTTCGCGCGGCACCTGCGCACCGAGACCCCCCGCTGCATCGAAAACGGCGTGACGCTCCGCGTCATCGGCCGCCGCGACCGGTTGCCCGGACCCCTGGTCGAGGCGATCGAGCAGACCGAAGCCGCGACCGCCGCCGGCACGCAGCTCGAGCTCCGCCTCGCCGTCGACTACTCCGCCCGCCACGCCATCGAGACCGGACGCCTGCTCCCCGACGTGGATCTCCTCATCCGCACCGGCGGTGAGCAGCGCCTCTCCGATTTCCTGCTGTGGGAGTGCGCCTACGCCGAGATCCTGTTCACGCCCACGATGTGGCCTGACTTCGGCGCCGCCGAGCTGGCGGCCGCCGTGGCCTGGTTCCATGCCCGCGAACGCCGCTTCGGCGGCCTCAAGGAGTCCGCATGATCACCGACAGTCTGGGGCCCGTGTCGTTCGGCCTGTTCATCATCGCCGTGCTCGGCACGCTGGCCCTCGGGGCCGGGTATGTGCTGGCGCTGCTCCTCAAGAAGGCCGTATGGGCGCGCTGGATTCTGCGGCTCGAGCTCGGCGGCCTGGCGCTGTACGCCGTGCTGTTCCTCCTCGCGTCGTTCACGAGCGCAACCCGCGATCTCGCGGTCGGCGAGGAAAAGCACATCTGCGAGGTAGATTGCCACCTGGCCTACGCCGTAACCGACGTGAAGACCGCCCGCCAGTGGGATGGCAAGACGGCGCAGGGCACGTTCTACGTCGTGACGGTCCGGGTCCGGTTCGATTCGAACACTATCGCCTCCTGGCGGCCCCGGGACGTGCCCGTGTATCCCAATGGGCGAACCGTCGCGCTGGTGGACGGCCAGGGGCGCCGCTATCCGGCCGCGTCCGACGCGCTAAACCGGCAGCTGCTCCCGGGACAGGAGTACACGACCGCCTTCGTGTTCGACGTCCCCGCCGATGTCACGAACCCGCGCCTCATCCTGGCGAGCGGCGACTGGCCGACGCGGTTCATGATCGCCCACGAGAACGCCTTCCTGCACGGCAAAGTGCGGTTCCGGCTCTCCGCGTGAACGCCCTGACCGCGTCACCCAGAGCGCGACTGGCACTCGCGCTCATCCCCACCGGCCTCAGCCTCGGCCTCCTGGCCGACCTGTTGCTGCGCGCTACGCCGTGGGGACTAAACGTCGCCGTCTGTGGCGTGGTGTTCGTCGCCGCGGGCGCCTGGATGGTGCGCCGTTTCCATGTCCCGGTCGCGAGCGACGCCCCCTGGCTCGCCCTCTCCGCCGCGTGCTGCGCCATCGCGTTCGTGCGCCGTGACTCCTCGACGCTGCATCTGCTCGACGTCGGCGCGTTCGTCGGCGCCATCGCGCTGACCGCCCTGGCGACGCAGGGGGCCTCGGTCCGGCTGCGCGGCGTGTCCGCCTACGTCCTCGCGACGTGTGTCGGCTGCGCCCACGCCTGGCTCGGCGCGCCGCGACTCGTGCTCGCCGATATTCCCTGGGGCGACGTGCACCTGAGCGGGCGCTGGCGCCAACTCGGCGCCGTGGGAATCGGCCTGCTCATTGCGATACCGCTGCTCGTCGTGTTCGGCGGGCTGTTCGTCTCGGCGGACGCGACCTTCGCCTCGCTCGTGTCGAGCGTCCATCTCGACCTCCCCACCCTCACGTCGCACGTGTTCCTCACCGGCGTCTTCGCCGCCTTCGCCACGGGCACGCTGCGCGGCGCCTTCCTCGGGAACGCCGGCCCCGCCGCCACCGGGGAGCGGCTGGCGCAACCCGGGGTCCGGCTGGCGACGGCCGCCACGGTATTGGGCGCGCTCGATCTCCTGTTTCTCTCGTTCGTCGCGTTACAGGCGCGTTGGCTGTTCGGGGGCGCGGCCCTCATCCAGGCGACGGCGGGATTGACCGTGTCCGACTATGCCCGGCGCGGCTTCTTCGAGCTCGTCACCGCCGCCGCCCTCGTGTTGCCGGTGCTGCTCGGCGCCGAGTGGGCGACGCGCCGCGAGGGCCGCTCCCAGGAGCGCGCGTTCCGCGGCCTCGCCTTGCTCCTGATTCTGCTGGTGGGCGTGATGCTCGCCTCGGCCCTGCAGCGCATGCTGCTCTACGTGCAGCTGTTCGGACTCACGGAGCTGCGGCTGTACACCACGGCGTTCATGGTGTGGCTCGGCGGCGTGTTCGCCTGGCTCGCCTGGACGGTGCTGCGCGGTGCGCGCGCGCGGTTCGCCTTCGGCGCCCTGGTCCAGGCGACGGTGGTGCTCGCGGGGCTGCACGTCGCCAATCCGGATGCCCTCATCACGCGGGTCAACGCGAGCCGCGGCGCGACCGCCGCGCCGTTCGACGCCGCGTACGCGGCGGGCGTGCTCAGTGCCGACGCAGTCCCCGCCCTGCTGGACGCGCTGCCGCACCTCCAGCCGGCGGAGCACGGCGAGGTGGCGCGACGGCTGCTCGCGCGCTGGGGCTCGCCCGCCACCGGCGACTGGCGCTCGTGGAACTGGTCCGCGGCGCGGGCGCGTACCCTCGTACACGCGCGCGTGGCCGAGCTGGAGGCCATCCGCGCCCGCGAGTGCGCGTCTCCGGGGAGCTGCGGCTCCACGCCCGGTCCGGTGGAGTGACGCCGGTGCTCCCGACCGGTAGATTCCGCTGACGACCCGTTCCAGAGGACGCGTGACGACCCGGATATGGCGGTGGCTGCCGCTGACGGCCCTCGGGGCCCTGGTGCTGATGTGCGGGCATCGGGGCGCGTCGGGCCCGATCATCGAGAAGGGCCAGGGCCGCGCCCGCGGCCACCACCACCGCTCCAGCCGGGCCGCCACATCCACCAGTATCGCCCCCGCACCCCGGCCGCCGACCGGCTGAGTCGCTAGTTTTCCTCCCCAGCGTATTCCGCTGAGGAGCGCATGAGCCCGCACATCGTCCAGGTCGACGCGTTTACCGCCGAACCGTTCGCCGGCAACCCGGCGGCGGTGTGCGTCCTTGCGCACGCCGCCGACAAGCGCTGGATGCAGCAGGTCGCCCGCGAAATGAATCTCTCGGAGACGGCGTTCCTCTTCCGGCAAGACGACGCCTGGAGCCTGCGCTGGTTCACGCCGACGGTCGAAGTGGCGCTGTGCGGCCACGCGACGCTCGCCTCCGCTCACGTGCTGTGGCAGGACGGGCACCTGCCGCAGGACGCGCAGGCCCGGTTCGACACGAAGAGCGGCCGCCTCACCGCGGACCGCAAGGGCGACTGGATCGAGATGGACTTCCCCGCTGAGCCGGCCCAGCCCACCGCTCCGCCGCCGTCGCTGCTCGAGGCGTTGGGCGTAACCGCTCGATTCGTGGGGAAGAACCGCATGGACTACCTCGTCGAGGTCGAATCGGAAGCGGCGGTTCGGGCGCTGCAGCCGGATTTCACCCGGCTGCGCTCGCTGCCGGTGCGTGGCGTCGTGGTCACCGCCCGCGCCTCCGGGGACGGGTTCGATTTCGTGTCCCGCTTCTTCGCGCCGGGCGCCGGGGTGGATGAAGACCCCGTGACCGGGTCGGCGCACTGCTGCCTCGCCCCCTACTGGGGAGCGAAGCTCGGCAAGACGGAGATGACGGGCCACCAGGTGTCGGCGCGCGGCGGCGTGGTCCGCGTCCGCGACGCCGGCGCTCGCGTGATCCTCGGCGGTCAGGCCGTGACGGTGCTGCGCGGCGAGCTGCTCGGGGGCTGACCCCGACGCATGATTGCGACTCACGGATTGACGCGAGCGTTCGACGGCGTGCCTGCCGTGGAGGACGTCAGCTTCAGCGTGCCCGCGGGCACGCTGTTCGCGCTGCTGGGCCCCAACGGCGCCGGCAAGACGACCACCGTGCGCATGCTCATGGGCCTGATTGGACCGTCGGCGGGGACCGCCACAGTCGCGGGCTACCGCATCGGTGGGGGGGCCGACGCGGGTCGCCTGCTACGGCGCGCCTGCGGTCTGCTGACCGAAGCGCCGGGGTTCTACGACCGTATGTCGGCCGGCGACAACCTGCGCTTCTTCGGGCGGCTGTACGGCCTCTCCGAGCGGACGCTGCGCCAGCAGCTCGAGCATTTCCTCAAGCTGCTCGAGCTGTGGGACCGGCGCGACGACGCGGTCGGGACCTTCTCCAAAGGCATGAAGCAGCGGCTGGCGATCATCCGCGCGCTGTTCCACGATCCCAAAGTCGTGTTCCTGGACGAGCCCACGGCCGGGCTCGACCCCGAGGCAGCGCTCGAGGTGCGAGAGCTGATCGCGCGGCTCAAGAACGAGGGCCGGACGATCGTGGTGTGCACGCACAACCTCGACGAGGCCGAGCGCCTGGCCGACGCCGTAGGCATCCTGCGGCGCCGCCTCCTCGTCTGCGACACACTGGAGCGGCTGCGCGCGGGACCCGAGGGTGACGGCAGTCTCACCGTGCAGTGTACCCTCACCGCACCCGCCGCTGACACCGCCCTCGCGCTACGGTCCGGCCCGCCGGCTCCCAGGGTGCGCGAGGTGCGCGCGGCCGACGTGACACTCACCGCGCGCTGCCTGCCGGACGAGGTGCCGCGGCTCGTGGCCTGGCTGGTAGGCCGCGGCGCCGGCATCCGCGAAGTGCACGCCGCCGCGGACTCGCTCGAGACGATCTACCTGCGCGCCGTCCGAGGTGAGCGGTGACGCGCTCGGTGGTGTTCCTGTTCCTCGCGCGCGAATGGCACGACACGCGGCACAACTCGCGCGTGCTGCCGCTCTACTTCGTCCTGCCGCTCGTGGCCGTCGCCCTGCCCATTCTGCTCGCCTTGATGGCGCCGAGCATGGTGCGGGATCTGCAACGGAGTGCGGAGCCGTCCACGATCGCGCTGACGCAGAACCTGGCGCGTCTCGCCGAGTTCCAGGGGCTGCCGCCCGGGGAAGCCCTGGCGCGCTATGTGCTGCGGGCGACGGCGGGGATGTTTCTCCTGATCCCGATCGCGATCGCCTCCACGGCCGCCGCCTTCTCGATCGTCGGCGAGAAACAGCAACGCACGCTCGAGCCGATCCTCGCCACGCCCATCACCGACCGCCAGCTGCTGCTGGGGAAGCTGCTCGCGACCGTCGGCCCCACGGTCGCCGCCACCTGGGCGGCCGGCTTCGTCGCCATCCTGGTCGTCGATCTGGTGTTCGCCTCCCGCGGGATGGCCGCTCCGCTGCCGGACCGGTACTGGACCATGGTCCTGCTGGTCCTGGCACCCGCCCTCACCGTCGCGGTGTCGCTGGTCACGATGCGGCTCTCGGCCCGGTCCTCCGATCCGCAGGCGACGGTCCAGATGTCCGCGCTCGCCGTGTTGCCGATCTTTCTCCTCGTCGTCGCGGTCTTCGGCCGGCTCCTCACGCGCTCCTTCCCGGCGCTGCTCGGTGCGTGCGTCCTAGTGTTGCTGCTCGATTTCGCGTTGTTCCGCATGAACGTCGTCCGGTTCCGCCGCGAGGAGATCTTGACGACCTGGAAGTGAACCGGCTTTCTTGAGGACCATGACCGCGACCACGACGTCTCGTACCACCCGTCTGGTGGGTTACGCCTGCGCCCTGGGGGCGGGCGCCATCTGGGGCACGACCGGTCCGATTTCGACCGCATTGTACGCACAGGGGGAGTCGCTCACCGGCATCGGCTTCTGGCGCCTGGTGCTCGGCATCGTGGGAATCGTCGCCTTCGGCCTGCTGCAGCGGGACTTCTTCCGGATCGACCTGCGCGGATGGCTGCTGGTCGGACTCGGGGGTGGCGTGCTCGTGGCGCTGTTCGAGGTCGCCTACCAGTTCGCCATCTCGGGCGCGGGCGTCGCGGGCGCGGCGGCGCTGCTGTACACGGCGCCGGTGCTCGTGGCGCTGCTCGCGAAGCCGCTCCTGGGAGAGCGCCTGACCACGCTGCGCCTGTCGCTGGCGCTGGTCGTGATGGCGGGCGCGGTCCTCGCCGTCCTGGGCCGCAGCACCATGGGGGTGACGATCGCCACCACGCTACGCGCCGGCGTCTTCGGTGGCGCGCTCGCGGCGTTGTCCTACGTCGGCACCACGCTGCTCGCCCGATATGCGGTGCCGCGCTACGGCCCGCTGCGCGTGCTGTTCCTCGAGATCCTGGGCGGGATCGTCGTGCTGGGGATCGCCCTCCCCCTCGCCCATCGGTCGCCGGCGCCGCCGCCCACCTCGGGCGCGTGGCTCTACACCGCCCTGCTCGCCGCGGGCACCGTCGTCGCGGCGAACGTGCTGTTCTTCAACGCGGCCAAACGAATCGACGCCGCACCGACGGCCGTCGCCGCGACCATCGAGCCGGTGGTCGGCGCCCTGCTCGCGTTCGCGCTGTTCGCGCAACGGCTCACGCCGCTTGGCTGGCTGGGATTAGCGATGGTGGTGGGCGGCGTCGCGGGTGGCTACGTCGAGGAGGCCCAATCTCCTTCGTCGACCTGAGCCACGTCGTGGCGGATGGGCTGGTGACCTATCCCGGCCTCCCCGCGCCCACGATCCGCGATCACCTCAGCCGGGACGCCTCCCAGGCGCGGTACGCGCCCGGGACGGAGTTCCAGATCGGTCGGA
>JBGQHV010000060.1:0-16275 GCA_041498155.1 Gemmatimonadota bacterium | reverse complement strand
GTTGTGCCGCACGTCGATGATCAAGCCGGCCCGGTTGAACACCGGATAGAAATCCCGCGCCCAGCGCGCGATGTCGGCCGATCCCATGGCCCGCAGGTGCAGGTAGCCGATGCTCCCGGCGCCGCTCGAGTCCACGATCTCCCGCCGCGACAGCTCCCATTCGTCGTAGCGCAGGTTGGACGCCTGCGCCGGCGTGATCGGGGAGACGATCACGTCGCGCGTCGCCCCACCGCCGCCGGGTTGCACCCGCAGCAGCACCTGTTTCCCTGCCTGGCGCCGCAGCAGATCACCCGGACTCGACGCCGACAAGGTCGCCACGCCGTTGATGAGCTGGATGACATCGCCCGCCTGCACGGCTACGCCCGCCTGGGCGAGCGGGGAGAGGGCCCCGGGGTAGTCCGGGTCCGCGCGGTACACGTGCGTCACACGCCATCCACCCGCGGCGGAATCGCGCGTCAGCTCGGCGCCCAGCGAGGCGGGAAGCACCTGGTCCTGACCTTCGCGCATGTCCCCGCCGTACACGAAGATGTGGAGCGCCGACAGCTCGCTCACCAGCTGGCCCAGCAGATCCGAGAGCTCGGCGCGGTCCGTGACGCGCTCCACGAGCGGGCGGTACTTGGCTTTCACGGCGGACCAGTCGAGCCCGTGCATGTGCGGGTCGTAGAAGTAATCGCGCTCCAGACGCCAGGCTTCGTCGAACATCTGGCGCCATTCCTCGCGGGGGTCGAGCGCGAAGCTCCAGCCGGTGAGGTTCACCTGCGCCTTGTCGAGGCTCGCCCCGGCGCCGCTCGTCGCGTCGATCACGTACAGCGCGCTGCCTTTGCGCACCAGCAGCTTCTTCCCGTCGGCCGACAGTTCGTAGCCGCGCACGTCGTCCACCAGGGTCTTCGGCGACACATCACTGTTGCCGATCTCAAGGGCCTGGAGCCCGGCGGGATGCTCTGGTGTGGTCTCGCGATTCAGCCAGAACAGACGGGTGCCGTTCACCGCGAGGGCCTCATAGTTCCCGGCGGGGAGGGGAAGCTCCGTGAGACGCTGCGGTACGTCGGCGAGATCCAGTGGGGCAGCCGCCGCCGCGGGGGGCTTGGGCCCGGTGTCGGTCGCGGGGCGCACCAGCTCGTTCGCCGGCAGGAACGGAGACCGCAGTCCCGTCATGAGCGCCAGCGCGTAGACCTTCGTCTGTCGGTCGAAGAACGGCTCGGGCGCGCGCGGACCCCACGGGGCGCCCACCAGTGACTGAAACGTCCGATCGGAGAGGAAGTAGAGCCACTTGCCGTCCGGGGTGAACGCCGGGATGTAGCCGTCGGAGCGGTCGCCGGTCACGGCGGCGCGCTGGCCCTGGGCGACGCCGTACAACCAGATCTGCCCGAACGTCGCGGTGGGGCGCACGTAGGCCAACCACTTCGAATCGGGTGACCAGACGAGATCGCCGAAGTCGCCGTCCGCCGTCGAATCGATTTTCGTCGTCTGCCGCCGATCGAACCCGTACAGCGACAACGTCTGGTTCTTGTCGTAGTAGGCGAGCCACTTCCCATCGGGTGAGGGCACGCCGTCCCAGCGCAACACGCGCGCGTCGCTCGTGAGCTGGTCCGGAGCGCCGACGCCGTTGGCGGGAAGGCGCCACCATTCGGTTTCTCCCGTCTGGTCGGACAGCGCGAGCAGGGATTTGCCGTCGGGGGCGAAGCGCGCCTGGCGATACCGCACGCCGGACGCCCGCGTCGCCTCGACGAACCGGCCCCCGGCCGGTCCCACCGGGGCGACGAACACCTGACCGCGCGCGGTGAGCACGACTCGTCCGCCGTCGCCGGCCAGGTGCACGGTCGTGAGGTAGTCCATGGGGTTCGACACCCAGCGCACGCGCTCCTGGTCGAAATCCGATCCCAGGCGTACGTCCAACGTCGTGTCGTGTCCGCTCGCGAGTTCGAACAGGCGGAGATCGGCCCCGAGCTGGTAGACGATCCGCCCGTCGCCCAACGACGGGGACTGCACATCCCATCCCCGATGGCGGGTCAGCTGTTGCAGATCGTGGCCGTCGGGATCCATGGACCACAGGTTCATCGTACCGTCGCGGTCCGACGCGAAATACACGCGACCGTTCCACCACATGGGACTCTTGCTGGTGCCGGCGTAGTCGGCGGTCAGCGGCACCGCCTCCGCCGCTCCCCCCGCGTACTTCCAGATGTTCTGGGCGGTCCCGCCCTGATAGCGCTTTGTGTGACTGCCCTGGAACGCATAGCGAGTGAAGAACAGCGTCCGCCCGGACGGGTCGTAGCTGCCGTCGCTGGCTTCCGCCAGCGGGAGCAGCTCGCGTCGGGCGCTGCGCGGGTCGATCGTGGCCAGCTGCGTCGCCGGCAGCGTGGAGGATCCCGCGGTGGCGTACAGAATGCGGCCGTCCGGAGTCCAGCCGACGACGCTGGCCGGCGCCCCCTCCCAGGTGCGGCGTCGCGGCAGGCCGCCCGCCATCGGCATCGTGTACACCTCGGTGGGGCCCTCGTAGCTCGCGGAAAACGCGAGCGTCGCGCCGTCCGGGGAGATCGCCGCATGCAGCTCCTCCTCAGCGTGCGAGGTCAGTCGGCGCGCCTCACCGCCGCGGATCGAGACCGTCCACAGATCCCCCTCCGCAGTGAACACGATCGTCTCCCCGTGGATCGCGGGGGAGCGGTAATAGCCGCGGGGGGCTGGTTCCTGTCGTGCGGGCGTGGCGAAGGGCAGCACGGCGGCGACCAGTGCGAGCGCGAATGTCTTTCTCATGTGGCGAAGACTCCCTCAGGGCCTGGGTTCCGCCCCCAGGCGGGCGAGGCCCGCGCGGGCCTCGGCGACATAGGGCTGCAGCACCGAGTCGGCGCGCGCCCACACCGCGGCGACGTAGGCGTATGCCTCGGTCGCCTTGTCTCGACGTCCCAGCCGCTCCTGCAGGCGACCACGGGTCAGCGTCCCCAGCACGTCGGATGGCAACGGCGGCAACAAGCCGCCCTCGGGCCGCTGATCCATCCGGGAGAGCGCTTCCTGCGACCGCCCGCGGGCCTCCAGCAGCTGCACGCGCTCCAGCGCATCGAGGCTACAGAGTGTGAAGCACGCCGAGTCCGGCAGGGCGAGGAAGAGCGACAGCGCGCGCGTGGTGTCGCCGCGGGCGAGCGCGAGGTACGCCTTCGAGGATTCGATCATGTACCCGACGAAGTCTTTGGCGATCGGCGGTGCCGTCGGGGGGAGGTGGCCGACCACGCCCTGAAGCTGCTTTCCCATCTGGAGCAGCGCCGCGGTATCGCGCCGCGCTCCGGCCCACGCGACTCCCCAGGGTCCGGCTTGGTTGGGCGTTTGGGTCCAGCGCGCGAACACGGCGTTCGCGCTGTCGCGGGGGACTCCACCGGAGATGGCCAGTTCCGCGAAGAGAAACGGATTCTGCGAGCCCATCTCGCGGTAGGCGTCCGCCAGATGGCCGCGGTAGGCGCGGGCCATGGCGAGCGGCTGGCGCGCCTGCAGCGACTCGGCCGCCGAGCTCGCGTGTTGGAGCTTGTGCGCCGTGTACACGCCGGCGAGACGCACCTGCGTCTCCGCCGAATCCGGCCACCGGTCGAACACGCTCCCCATCATGAACGGCAGACTCGACGCCAGGGAATCGAGCTCGCGCCCGGTCGCCGCGGTCTGCGCCGTGCGTGGGTCCGCCAGATGGTCGAACAGGCGATACAGGTCGGCGTACCGGCCGGCGCTCGAGACTCTCAGGAACGCCTCCGCGTAGCGGCGCGCCTCCTGCGGACCGCGTAGCTGCAGCGCGAGCCCCACGGCGTGGATGTAGGCCGGGGAGAACGACGAGTCGAGCGCGATCGCCCGGTCGAACGCGTCCAGTGCCTGCTCACGTCGCACGCCGGCCGTGACGCCCAGGTGAAAACGGGCGTCGCCCAGCGAGTACCACAGCTCCGGATCGGTCGGATAGCGCCGCACCGCTTCGTCCAGGGTGGCGATCAGGCGCCTGCCGAAGGTCCACCAGATCCCGCCCAGCATCTGCGGGCCGCCGAAGGCGACCGCGGAGAGCGAGTCGGCTTGCACGATGAGACTCTCGCGCGGCGCGAGACCGTGATTCAGCCGGCCCGCGGCCAGGGCGTAGGCCACGGTGAGGGTGTCGCTGCCGGAGTGCTGCCAGCCCGAGGCGAGGGAGGCGTGGCTCAGGGCCAGCACGAAGGTGCTGTCCTGGGCGATGGCCTCCTGGTGATAGACCAGCGCGGAATCGTATTGCGAGCGACGCAGGAACTGCTCGCCCTGCAGGAATGCCTTCAGCGCGGGCAGCGACCGCGAGCCGATTGGCGTGCCCCGCACGGCGCCGATGGCCCGGGTCCGGCCCAGCGTGCGCAGCACGGCGACGGTGAGCGAATCGGCCAGCCGGTCCATGCGGCCCGATACGTCGCGCAACTCCAGCTCGTCGTGCGTCCCGCTGGCCGCGTCCAGCACGGTGGCCAGCAGGCGGACGGAGTCCGGGCCCGATCCGAGCAGCTGCCCGTACACGACGGTGCGGGCGCCGGTGCTGTGCCCGAGGGCCTGCGCGGCCGCCGCATCGCCCCGCCCGACCCAGCGCTTGACGACCAAGGTGGGGGACACGGTGCGCAGCGGTCCCGCCCCGTCGAGGCTGCGGGACAGCACGTCCACCAGTCCCTCGCGCCACAGCGACAGCGCCGGATCGAGCACATCGAACGGGGCGACCGCCACGCGGTTGGGATCGAGCGCCGTCGGCCCGCGGCTCCGGAGCACGGCCCACGCTCCGGCGGCGAGGACCAGAACGCCGCCACCAACCAGTGCCGCGCGTCTCCAGGGGAACGCGCGTCGGCGTCCGTAGCGCACGGACGTCGTGCCGCCGGTGGGCGTCGCCATGCCCTCGAGGGCCGGCACCAGCTCCGCCGCCGATTGCGGCCGATCGGCCGGATTCTTCTCCAGACACCACATGACGAGCTCGGCCAGCGCGCGCGGCAGCTGCGGGCGGTGCTTCGAGACCGGCTCGATCTCCTCGGTCACGTGCGCCGCCAGGACCTGGTGCGGACTCATGCCGGCGAACGGCGGCCGTCCGGCGAGCATCTCGTAGGCCATCGCCCCGAACGCGTAGATGTCGGCGCGGTGGTCCACGTTCGGGTCGCCGGCCGCCTGCTCGGGCGCCATGTACGACGGCGTCCCGATCGCCACGCCCACCGAGGTGAGTCCCGAGGATCCGCCCGACTGGCTCAGCGCCTTGGCGATCCCGAAGTCGGCCACCAGCGCGTGGCCTCCGGAGAGCAGCACGTTGTCCGGCTTGACGTCGCGGTGCACGACGCCGCGGCCGTGGGCGTACCCCAGCGCATCGGCCACATCTCCAAGAATGCGCAGCGCGTCGCGGACCGGCAGCTCGCGCTCGCGCGCGAGGCGGGCGCGCAACGACTCGCCCTCGATGTACGGCATCGTGTAGTAGAGGAGATCGCCGGCGGCGCCCGCCGTGAGCAGCGGGACGATGTGGGGGTGCTGCAACGAGGCCGCCAGCTGCGTCTCGCGGCGGAACCGGTCCACGTTGACGCCGGCGCCCAGCTCGGGTGGCAGCACCTTCACGACCACGCGCCGCCCGAGTCCCAGCTCCTCGGCGATGAACACGCGACTCATCCCCCCGCCGCCGAGCTCCTTCTCGAAGCGGTAGTCGTCGCCCAGGGCGGACTGGAGCTGCGGCAGCAGATCGGGAGTCAAGCGGCCGGAAAGATAGTCGATGTGCTAGCCGACGGCGCGCCGCTCCGGTATCGTTTCCCGCTCATCCCCAGGCGCCCTGAATGTCGGCACTGTCCGACCTGTCATTGCTCGAGCTGCTTTGCTTCGGGCCACCCACCGCGCGGCTCGGCCACCGAGAGCCGCCGGCCGACGTATTGTGGCGCAAGCATCTGGGACTCCTCATCTACCTCGCGCTGTCGTCGGATCGCACCAAATCGCGGGATCACCTGCTGGGGTTGCTGTGGCCGGAGAAACAGGAGTCGCAGGCCCGGCATTCGTTGAACGAGGCGGTGCGCCGACTGCGCGCGGGCCTGGGCGCCGACCGATTGCTGACCCGCGGCGACACCATCACGCTGAACGACGCCTCGCTGCAGGTCGATGTGCAGCGGTTCGCCGACCTCGTCGGACAACGCCCGGCGGAGGCGGCCGCGCTCGTGCGGGGCGACTTTCTCGAAGGCTTCATCGTAGAGGATGCCCCGGCCTTCGAGGAGTGGGCGTCGCAGGAGCGCACGCGCTGGCGGGCGCGCGGGGCCGCGGCGTTCTTGGCCGTAGCGGAGGCTGCCCTCTCGGCCGGGCGCACGGACGACGCCGTGGAGGCCGGACTGCGGGCGCTCGCGCTCGAGCCGCACAGTGAGCCGGCGGCCCGCCTCCGGTTGCGCGCCCTGGCCCTGCGGGGGGACGCGGCCGTGGCGCTGGCGTGGTACCAGGACTTCGCCCGACGGCTCTCAGCGGATCTCGGTGAGCGGCCCAGTCGCGACCTCGAGGCGCTGGCCGAGCGCATTCGAGCGCAGTCGTGGCATCGGGTCGCCGCCGCGCCCCCGGTCGAACCGGTGCCGTTGGTGGGTGACGCCGATCTGCATCGCCGAGCGTTCGGCGTGATCGGGGACGCGCTGACCGGCACGCCGCGTACGTTGGCGATCGTCGGCGGTCCCGGGCTCGGGAAGACGCGGCTCCTCCACGAATGCCTGGGCCGCGCCGCGCTCGAGGGCGCCGTGACGGTGGTCGCGACCCCGCTCGAGCACGACCATGACGCACCGTGGAGCGGGCTGCGGGCGCTGGCGCGAGCGGGTCTCGCCGCCGCACCCGGGATCGCGGCGACCGATCCCGCGGCCCTCGCGGTGTTGGCCGCAGTCCTGCCCGAGCTGAGCGGGCGAGCCCAGCGAACCCCTTCGGATCGGGGAGAGGTCGCGGCGGCCTTGGCCCGGCTACTCGAGGCCACGATTGGGGAGCGGCCGCTCGTGCTGGCGTTGGACGACGCGCATTTCGCCGACGGGGTCACCCTCGAGGGCCTGAGCGCCGCGGTCGCGGCGGTTCCGCGCGGTCCGCTGGCGTTCGTGTTCACCTGCGTGCCGGAAGCCGAGCGGGGTCCTCCGGCCCTCACCCGGCTGCGCAGCGAGGTCGGACGCCGCCTCCCCGGCGACAGCGTGCGCCTCGGCCCGCTCGACGCGGCGGACGTCCGGCGGATGGTGGAGGCGCTCGCCCCGTGGTGCACCGGTGAAGAACGGCGTCAGCGGCTGACCCGGCGCGTGACGTTCGAGACTGGGGGGAGCGCGTTTCTCGCGGTCACGCTGTTGCGGGCGCTGGCGCGCGCGTCCACGATGCGGGAGGACGTGCTCGCCTGGCCGCCGCCCGGGGCGACCATCGACAGCCCGTTGCCGATCAGCGTCCCCGATCTGGTGCGCATGGCGGTGGTGGCGCGCGTCTCCGCGCTCGACCCTGACGATTTGCAGCTGGTTCGCGCGGCGAGCGTGGCGGGTCCGGGGCTGGACCCGGGCGTCCTGGAGCGCACCAGTGGCCTCGCCCCGGCGGCGGTGGAGCAGGGGCTCGTGCGACTCGAGCGGGCCGGCCTGGTGACCAACGACGGTCGCCGCTACGCGTTCGCCGCGCCGCTCATCGCCGAAGTCGTCTCCGGAGAATGCCTCACGGCGGGCCAGCGCAGCACGCTGCGCCGGCGGACGGCGGAAGCGCTCTCCACCCGCGAAGAGATGGACGCCAGGGTGCTCCGGGTGGAGCTGTTGTCGCGCTTCGGGCCGGAGCCGTCGGTGTTCGCCGACGCGGTCGTCACTGCCGAAGAGGCGTTCGGCGCGGGCGCGGTCCGCAGCGCACGGCGCGCGCTCGCGGCGGCCGAGCAGGCAGCCGGCGACGTGACGGGGGCGCGGGAGCGCCTCGATGCGCTGCGCCGCCGGCTGGAAAGCGTCTAGGACGGATTCGTTGCCTGCTCGGAACAGGCATGCTACTTTCTGGTGCCTTTTCGACCGACCATACGGGGGACGCTCGAAGCCGTGCCGCGATACCGACGACACTACATCTCGCTTGCCGCCCTCCTTGGCCTCGGGCTGATCGCCGCCTGCGGGGGGCCCTATCCCCAGTCAACCCTCGCTCCCACCTCGGATTTCGGTCACGCCATCGACCGGCTGTTTACGGGAATCTTCTGGTGGGCGGTCGGCGTGTTCGTGGTGGTCGAGGGATTGCTGCTGTTCTCGATCGTGCGGTTCCGGCGGCGCGAGGGTGCGCCCCCGCCGGAGCAGCATCACGGGCATACCACGCTGGAAATCGCCTGGACGCTGGCCCCGGCCCTGATCCTCGTCTTCATCGCGGTCCCTACGGTCCGCACGATTTTCGCGACCGCGGGCAACGCCGTGCCGGGCGCCCTGCGCGTCGAGGTGATCGGGCACCAGTGGTGGTGGGAATACCGTTACCCCGATCTCGGCCTGGTGACGGCCAATGAGCTCCACGTGCCGGTGGGGCAGCCGGTCGTGGTGGACATCACGTCGACCGACGTCATCCACGCCTGGTGGACCCCGAAACTGGGTGGCAAGCGCGACGCGATCCCGGGACATCACAACCGGATCGCCTTCCGGGCCGATTCGATCGGCGAGTACATGGGACAGTGCGTGGAGTATTGCGGCGCATCGCACGCTAACATGCGGCTGCGGACTTTCGTCGATTCCGACTCGGGGTTCCAGGCCTGGGTCGCGGCGCAGCGCGCCGTGCCGGCCGCGCCCGCCGCGGGCAGCCCGGAGGCTTCCGGGAAGCAGATGTTCCAGAAGTACGGATGCATCGGCTGCCACACCGTGGCGGGAGTTTCGGCCGGTCTTGTGGGACCCAACCTCACGCACGTCGGCAGCCGCACCACGATCGCCGGGGCCAGCATGATGAACACCGAGCAGCACCTGCGCGACTGGATCGGCAACCCACCCGGCATGAAGCCCGGGTCGATGATGCCCAACATGCACGTCAACGCCGCGGACCTTCCCGCGCTGATCGCCTACCTGCAGAGTCTCAAATGAGCGAAGCCACAGGCCTGAAGAGCTGGCTGACTACCACCGATCACAAGCGGATCGGCAAGCTGTACTTCTGGACGGCGTTCGTTTTTTTCCTGGTCGGCGGGTTCGAAGCGCTGCTCATTCGGGCCCAGCTCGCCAAGCCCGACAACACCCTCATCAGCGCCGACACGTACAACCAGCTGTTCACGATGCACGGCACGACGATGGTGTTCATGGCGCTGATGCCGCTCGCCGCCGCGTTCTTCAACTACATCGTCCCGCTCCAGATCGGCGCCCGCGACGTCGCCTTCCCGCGGCTGAACGCATTCAGCTACTGGGTGTTCCTGCTGGGCGCCCTGTTCATGAACGCCAGCTGGCTCCTGCCGCACCATCCCGCGCCCGACGGCGGCTGGTTCGGCTACGCCACGCTCACCGAAAAGCAGTTCAATCCCGGCCCCAACATCGATTTCTGGCTGCTCGGGCTCCAGATCCTGGGCATCGCGTCGCTGGCGGCGGGGTTCAACTTCATCGTCACGATTCTCAATCTGCGCGCGCCGGGCATGAAGATGATGCGGCTCCCGGTCTTCAGCTGGATGACGCTGGTCACCTCGTTCCTGATGATCACCGCGTTTCCAGTGATCACGGTGGCCCTCGTCTTCCTCATGTTCGACCGGGTGTTCGGGACGCACTTCTATCTGCCCCAGGCGGGCGGCGATCCGGTGTTGTGGCAGCACCTGTTCTGGCTGTTCGGCCATCCCGAGGTCTACATCCTGATTCTGCCGGCGATGGGCGTGGTCTCGGAAGTACTGCCCACCTTCTCGCGCAAGCCGTTGTTCGGCTACACCGTGGTGGTCTACTCCGGCGTGCTCATCGGCTTCATGGGCTGGGGAGTGTGGAGCCACCACATGTTCTCGGTCGGCCTGGGGCCGATCGCGGACTCGGTGTTCGCGTTGACCACGATGCTGATCGCGATCCCGACCGGGGTGAAGATCTTCAACTGGCTCGCCACGCTGTGGGGCGGGCAGATCCGGCTCACGACGGCGATGTGTTTCGCGCTCGGGTTCATCGCGCTGTTCACGATCGGCGGGCTCTCCGGGGTGACGCATGCGGCGCCCCCCGCGGACCTGCAGCAGACCGACACGTACTACGTCGTCGCGCATTTCCACTACGTGCTGTTCGGCGGCACCATGATGGGCCTGTTCGCCGGGATGTACTACTGGTGGCCCAAGATGACGGGTCGGCTCTTGTCGGAGCGGCTGGGGTTGGTGCACTTCTGGCTGATGTTCATCGGCATGAACCTCACGTTCTTCCCGATGCACCTCATCGGCTTGCTGGGCATGCCACGGCGCATTTACACCTACTCGCACGATCTCGGCGTCGACTCGATGAATCTATTGTGCTCGATCGGGGCGGCCCTGCTGGGACTCGGGATGGTGGTGTTCGTCTTCAACATGTGGCGGACGCGGCGCCACGGCGCCGTCGCCGGGCCGAACCCGTGGGGCGGAGCGACGCTCGAATGGTCGATCCCCTCGCCGCCGCCGGTGCACAACTTCGACGTCATTCCGACGGTGACGAGCCGGCTGCCGTTGTGGGATGCGCCGCCCAAGCCCGCACCGCCGCCCGGCCACATTCACGTCCCGGGCGGCTCGTGGTGGCCGATGGTGGCCGCTGCCGGGCTCCCCGTCATGGCCCTGGCGCCGCTCACGCACACGGTCTGGATCGTGTTCGTCGGGGCGGCCATCCTGCTCTACGGCATTTATCGCTGGGCCTACGAGCCCTTCGAGGTTTGAGATGACGCACGCGGCGACCACGCATCACACCAGCATGGGGCTGGACAGCCGGAAGATGGGATTCTGGGCCTTCATCGGGTCGGAATGCCTCCTCTTCGGATCGCTGATCTCGACCTATCTGGTCTATCAAGGTCGCAGCGTCTCGGGGCCGACGCCGGCGGAGATCCTCAACATCCCGGTGACGTCGATCAGCACCTTCGACCTCCTCATGTCGAGCCTCTGGATGGTGCTGGCGCTGGCGGCCGTCCAACGCGGAGACATGAAGTGGGCGAAGGTCTGGCTTCTCGGGGTGGCGATCGGCGGGGCGATCTTCATCGGGTTCCAGATCTATGAGTTCTCGTCCTTCGTCCGCGAGGGGCTGACGCTGCAGGCCAACCTGTTCGGCTGCACGTTCTTCATCCTGACCGGCACGCACGGGGCGCACGTAACGGTGGGTGTGCTCTGGATGCTGACGCTCTGGTACCGGGCGATGCGCGGCAAGCTCGGCCCCGAGCACGCGATGACGGTCGAGATCGCCGGCCTGTACTGGCACTTCGTAGACGTGGTCTGGATCGTCATTTTCACCCTCGTCTACCTCCTCCACAAATGAGCGGGGGACATCCGATGCAGGAAACGCACGCGGCAGAGCATGCGCACCCGACGGCGGCGACCTACATCCGCGTCGCGGTGATCCTCACCATCCTCACGGTGATCGAGGTCGGGGTGTTCTACGTGCCCGTGTTTCATCCCGTGCTGGCGCCGGTCCTGCTGTCGCTCTCGGCCATCAAATTCGCCATCGTCGTGATGTTCTACATGCACCTCAAGATGGACAGCCGGTTCTTCACCCTCCTGTTCGGAGGGCCGCTGCTGCTTGCCGCGGTCGTCATGCTGGGGCTGCTGTTCCTCTTCGGGGTGTTGACGCTCGGGCGGTGACGTGACCGCCGCTCCCAGCGCGGAGGCCTGGCGGCACTGGGATCTGCATCCGAGTGTAGTGGTGGGGCTCGTCCTGTTGGGCGGGCTCTACGTGCTTCTGGGGGGGCTGCGGGCCCCGCGACGGCGCGTCGCCGCCTTCGGCGGATCGCTGCTCGTCCTGCTCGGCTCGCTGAACGGCCCGCTGCACGACCTGTCCGACGGGTACCTCTTCAGCGCGCACATGGTGCAGCACCTGGTGTTGACGCTGCTCTTCCCGCCGCTGTTTCTCTACGGATTGCCAGCCGATCTGGTGCGCCGGGTGATCCGGCCCGCCTGGCTGCGGACGGCCGGGGCCGCGCTGGTCCGCCCCGTTCCGGCGGCGGCCATCTTCTCCGGGCCGATCATCCTGTGGCACATGCCGCTGTTTTACGAAGCCGCGATGCGCCACCACGGCCTGCACATCGCGCAGCACCTGGTGTTCATGGCGACAGCCGTCGTCATGTGGTGGCCCGTATTGTCGCCCGTGCCGGAGCTGCCGCGGGCGTCATACCCTGGGCAGATGCTGTACCTGTTCCTGCTCGGCATTCCGATGACCATCGTGGGAGCGCTCATTACGCTCGCCGACACGCCGCTGTATCCGTTCTACGTCGCGGCACCCCGCGTGTGGGGTCTGTCCCCGCTCGACGACCAGCAGATCGGCGGGCTGATCATGTGGGTGCCGGGCGGACTGGTGTTCTGGCTGGCGATGACGGTCGTGTGGTTTCGCTGGGCTCGGCGGGAAGAGCAGGGCGAGGTCGAGCGGCGGGTGCCGCTCGAAGCGTACGGCCTGCCGGCCGAGCCTAGTCCTGCGTTGCCCCGAGCGGGTGCCGCTTGAGCTCGAGGGCGATGGCGGGGTGCTGCCGCCACAGGTAATAGCCCATGGCACACGCGGCGATCGCGTTGCCGATCGCCACGTTCCACCACGCGAGCGCGCCCAGCAGCGGCTGCGCCAAGAGCGCCACGAGCACGTAGAAGCCCACTTCAAAACAGCAGGCGAGTACGACGATCAGGTACAACACGGGCGGCGTGTCTTCGGCTTGGGCCGTGAGCGCCGCGACGATCGTCCCCAGCACCACGAAGGCGCTGACGTGGATCATCGTGTAGCCGACGACGCGTGAGAACTCGATCACGACCATGCCGGGGTTGGTGGCGCCCCAGAAGACGGCCGAGCCGAGCATCGCCGGGGTGAAGAACGGCCGGCGATTCACCAGGTCGACGACGAAGAACCAGGCCGCCACCGATCCCGCCCCGACGCACCCGGCCCAGAACCCTTCGCGCAGGACTCGCGTCAGTCGCATACCGTGCTCCATGGTCGAGAATACCCCGAAGCAATATACGGAGTGCCCCGAGCCGGGCTAGATTAGCGCGGCCCGTCAACTCGTGGAGGATCGACATGCTGGTGCGGCGGTCCCCGTTCTATCCCCTCTGCCTGCTGGTCGGCGCGGCCCTGTTCGGCGGGGCCGGGCTGATGCATCCGGTCCTGCGCGGTGATGGTCCGGCGCAGCTCGCCGCGATCGCGGCCACGCGGGGCTGGCATGCGATCCACTGGTCGCTGTTGTTCGGCCTGCCGCTGATGCTCGCCGGTCTCGCCGGGCTCACCGAGCGGCACCTCGAGTCGCCCGGCGCGGGCCCCGCGCGGGCGGGGTTGATCCTCTCGGCGTTCGCCTTCGGCCTGTGGGCACTCAACATCCTCTTCATGGCCGGTGCGGGATCGCATCTCGCCGCGACGTACGCCACCGCCGAGCCCGGCCTCGCCGCCACGCACGCGGTGTTCCTGTACGACATGCTGCACCCCTTCGGCCTCGCCGCCGAGCGCATCGCCACCTTCGCTTTGGGGCTCGCGCTGTATTTGTACGGCTGGGCGACCTGGAACGGACGCCTGCTCCCGGCATGGCTCTCCAGCGGCGCGTTCGGCGCCGGGATCGTCTGTTTCGTCGTTCCGCTGGTCGTGGCGGAGACGTCCGTCGTCCTGTTCTACGGTCAGGGGGCGGCGGTCGTCTGGATGGCCGTGGCCGGCGCAGTGATGCTGGTCCGGCGATAGCCCACAAAAGAAAAACGGCAGGCGCCGAAACGTCCGACGCCTGCCGTGGACTTCAGGATGCAATTCCTTAGCGGGCGCGCACTCGCACGACCGCGGTATCCCACCCATCCGGGCTGCGGCGCAGCACTTCGAGCGTGACGATGTCCCCGGCGTGCACGCTCTGGACCGCGGCCCGGAACTCCGCCCGGGTGTGCACATCGGTGCCGTTCACCTGGAGGATCAGGTCGGGGCTGCTGTTCGGGCCGTTGCCGAACAGCTTGCGGTAGGCCGGACCGTCGGGCGACACGTCGGTCACGACCAGTGCGCCGCCCGACCGGGCCACACGCTGCAGCCGCGGGTCCTGGGCGGCGTCGTCCTGCGACAGCGGCTCGATCGCGATCCCCAACCGGTTGGTGCTGCCCGACAGCTCATCGCCGTTGTTCCGGCCGTCGTCGCTCGCGGCGACGCGATTGGAGTCGTCGGTCGGCTGGGCCACGAGCCGCACGGTGAACACCTTGCGAAGGCCTCCCTGCCGGAGCACGGTCACCTGGACTGTCTCCCCGGGCTTCTTGAACCCGACTCGCTGCTGCAGCTGCGCCACGTAGTCGACCGGCTGTCCGTCGAGCTCGGTGATCACGTCGCCCAGCTGGAGACCGGCGCGCTTGGCGGGCGAGGCGTCGTTGGTGAAGCTCTGCACCACCACGCCGCGAATCTCCTTGAGGCCCACGGCTTCGGCGTCTTCCGGGCTGACCGGGTTGATGCCGATCCCCATGACGGTGCGCTGCACGTGACCGCTGGCCACCAGCTGCGTCATCACCGTCCGCACGAGATCGATGGGGATGGCGAACCCGTACCCCGCGTAGTAGCCCGTTTCGCTCGCGATCGCGGAGTTGATACCGATCACCTCGCCGCGCACGTTCACGAGCGGGCCGCCGGAATTGCCGGGGTTGATAGCAGCGTCGGTCTGGATGAAGTCCTGGATCGAATAGCGCGATTCCTGGAGGCCGGAGAGCAGCCGTCCCTTGGCGCTCACGATTCCGGCGGTCACCGTAAATGCGAAGGCTTCCCCGAGCGGGTTGCCGATCGCCAACACCCACTCGCCGATGCGCGTCGAATCGGAGTTTCCGAACGCCACGGTCGGGAGCCCGGTGGCGTCGATCTTGATGACCGCGATATCGGTCTGCGGGTCGGTCCCCACGACGTGGGCGTCGAATTCGCGCTTGTCGTACAACCGCACGGTCACCCGGCTCGCGCCGGCGACCACGTGATTGTTGGTGAGGATGAATCCGTCCGGCGATACGATGAAGCCGGACCCCGAGCCCTGCTCGATCTGGGGCCGATTCTTGAATTGCGGGAAGAAGTCCTCGAACCCGGGAGGCAGGCGGCGGCTGTCCGCGTGCTGCCGGATTTCGGAAACGATGAAGACCACCGCCGGCTTCACGTGCTCGGCCACCGCGACGAAGGCATCGCCGAGGTCCGCGGCGGACTTGGCGGCGGGGATCACCGGGCGCTGCGCCGGCGCCTGGAGGAGCATCACCGGCTCGGCGGAAGTCTTCCGGGGCAGGTCGAGGGCGGAGGCGAACCCCAGGCCGAACACGAACGCCAGGCCCACCAGTCCGATGAACTTCAGCCAATCTCTCGTGCGTACCGACATAGCGTCACAGTATCCGTAAAGAGAGTAGGTGAAACATAATTATGCCTTCTTGCCCTTGTCGTCATCGACGATTTCGTAGTCGGCGTCGACGACGTTTTCCTGCTTGGCCGCCCCCGGTTCCCCGGCGGCGCCGGCCCCCGCTTCCGCCCCGGGCTCGCCGGCCCCACCCGCCCCCCGCGCCGCCTGATACAGGGACGCGCCCGCGGCCGAGTAGGCCTGCTGCAATTCATCCAAAGCCCGGGCGATGTCCTCGGGGTTCCCGCTGCGGAGCGACTGCTTCGCGCCCTCGACGGCGCCGTCCAGCCGCGTCTTGAGACCGCTTTCGAGCCGGTCGGACCATTCTTTGGCGTTCTTCTCCACCTCATACACCATCGTATCGAGGCGGTTGCGGCGCTCGATCTCGTCGCGCCGCTTCTTGTCATCGGACGCGTGCGCCTCCGCATCCTTGACCATCTTATCGATGTCCTTGTCACCGAGCCCGGACGACGCTTCGATCCGGATCTTCTGCTCCTTGCCGGTGGCCTTGTCCTTAGCCGAGACGTGCAGGATGCCGTTCGCGTCGATGTCGAACGTCACCTCGACCTGCGGCACGCCGCGCGGAGCCGGCGGGAGGCCCGTGAGCTGGAACTTGCCGATGGTGCGGTTGTCGAGCGCCATCTGCCGCTCGCCCTGCAGCACGTGGATCTCCACGGTGGTCTGGGAGTCCTCGGCGGTCGAGAACACCTCCGACTTCTTCGTCGGGATAGTGGTATTGCGGGGGATCAGGACGGTGGTCACCCCGCCCAGGGTCTCGATGCCGAGCGAGAGCGGCGTGACGTCGAGCAGCAGGACGTCCTTGACCTCGCCGGCCAACACGCCGGCCTGAATCGCCGCCCCGATCGCCACCACCTCGTCGGGGTTCAC
>JBGQHV010000059.1:0-16444 GCA_041498155.1 Gemmatimonadota bacterium | reverse complement strand
GTTCAACCGACGAGCACGACGGGCGGAGCGACCATCGCCCCGACGGTGCAGGTGGAGATTCGTGACGCCGGCGGGAACCGGGTGACGGGGGCCACCAATATCGTGGCGGTGGCGCTCGGTACGAACCCGACCGGCGGAGCGCTCGGTGGAACGAAGAGCGTCGCGGCGGTCGGGGGCGTGGCGAGCTTCAGCACGCTCACCGTCGATAGCGCGGGCACCGGGTACACCCTCACCGCAACAGCAGATCCTCTGACGGCGGCGACATCCGTGGCGTTCAATGTCTCGGTTGGCCCGGCCACGCAGCTCGCCTTCCGGGTGCAGCCGTCGGGCGCGGCGAGCGGGGCGACGATCAGTCCTGCCGTGCAGGTCGAGGTCCGGGATGCGGGCGGCAATCGGGTAACGACGGCGAGCCACACGATCACGCTGGCGTTCCAGAACAACCCGGGCGGCGGCACGCTCTCGGGATTGACCAGCCTTAGCGCAACCAATGGTTTGGCGACCTTCAGCGCTCTGAGGGTCGACAAGGCCGGGGTTGGGTACACGCTCCAAGCTGCCGCGTCGCCGGCACTGACCCCCGCCACCTCGGCACCGTTCACCATCGGGTCCGGCGCCGCTGACCACCTCTCCTTCTTCGTCCAGCCCGCCGACGGTGCAGCCGGCGCGACGATCACCCCGGCGATACAGGTCGAGGTCCAGGACGCGGCGGGGAACCGTGTCACGACTGACACGCGGAGCATTACGGTTGCGATTCAGGACAACCCGAGTGGCGGGGCGCTCTCCGGAACGGCGACCGTCTCAGCGCTCTCCGGGGTCGCGACATTTGCGTCGCTGAGCATCAACAAGGCGGGAACCGGCTACTCGCTCCTGGCCACCGCCGTTCCCGCGCTGCCATCGGTCACTTCCGTGGATTTCAACATCGCTCCGGGAGCGGCGAGCAGGGTTTCCTTCTTCGTGGAGCCCTCTGTGACCACGGCCGGAGCCGTGATCGCGCCGGCGATGCAGGTCGAGATCCTGGACGCGTTCAGCAACCGGGTAGGGACCGCGACGACCACCATCACCGTCGCGCTCGCCGCCAATCCGGGCGGCGGCACCCTGTCGGGGACCAAGAACCGCGCGGCCGTGGCCGGCGTCGCGACGTTCACCGGTTTGAGCATCAACAAGACCGGCGTCGGGTATACGATTCGAGCCAGTGCCGCCGGATTGACCCCCGATACCAGCGTCGTTTTCGACATCACACCGGGCGCCGCCGCGCAGCTGTTCTTCACCGTTCAGCCGGCGAACACCGCCGCCGCCGCCCCGATCGCTCCCGCGCTGGCCGTAACCGCGCGCGACGCCCAGGGGAATACCGCGACCGGCTTCAGCGGCGACGTTACGCTGGCGATCGGCACCAACGCGGGGCCCGGGACGCTCACCGGCGTGAAGACCGTCGCCGCCGTCAGCGGGATCGCCACGTTCTCGAGCTTGAGCATCGACAAGATCGGCACGGGATACACCTTGGCGGCATCGGCGACCGGGGTTGCGGGAGGGGTCTCGAACACCTTCAACATCACCCTCGGCGCGGCGGCCAGTCTGGCTTTTGTCATCTCGCCGTCGAGCACGACCGGCGGCGCGACGATCGCCCCGGCGATACAGGTCGAGATTCGGGACGCGGGCAACAACCGGGTGACCACCTCCAGCCAGACCGTCGCGCTTGCCATCGGGACCAACCCCAACGCCGGTGCCTTGAACGGGACGGCGAGCGTGGCGGCGAGCAGCGGCCTGGCGACGTTCAGTACCCTGAGCATCGACAGTGCGGGCGCGGGCTACGACCTGGTCGCCAGCGCGTCGGGCCTCGCGAATGCGACGTCGAGCGCCTTCGACATCTCGGTCGGTCCGGCCGCGCAGCTTGGCTTCCTGGTCGAGCCGTCCAACACGGGAGCAGGATCGCCCATCGCGCCGGCGGTGCAGGTGGAGGTCCGCGACCTGGGCGGCAACCGCGTGACGGCCGGCAGCAAAAGCGTTTCACTGGCAATCGACAACAACCCGGGCGGGGGTACGCTGGCGGGAACCACCCCTGTGTCGAGCAGCGCGGGGATCGCGACCTTCTCGGACCTGGCGATCAACAATCCGGGAGTGGGCTATACGCTCATCGCCTCCGCGACCGGCGTGACCTCGCCGACCTCGAGCGCCTTCGACATCTCGATCGGAGGAGCGGCGAAGCTCGCGTTCGTCGTCCAACCGTCGAGTACCACCGGGGGAGCCACGATCAGTCCGGCGGTGGAGGTCCAGGTCCAGGATGCCGGGGGCAATCTCGTGGCCGGCGCCACCAACAGCGTCACGGTGGGAATCGCGACGAATCCGAACGGGGGAGCGCTCTCCGGCACGAAGACGGTCGGAGCGCAGGCGGGTGTGGCGACGTTCAGCACGCTGACCATCGACAGTGCCGGAGCGGGTTACACGCTGAGTGCGACCGCGTCGGGGTTGATCGGCGCGACGTCCGGCGCGTTCACCGTCGCGGTCGGGCCGGCAGCGAAGGTGGGGTTCCTCGTCCAGCCGTCCAATACGGCGGGCGGCGCGACGATCACACCATCCGCCAAGGTCGAGATTCGCGATGCGGGCGGAAATCGGGTGGCGGGGGCGACCAACAGTGTGACGGTGGCGATCTCGACCAATCCCACCGGGGGATCGCTGTCGGGCACCAAGACCATACCGGCGGCAGCGGGTGTGGCGACGTTCAGCACCCTGAGCATCGACAGTGCGGGCACGGGTTACCGGCTGTCGGCGAGCGCCGCAGGGCTCACGGATGGCACTTCGAACCCGTTCAACATCACGGTCGGTCCGGCGGCGAAGCTCGGCTTCCTGGTCCCGCCCTCCGATGCCACCGCGGGCGCGTCGATCGCCCCCGCGGTGAAGGTCGAAATCCAGGACGCGGGCGGCAATCGTGTGACGGGCGCCAGTAACAGCGTCACGGTGGCGCTAGCCGCCAACCCGGGTGGTGGCACGCTGTCTGGAACGACCCCGGTGTCCGCCGCGAGCGGCGTCGCCACGTTCTCGAATCTCAGCATCAACAAGCGGGCAACCGGATATACGCTTCAGGCTACCTCGGGCGCGCTCGGGGCGGTTACCAGCCCGCCGTTCGATGTCGCGGCGGACGGCGTCGACGCCTTGCAAACGAGTCTGAGCGCGGCGACGGACACGATCGGTCAGTGTGCGTTCTCGTGCGCACCCGGCATCCAGTCGTCCACGGTGACGGTCACGGTGAAGGACCAGTTCGGGAACCTGGTCAATGGAGCGCCGGTGGTGCTGTCCGCCAGCGGATCCGGGAACGGGTTCAGCCCTTCTGCCACGGGCACCACGGACGCCAGCGGCGTGTTCACGGCGGCATTCAACTCGTCACTTGCCGAGGCGAAGACGATCTCGGCCACGGCGGGTGGCGTCGGGATTTCCCAGACGGGCACGGCGGCCGTCATGCCGGTGCTCGTGGGCGCGGGCGACATCGCCGACTGCTTCTCCATCCGGGACGACGCGACGGCGAACCAGCTGGACAGCATTCCGGGGGTGGTGTTCGCGGCCGGGGACAACGCGTATGCGAACGGCACGGCGGCGAACTTTGCCAGCTGCTACGATCCGACGTGGGGGCGGCACAAGGCCCGGACCAAGCCCGTGGTGGGGAACCACGAGTACGACAGCAGTGGGACCGCGGCGGCCTATTTCAACTACTTCACGCCCGCCGTGGCCGACCCCCTGAGCAACGGATTCGGATACTACAGCTTCGATCTGGGCACCTGGCACGTCGTGGTGCTGAATAGCGATTCCGGAGTGACCAACCCCACATCGGGTCCGGCACAGCTCGCCTGGCTCCAGACCGACCTCGTGGGTCGGGCGAGCCAGTGCGTCCTCGCGATCTGGCATCGCCCGCTGTTCACGTCGGGCTCGTCGAACGGGGGATCGACGCGGATCCGGCGCCTCTGGCAGGCGCTGGAGAACGCCGGTGCCGAGATCGTCATCAACGGCCACGATCACCTCTACGAACGGTTTGCCCCGCAGGACTCGCTGGGGACGGCGAACCCCGCAGGGATCCGCGAATTCATCGTGGGGACTGGCGGTGGGGAAACCCATGCCAACTACGTGAATAGTCCGCCGAATGTAGAGGCGAGCGACGCCGGGATGTTCTCCCGCGGTGTGGTACGCCTGACACTATACGACCGCTCCTACCGCTGGGAGTTCCTCCCGGCACAGGGCCAGGGCACCTTCACTGACTCCGGAACGGCCTCCTGCCACTGAGACAATCCAGGGAATTCGTGAAGAGACTCTGAACGCATCCGGGCCCGGGTCTTGCAGTTACAGCTCCCGCAGAGTCGCGTTTCGTTCCGTGTAGCACAATCGCCACAGTTCGGCGTCGAGGGTTCACATGGAGGGAAAACTCGCGCGGGGCCCGCGGGTTCGTTCGCTCCGCAGGGCGGTGCTCACCGTCTCCCTGCTGGTTGCGTGTACGTCCGACACGTCAGGTCCCCCGCCAGCGGTGGCGAGCGTGGACGTGACGCCACCAAGCGCATCGGTTCCCATCACCACCGCAGTCCAGTTCACCGCCGTGCCACGCGACGCCCAGGGCCGAGCACTGAATGGCCGCACGGCTGCCTGGACGAGCAGCGATACGGCCGTCGCCACGACGGGCGCCGGCGGCCTCGTCACTGGGGTCTCCCTCGGATCGGTGACGATCACCGCCACGGTCGAGGGGCATGCAGGCACGACGACGGTCGTGGTGGTTCCCGGACCAGCCGTCGGACTCGTGTTCACTTCTCAACCGAGCACGGTCACGGCGGGTGTGCCGCTCACCCCACCGATCCAGATCACGGCCCGGGACGTTCGGGGGAATACCGCGACGGGATTCACCGGGAACGTCACCGTCGCGATCGCCGCCAACCCCGGCGGCGGCACGCTGATCGGAACGAAGACGATCGCCGCCGTGGCGGGCGTCGCGACGTTCACGGACCTGCGCATCGACAAGACGGGGAGTGGATACACGCTCCAGGCGTCGTCGGCGGCCCTCTCCGCGATATCGAGCGGCGTGGTGGACGTCGGTCCAGGCCCGGTCGCCCGTCTGAGCTTCGCCGTTCCGCCGTCGACCACGGCAGCGGGCGCTTCGATCACCCCGGCGGTGGTCGTCCAGGCCCATGACGCGTTCGACAATGCGGTTCCGGGGTTCCACGACACCGTCACGATCGCGCTGGGCGCGAATCCGACGGGCGCGACCCTCCTGGGCCTGACGAAGGGCGTCGCCGTCAGTGGCGTGACGAGCTTCCCGGGACTGCATCTCACCCGGAGTGGATCCGGGTATACCCTGGCCGCCACGGCGCCCGGACTGGGGCTGGATTCCTCCACGACATTCGCGATCACGCCGGGCCCGGTGTCCGCCGCTCAGTCCGCGCTGGGCGTGAGTCCCGCGTCCATCACCGCCAGCTCGGGGTCCAGTGCCGCCACGATCACTGTCACGGTGCATGATGGGTTCGGCAACGCCGTTTCCGGGGTTCCGGTGGTGCTGTCGGCGACGGGTACCGGGAACACGATCGGACAACCACCCGTCCTCACCGATGCCAACGGCGTGGCGACGGGCACGCTGAGCTCGACGGTCGTGGAGTCCAAGACGGTGACGGCGACCGCCGCAGGAGTTGCCCTCACGCAATCCGGGACCGTGACGGTCACCCCCGCTCCGGCTGCGGTGCTCGTATTCACCGTGCAGCCCAGCGGCGGTGCGGCGGGCGCCATCATCGCTCCGCCCGTGCAGGTGGCGGCCAAGGACGCGTTTGACAATCCGGCGACCGGGTTCTCGTCGGCGGTCACGATCGCGCTCGGTGCCAATCCGGGCGGCGCCGTTCTATCCGGGACGGCGACTCGAACCGCTACGGCCGGTGTGGCGACGTTCAATGACTTGAGCCTCGACAAGGCCGGCACGGGGTACACGCTCACCGCGTCCGCGACCGGCACGGCGGTGGCTACCTCGGCCCCGTTCGGTATCGGGGCTGGCGCGGTGTCGGCCTCCAAGTCCACGCTGCAGGTCTCGCCGACGATTCTGGTCGCGAGTGGCGGCTCGAGCGCGGCGACGATCTCGGTCACGGCCAGGGATGCTTTCGGAAATCCCGTGCCAGGGGTGACGGTCGTTCTGTCGGCGACTGGGTCGGGGAATACCCTCACCCCACCGGCCGGTCCCACCGACGGGGTTGGTGTGGCGACGGGCACTTTGAGCTCGACCGGCGCCGGCGTGAAGACGGTGTCGGCGACGGTGAACGGCATCCCGTTGACCCCACAACCCACGGTGACGGTGAATGCCGCTCCCGTTTCGGGCACCACCTCCACGGTGGTCGGCGCGCCGACGAGCATCCAGGCCAGTGACGGAGGGTTCTCCTCGGCCATCACCGTCACCGCCCGGGATGCGTTCTCGAATCCGGTCGCCGGGGCGACCGTCGTCCTTTCGGCCACCGGTACGGGCAACGCGTTGACTCAGCCGGCGGGCGCCACCAGTGGAGCCGGAGAGGCCGCCGGCGCCCTCAGCGCCACGACGACGGGCACCAAGATCGTCTCCGCGACGATCAACGGCACGCCGGTCGCTCAGACGGCATCGGTGGCCGTCGTGGCGGGCGAGGTATCAGTGACGCGAACCACGTTCGTCACGACGCCGACCACGCTCAACGCGAGTACCGGCGCCAGCGCCGCAACGATCACGGTCACCGCGCGGGACGATCATGGCAATCCGATCCCGGGCATCACGGTCGCGCTCTCAGCGACGGGCACCGGGAACGCCCTGGCCCAGCCCGCAGGCTTGACCGATGCGAACGGTGTGGCGAGTGGGTCGCTGTACTCCACCCGGGCGGAAGTGAAAGTGATTTCCGCGGTGGCGGGCGGCACGGGGCTGGATCAGCTCGACACCGTCACTGTCGTTCCGGGCCCTGCCAGCGCGCTGGCGTTCCTGGTCCAGCCTTCGGGCACCACACTCGGCATCGTGATGACGCCACCGGTTCAGGTGGAGATCCGCGACCAGTTCGGCAACCGGGAGGCCGGGTCAACAGCCGCGGTGACTCTGGGGATCGGCAGTAACCCTGGTGGGGCGGTGCTCTCGGGAGGGGGCGCGACAGTCGCCGACTCGGGCGTGGCCACCTTCCCGGGGCTCAGCCTCGACAAGGCGGGCAGCGGTTATACGCTGAACGCCACGTCGGCTGGTCTTCCCGCAACCCTGTCGGCGTCGTTCAACATTTCGGCGGGCATCGTGTCCGCGAACCAGTCCAACGTGATCGTGGCGCCGACGACCCTGATGGCAGGACCTGGCACGGCGACAATCACGGTGACGGCGCGGGATCCCGGTGGAAACCCGGTCGCTGGAGCGACCGTGACCCTGGCCGCCACGGGGAGCGGCAACACCGTCGTACAGCCGGCGACGCCTACCAATTCCGGCGGCGTGGCCACCGGCACGATTTCGTCCACCGGGGCGGGCATCAAGACCATCAGCGCCACCGCCAGCGGGGTGGTCATCACCCAGAAGCCGACCCTTACCGTCAACGCGGGGCCGGTCTCGGCGTCCCAGACGACGGTCACGGCCAATCCCGCGTCGATCGAAGCGGGGAGCGGCGCCTCGACGATCGTCGTGACGGCGCGCGATGCGTTCGCAAATCCGGTAAGCGGTGCGTCCGTCACGCTGGCCGCGAGCGGATCCGGAGTCAGCCTGACCCAGCCATCCGCCGCGACCGACGCCACGGGCGTGGCGACCGGCGCCCTCGCCGCCTCCAGCACGGGGACCAAGACCGTCTCCGCGACCGTCGCGGGTGTGGCGATCACGCAGACTGCGACCATCACCGTTCTGGCGCCGGGATCGTCCGTGACCTTCGTGGGGGCGGGAGACATCGCGGATTGCGGCAGCACCGACGACGAGGCGACCGCGGCGCTGATCAACGCGATGCCGGGGATTCCGGTGTTCACTCTCGGCGACAATGCCTACCAGAACGGGTCGACCAAGGACTACGCCAACTGCTACAATCCGAGCTGGGGGGCGTTCAAGGCGCGGACGCATCCGTCGGCCGGCAACCACGAGTACAACACGAGCGGGGCCGCTCCGTATTTCGCCTACTTCGGGGCGGCGGCGGGGACCGCGGGACAGGGTTACTACAGCTTCGATCTCGGGGCCTGGCACATCATCGTCCTGAACAGCAACATCGCGAACGACGCCAACTCGCCGCAGGATGTGTGGCTGCGGGCCGATCTCGCCGCCCACCCCAACGTGTGCACGCTGGCCTATTTCCATCATCCGCTCTACTCGTCCATCGGCGGCACCGGGAGTGGGGGCGCGGTCATCACAAGCGCCCGGCGCTTCTGGGACGACCTGTACGCGGCGGGCGCGGATCTAATCCTGAACGGGCACCGTCATGTGTGGGAGCGGATCGCGCCCATGAAGCCGGACGGGACGGCCGACCCCGTACGCGGGATCCGGACCATCATCGCGGGAATGGGTGGCGAAAGCGGTGGGGACCTGACGAACGTGTTCCCGTTGAGCGAGGCGCGGGAGGGGCGGACGTTCGGTGTGCTGAAGCTGACGCTGCGCTCGACGAGCTACGACTGGCAGTTCATTCCGGTCGCTGGGAGCACCTACACCGACAGTGGGACGGGCTCCTGCCATTAGGCCCGCCGCCGGTTCAGGCGGGCTGAGCGCCTTCGCGTGTCCTGAGGCGGATGTAGAGGCGGTAAAGCGGGGGCAGCGCGCTCGTCGCGAGCACCTTGAGCCGTCGCCGCACCAGCGCCCGGGTCCAACCCTGGAACCGGGCGAGCTCGGCCACTCGAGCCGCCGCCGTACTCGCCTTCACGCTGTACCGGCCCAGAATCCAGCAGTCGCCGACGCGCCGGGGCACGAGCCATGGCTCCGAGGTGAACAGATACCGCAGGCCGGCCGTGCTGGCCGACTCGAGCACGCGACGCGAGATGTCGCCGCCCGGCACTGACGCGGCCACGCACGGCTCGCCGAGGATCTGCGCGATCGTGTCGCAGCTGATGCGCCATTCCTCGACCATGCGGGCGGGCGATTGGGCGCGGAAGATGTTGGGATGGGTGTGCGAGTGACTGCCGATCAGATGGCCGGCACTGTGTAACATCCGGATTCCCGCGGCATCGAGGAAAGGACGGCTCCCGGTCAGGCTCGTCACGATGAAGAAGTGTCCGCGCCAGCCGTACCGGGCGAGGAGCTCGGCGGCCGTGAGGGCGCTACGACCGCCGTCGTCGAAGGTCAACAGGAGGCTGTGGCTCGGTCGGTCGAAGTCCACGTCCACGACGAGGCCGGGGGCGGACGGCGCTCCGGCGATCCGGGTCAGGTGCTCCGCGAAAACGGCGGTGGAGTGTTTGTAGGCGATGGCGCCCGGACGCTGGAACCCCGACGCGGTCGGGTCGTCGGTCACCTCGTGATACATGAGGCTGGCGACGAGAGGGCGGGGGGCCATGCGTGTGCCGCTCAGCGCGACAGCGGCAGCTCGGCCGCCCGTTCCGCGGCCGCGCGTCGCGACGGCAGCAGCAGCTCCACCACGCGCCGCCAGAACCCGGTACCATAGCTCACGTGAATCACCGGCAGCACAGCCGCGAGTGACAGCCCCACGACCGGCCCCTCGTTGAGGGCCGTTTGGATCGCCGACCCCAGGACGACCGCCGAGTAGCTGCCCGCGACCAGGGCGAAGAGCAGGACGGCGGGCTTCCAGAGCAGCGCCGCCACGCCGGTGGCGAGGAGGCCCAGCACGAATCCTGGCGGAATGAGCTGTCGCACCGTCATGAAGCGCCCCAGCTTCTTCGCGACGAGCGGCTTGAAGTAGCCGTACTGGTAGAACATCCGTCCCACCTGCCGCAACGTGGCGCGGGCGTAGTAGTAGGACACGACGTCCGGAATCAGCAGGATGCGCCCGCCCGCTTTGATCAGGCGGGCGTTGAACTCACCGTCCTGATGGCGGATCAGCTCTTCGTCGAACATCCCCACGCGCTCGAACGTTGCCCGGCGGATGCAGAAGAAGGCGATGGTGTCCACCCAGCGCGGCTGGTCAGTCCCGATCCGGAAATAGGAGGTCCCGACGCCGAACGGATGCGACATGCCGATGGCGATCGCCTTGCCCATCGCGGTCTGGTTCGCGGGGAGGGTCTTCAGCACCGCACCGACGTTGTCTGCCTTGAATTCGTCGAGCGCGGCGACGAGGCGGCTCACATAATTCTTGGGGTAGACGACGTGCGCGTCCATCCGCACGATCACGTCCCCGCGCGCGGCGCGGATCGCGAGATTGAGGGCCACCGGGGTTATGCGGCGGGGATTGTCGATCATCCGCACGATGGGGTGGCGGGTCGCGTAGTCCGCGAGCATCGCCCGCGTGCCGTCGTCGCTCATGCCGTCGATCACCAACACTTCGAGCCGGTCGGCGGGGTAGTCGCAGGCGAGGATCGAGTCGAGACACTCGACGAGATAGCGCTCCTCGTTGCGGCAGGGAACGACGATCGTGACCTGGGGAACGGCGGATGACATCCGAGTCAGCGCTCCGTGAGGCGGGCAGTCGTGATCGGATCGCGCCGCGGCGCGGGCGCCGGGCGGCCGGCGTAGCGGGCGATCGCCGTGCGGTACACATCGACCAGACGAGCGGTGATGGCCTCCTCCGCGAGCGGCGCGACGGCCACCCGCCCGGCCACCCGCCGGCCGCGACGCAGCACCCGCTCCAGCGCGGTGGCGATCGCTTCGGGGCGCTCATCCTCCACCAGCTCACACCCGTCGATGCCGCGCAGCCGTTCCGCGGTGTCGCCGATCGGCACCGAGACGACGGGAAGGTCGCACGCCAAGGCCTCCTTCACGACGTTGGGCGAGCCTTCCTGCATCGAGGTGAACACGAACGCGTCGCAGGCGTTCATGTACAGCGGGATGTCGGTGTGCGGCACGCCCCAGGCGACCACCAGCTCGGCCGGCAGCGTGCGGTTGAGCACAGCGACGGCCGCCTGCGCGAGCCCGTACCGTTTGCGCGGTTGCTCGGGGTTGCCGGCGAAGAGGATGAGGCGCTTGTCGAGCGACCACCCGAGGCGCGCCCGTGCCTCGTCGCGCGGCACGACCCGAAACAGCTCGAAATCGAGCCCGGAGGGAAGCACGGTCACCGGCGCGGGCGTGCGAAAGTATTCCTTCATGTGCTCGGACACCACGACGACCGCGTCGGCACGGCGCAGCGCGAAGCGGGCCACCGCCTGGGAGATCCGCCCGGCCAGCGTGTAGCGTCCATCGGGGCCCACGATCCCCAGGATGTCGCTGCCGCGCAGGGTAATCACGAGCGGCAATCGCTTCGGGACCGCCAGGATACCGCTCTGGCCGAACTGGGCGTGCACGACGTCGTAGCGTCCGGGCTTCAACCTCGGCCGTACGTCCCGCCACGCGCGCGCGTAGTTCAACGGGCTCTTGGCGCCACGGAACGAGAAAACGTCCACGTCCACGCCCGCCTTGCGGAGGAATTCCGCTTGGCGTTTGACGAAATGGGTCGTTTGTGGCTGTCCCGGCTGCGGCCACCCGGCCGTGATCATCAGGACGCGAAGCGGTGCTTCCATCTAATGGCCGCTCTGCGACGCGTCGGACATCGCTGCGGGGGACGATGCGGCTACGGGGACTGCTTCCGGCAATGGGGCTGGTGCCACGGCCGGTTGCCCGGAGGCTCGTGACCGTTTCCTGCGCGCGAACAACTCGCCCAATCCCTGCACCCACTCACCGAGGGCGGGCCAGCGATCGTCCGGTTGCCAGGTCTCGGAGCGCGTCCCCGTCGGCTGGCGCCCGAGGAGCTCCCGCAGTCCCTGCCACACCGTGGGGTACCGTTCCGGGTAGCCCGGCGGCGCCCCGGCGAGGATGTAGAGAAACCGCTTGATGTCGCCCCACAGCCAGCGCACGGTGACGCCCGTGGCGTAGCCGGCTCTGCGCTCGACGGGCCGGCCGCGCAGGATCGCGGCCCACCACAACGGAAAGTCCGCACCGGCGGATACCGCCAGCTGCAACGAGCCCCAGAAGCGGCCGTTGACCTCCATCAAGGCGGGTGGGTGCACGCCATCGTCGCGGAATTCCACCATGGCCGGACCATGCCAGGCCATCGCGGCGAGCAGTTGTTCCGCGGGTTCCAGGAGCCGCGGCTCGAGCGGCGCCGAGCGTCGCAGGCTGCTGCCGGAACCCGACGGGCGGACGTCGCGCAGGCGCTCGTGAGCGAACCAGGCGATGGGGCGGCCGGACTCGAACAACGCGAAGACGCCTTTTCCCTGACCGGGCACGAAGCCCTGGATGAGCGGCCAGTGCTCGCCCTGGCGGTGCAGGGCGACGGCCGCGTCGAGCTCCGCCGCATTGCGCACGTAGCTCGTTCCCGGGTCCGGGAGGAAGCGGGTACCGTCCCACGCGTTGCTGAAGCGCGATTTCACCACGCACGGGAACCCGACGTCGGCCGCCGCCATTCGGGCTTCGGCCAGCGTGGTCGGCACGCGTGTCGGAGGAATGGCGACGCCGGAGCGCGCGGCCAACTCGAACGTCCGAGCTTTGTCGAAGGCGACGGCCAACAGGTCTGCCGGCGCGCTGCCGACTGTGATGCCGGCGGCCTCCCATGCCGAGCGATCCAGGTTGCAGAGTACGCAGGAGCGCTCGGTGAGAGGCAGGACCAGGGAGACGTGACGTGTGACGGCCCAGCGCCGCAACGCCGCGAAGGCCTCCAGCGATTCGCCGGACAGCAGGAACCGCCCGCGGGCGAACCGCGACCAGGCTGACAACGGGCGCCGCCGCGTGGCCGCCACGAACACATCGTTGCCGGCCCGCCCCAGCGAGCGGACGCAGGCCAGCGCCTGGTTCGTCTGCCCGTCGAGCACGAGGACGGTGTCTCGGCCGCCGATCACGCTGGTTCCCCGCGTGCGCGAACCGCGTCCAGCAGTGCGGCCTTGGTACGCTCCAAATCGTCGTTGACCAGGCGTAGCGCGCCGGGCACCCGCTCGAACACCTGTCGGTACGCATCGGAGCGGTGGCGCAGGTACTCGACCGAGAACTCGCGCTTGCGCCGGTAGGATTCTTCGGGCGTGATGTCGAGGAACACCGGCACCGTGGGGCGCGGCGTCAACCGCTCGAGCAGCCACGTCCACGGACCGCGGGCGCCGCCGGTCAGGTCCACGAGCGTGTCGTAGAAGTAGCGGTCCATGATGAGCACCCGGCCCTTCGCCCGCTCGAGGTACGTGCGGTAGCAAGCGAAGATCACCAGGTCGAGCGGGTACAGCAGTCGCCGCATCGGCTTGTTCCAGAGGATCGCCGTGCGCAGCCGGCTCATGGCGCCGCGCAGGCCGCGGGGGGCGGGTCGCTGGAGCTTCTGGGACTTGGGATCGGGTGCGCCCGGCGCGAGCGCCTCCGAGCGCCGGCCCCCCCCGAGCAGGCGATCACGCACGCCCCGCAGGAACGCGAACACGCCGACCTGATCGTTGAGATGGAGTACGACGACCGGCTGCCGCCGGTCCTCCAGTGCGCTGCTCAAGAACTTAATGAGCGTCGACTTTCCCGCTCCGTCCAATCCCGAAAACGTGATCAGCACGCCCCCCGGCTTCCTCCTACTGTTTGCGAAACATGCCCACAGATCCTCCCACGCACCCCCTGTGCTAGCGAGATCGCCCGGGGAGTTCGCCGTAACATTATGCTGCTGAACGTCTTATGCAAACATGCGAGGGAGCGGCGCCGGCGCGTGGGACCGCTTGTAGCGCTGCCGCAACAGCCTCCTGGTTGCTACCCCCAGCGTGCTCGCCGGGCAGCGACGATGTCTGGCTTCATCGGCCGCATCGGCTTGGCCGTGAGGTACACCCAGCTGGCCATCGCGTAGGCGAGCAACACCCACTGCAGCTTCAGTTGGATGTAGTTACCGCTCAGGTTCCCGACCATCAGTGCCGCCATTTGGGCCGCGGGCAGGATTCCCTCGATCCCACGCCGCGCCTTCCAGGCCCCCCAGCAACAGAGCCACAGCCCCGTGAAGTAGGGGATCGCTCCCAGAATGCCCGTGGCCGTCAACACCTCGAGGAACAGGTTGTGGGTGTCGCGCGTGAGGTGCAGGCGCGGCGGCAGCCCCAGCCGCACGGCAAGGTTGTACTGATTCCCCGGACCCCATCCCACGATGGGTTTGCTCTTGAACATCTGCAGGGCGGCGGGGAAGATCACTTCCCGTTTCGCCATGTTGCCTTGCTGGGCTAGCTGGATGCGCTCTTTCATGAGTGGCGATTGCCACGCGCCCCACGCCGCCAGGCCGATCGCGACCAGCGAGACCACCATGTTCCGCACCCGGGTACCCAGCGTAGTACCGGCGAAGGAGAACATCCACAGGCCGACCGCCAGGGCGATGAGGCCGCCGCGGCTGCCGCCCATGATCATGGCAAGCCCGATCAGCCCGGCGACGGGCCAGGCGATCCAGCTGGGGCGTAGCGCCGCACGCGCCCGACCGTATACCAAGCCAATCAGCGTGAGCAATCCGGCGACCAACACTCGGGCGGCGCGGTTGGCGTTCTGACCGAACACCGTGGCCCGTCCGGATTCGGTGTCGTACGCCTTCCCGAGGCCGAGGATCGTCATCACGGCGAGGATCGCGGCGGCGACCGCCAGGGTCAACAGCACGTTGCGCGCGATGCGCGGGTCCCGCATCAGATTGAAGCAGGCGCAGAAGATCAGCAGGCCCTGGATGTAGAACAGCGTCGAGTGCATGGCATCGGACGTGAATCGCGCTCCGCCGAACACGTACGCCATCCAGTAGGCGTACAGGTATCCGACGAACATCCATAGCGCGAGCGGACGGCGTCCGTAGCAGAGCCGTGGTTGGAGCAGTGTCACGGCCAGAAAGCACGCGCCGGTGATCGTCGTGAGCTCGAGCGGTAGGCGGCCCGGGGCGTCGAACGGCAGCGAGAAAATGAAGCCGTACAGCGCCCACCGGAGTAGGCGGATTGGGGCGGCCATCGGCGGCACCGCGTGCAGCGGCGGCTGGCCCGGGACGCCGGCGGCTCCCGAGCGGATCGCGCTGGCTCGGCTCGCTCTACGAGGCATGGAGACCCATCTGCTGGAGCTCGCCCCGCACGCGCGCCGCCACCTGCTCGATCGTGGCGGTGGCCGTGTCGATTTCGACCACGCGGACCCTCCCGGACTCCCTGAGGACGCTCAGGATTTCGCGGTACGCCACACGATAGCGATTCAGGAAACTGGTCACTTCGCTGTCGGACCCACCCTTGACTCTGTGTTCTTTCCGGCGAGTCCGGATGCGCTCCGCCAGAACGGGATCCGCCGCATCGATCCAAATGACGCCGTCCAGCAGTTTCGTCCAGCGGTTCACCTCGGCGCGCCAATGGCGGGCAAGGCGGTCGCCGCCCTGGTTCGCCTGTTGGAAGACGCTCAGCCGGCCGAGGCTGAACACCGGACCTTCATCGAGCAGAATGACACCGGGCCGCTCCGCCGCGGCTCGCGCGATAGCCTGGGGCAGGGTCCGGAGACGCACGAAGTGCAGGAGTCCGGGCCAGAACGGCCCCCGTCCATCGCCGAGCAGCGCGACGGCGGCCGGGATGAGCGCCGCGGTGTGGGCGAGCATCTCGAAAAAGTGCCGCGTGCGCTCGATCCGCAGCCCGGCCCGGATGCGCGAATCCCGGCCCATGGTGCGCAGCAGCGCGGTCTTGCCCGCACCTGCGGGTCCCACGATCTCCACCACGAGCGGGCGGGAGGGCGCCGCCGCGAGGGGGTCGCCGACGGCGCGCCCGCGCCCGGAGACCGGCATCGGCCCCGTCACAGGCACGTCCACACCGCCTGCTTCACGTCGCGCAGCACCCGGTCGAGCGGAAGCGCGGCGTTGATATCGACCACGCGGGTCGGGGGCGGGAAGTGGAGCTGATCGACGATCTCCACCTTGCGGCGCAGCTGGTCGAGCGGCGTGTCGGGTTTGCGTTGCGCCGCGACGTCCACCGGAACTCGCAGCCTCACCACGACGTCCGGCGGTACGATCCCGGCCTCGCGAAACGTCGCCTGCTCCCGCCGCGCGACGGTGCGGCGCAGCCAGGAAGGAGAATCGATCCAATGCCCGTATCGCGGGCCGTCGTTGAGTCCGGCAAACTGTGTTTGCGGCACGCGATCCGACAGGACAACCATGCCCAGGCTGCGGGCGCGACGGACCTGGGTCGCCCACCGCCGGCGCTCCCGAGCCAGGGTGAGTACCCAGAGCAGTTTCCCGAACAGCCGCAACCCGGAGGGCGCGTCGGCGGCGGGTGGCGCGCCGGATGTGCCGGCGTGGGGTGTCGGCTTGCGTCGGGTCAGCGCGCCGATCCGCTGAAGCCAGCGGCGCGAGGGAGAAGCGGAGCCCTTGCCGCTCCCGCCGTAGGTCGAGGTGACCGCGATCTCACGCGACAGCCATTCGGCGATCTCGTGCGTGAGGGTGGACTTGCCCGCGCCGTCCGGTCCGAC
>JBGQHV010000058.1:0-17000 GCA_041498155.1 Gemmatimonadota bacterium | reverse complement strand
GGCGTACAGCGTCGCCTTCTTGTCGTTGTCGAGGCGGATCGCCTTGGAGAGATGCTCGATCGCCTCGCCGAAGATCCGCTTCTTGAGGCAGATGTAGCCGACGTTGATGCGGGCCAGCGAGTTCGCCGGCTCTTTCATCAGTACCTTCTGGAATGTGGAGAGCGCATCGTCGTAGTCGCCGTGCAGCATCTGCGCCCAACCGAGCAATGATTCGGCCTGCGTCTCGCCGGGCGACAGCTGCAGCGCCTTCTGCAGCGCCTGGATCGCCCCGTCGTGGTCGCCCAGGGCGATCAGGCTCCAGCCCTTCTCGATGTAAGTGGAGGCGCCGATGTGGTCGGCCTTGACCGCGGGGCGGACGCCGGTGAAATCGGGCGCCGCGGCTTCCGCGGAAGACGCCGCCTGCATCTGCTTGAACTTGTCGACCAGGATTCGGATGTCTTCCTTGAGCTGCGTCGCCTCGGCCAGCAGCCCATCCACGTGCTTGAAGAAGGCGATGATCTCCCGCTTCACCGCCTCGCGCCCGACCTGCGAGGTCGCGCTGTCCAGTCGCGACGCGATGGCATCGTATTCGGACCGCAGGGCGACCATCGGCGACTCGGACATCAGCGGCTCCCCTCGAGCGCCGCCGTGAGCGCGAGCTTTTCCTTGGAGGCCAGCAGCTTGCCGGTGTTGAGCACGATGATGGTGCGCGCGTCGCGCCCCACGAGCCCCGTGATGTAGTCGGCGGAGAGCCCCTGCACGATCGGCGGCGGCGTGGCCACGTCGCCCGCCCCGATCTGCATCACCTCCGTCACGGCGTCGACGACGATGCCGATCCTCCCCCCATCCATGTCCAGGACGATGATGCGGGTCTCGTCTTTCAGCGGCGCCTCGACCCCGAGTCGCTTGCGCAGATCGACGACCGGCACGGCGCCCCCCTGGTATTGCAGCACGCCCTCGAGGAAGTCCGGCGACTTGGGCAGCCGCGCGGGCGCTTCGTAGCGCAGAATCCGCTCCACCTGGAAGATATTGAAGGCGAAATCCTGGCCCGCCACCCGGAAGGTGACGAGCTGAACATCATCGCCGGTGATCGTCCGCGTCATCCGATGCGTTCCCCCAGCGCGTCGAGATCGAGAACCGGGACCAGGCCGTCGCCGCGCGGCGCGACCCCCACCGCCCACGGCAGCGATTCGCCGTCGGGCAGCGGGAGCGCCGCCACGCGGACGACCTCATCGGCATCGTCCACTTCGAACGCCACCAGACGCCCCCCGAGCTCCAGCAGCACCGCCGCGCGCCCCCGCTCGGGCGGCGGGGCCCGCAGCCCGAGCAGCGCCCCCAGGTGCACCAGCGGCACGAGCCGGCCGCGGAGCGGCGTCAGTCCGCGCATCGAGACGTCGGTGCTCGGCACCTCCTGCACCTCCGTCAGGTCCGCCACTTCGACCACCCGCTCGAGCGGCAGTCCGTACGCGCGCTCCCCGGAGCGCACCAGCAGGAACCCGAGGCTCATGTGACGCCCACGCGGCCGCCGCGCCGCAGCAGCTCGCTCCCGACTCGCTCGGCGATCTGGGCCAGCGGGACGACCGCGTCCACACCCCCCGCCTGCACCGCCGCCACCGGCATCCCGGCGATCACCGCGGATTCGCGGTCCTGGGCGAACCCCATGCCGCCGGCGTCGTGAATCGCGCGCAGCCCCTCCGCCCCGTCCTTCCCCATCCCCGTCAGCACCACGCCCACGGCGCGGGGGCCGAACAGCTGGGCGACCGAGCGGAACAGCGGGTCCGCCGCGGGACGCACGCCCCACACCGTGGGGCCCTGATCGAGCGCGATGACGGGACCGTCTTCTGCCGATACCACCCGCATATGATAATCGCCCGGGGCAACGTACGCCGTATCCGCGACGAGCGGCGCGCCGGCATCGGCCTCCACGACCCGCAACACGCTCATGCTGGAGAGCCGCTCGGCGAGACTCCGGGTGAAGCGCAGCGGCATGTGCTGTACCACGAGCACCGCGGCCCGCAACCCCGCCTGCAGGCGCGGGATCACCTCGGCCAGCGCGCGCGGGCCGCCGGTCGAGGCGGCGATCGCCACGGCGAGTTGCGCCCGGCGGCTCAGCTCGAGCGCCGGCGCGCGCCGCGCCGGGGTCGGCGGTCGGGCGAGCACCGCCAGCCGCGACACGTCCGCCGCAAGGGCCGCGTGCACGGCGGCGATCAGCCGCGGTCCCATGGCGAGAAACGCCTCGCGCGTGGCATCGACCGGCTTGGCGACGATTTCCATCGCGCCGAGCTCGAGCGCGCGGATCGCCGCCTCGGTGCCGGGACCGGCGTGGGCGCTCACCACGACGATGGGCCGCGGGGTCTCCGACATGATGTACCCGATGGCGCCCAGCCCGTCGAGCTCGGGCATCTCGAGGTCCATGGTCACCACGTCGGGCTGCAGCTGGTGCACCTTGCGCAGGGCATCGAAGCCGTCGCGCGCGGCGCCGACGATGCGAAACGGCCCCTCGCCCTTCTCGCCGGCGAGCACGTCGGACAGCACGCGCCGCATCAGCGCGCTGTCGTCCACCACCAGCACGGTGGGGCGCCGGTCAGAAGACGACTTCATCGCCCCCCACCGTGCGGCTCACGACGCGACCGTCCGACGTGTGGAAGTGGACCGAGCGGCCGCGCTCCCCGCCGACCGCTTCGCCGATGATCGGAATGGCGCCGTCGCGCAGGGCCGCCCGGGCGGCCGCGATGTTGCGCTCGCCCATCTGGACCGTGCCCGGCGTCATGAGCTGGGCGAACATGCTGGCGCCGCCGGCGAGCTTCGCCACCAGCCGGTGGCGGTCGGCGCCGGCCGCGATGAGCCGCGTGACCAGGAACGGGACGGCCGTCTCGGGAAACTTCGCGGGGTTGGTCTGGTCGCGGGCCAGGCTGCGCGACGGCAGCAGCACGTGCGCCATTCCGCCGACCCGGGAGCGCGGGTCGTGCAGCATGATGGCGACGCAGGAGCCGAGACCCAGGGTGATCAGCACGCCCTCGCGCTCCACCGCCCATTCCGCCACCCGCACGAAATGCTCTCCCCCGCGCGACGCGGGCGCGCTCACGCGGGCCTCCGGTAGATGCGCTCGCGCGCGCTCTCGAGGTGGAGCATCTCGCGGGCCGGGCCCAGCAGCGTCTCGACCTTGCCGAGCAGCAGTACGCCGCCCGGCGCCAGCGCGTCGGCGAACGTCCGGAACAGCCGCTCCTGGGTGGCGCGGTCGAAGTAGATCACCACGTTGCGGCAGACAACCAGGTCGAGCGCGCTCTCGGGGGCCCGGTCTCCGGTCAGGTCGTGCCGCCGGACGAAGACGCGCTCGCGGACGGCTGGCACGGGTCCCCGGCTTCCGTCGGCGGCCGGCGGCTCGAGCCAGCGGCGCGCGAGGTCGGCCGGCATCTCGGTAAACGCGCTCACCGGGTAGCGCGCCGCCTGGGCGCGCTCCAGGCTGACACGGTCGATATCGGTCGCGATCACCCGGGAGCGCGGCAGCCAGTCGAGCGTGCGGGTGGTGCGCGCAATCTCCGCCAGTGCCACGGCCACCGTGTAGGGCTCCTCCCCGGATGCGCACCCGGCCGACCACGCCACCACCGCGCCCTGGCGCACCCGCCAGCGCTCGGTGAGATAGGGCGCCAGCGCCGTCCACGTCTCCGCATTGCGGAAGAATTTGGTGACGTTGATCGTGAGCGCATCGAGCAGCAGGTCGTACTCGTGCGCGTCCAGGTCGAGCACCCGGCTGTAGTCGGTGAAGGTGTGCACGCCCCGCGCCCGCATCCGCACCGCGATCCGCCGTTTGAGGCAGCGGTCCTTGTAGGCCCCGCAGCAGATTCCGCGCGCCCGGGTGATCTTGTCGGTCAGGGCCCGGAACGCGCGCTCCTCCGGCAAATCGGTCACTGCAGGGTGCTCAAGGTCTCCAGGTTGGTCTTCGCGAGTTCGTGATTCGGGTTCAGCTCGAGCGCGCGCCGCCAGAGCTGCGACGCGAGGTCGCGGTCGTTCCGCTTGTACGCGATGTTGCCCAGCTTGAAGTAGACGTCGTCCCCGAGGTCGGGCGCCAGCTCGACCGCGCGGCGGTAGGCCGACCATGCCTCGTCGTAGCGTGAGGCCCGGTAGGCCAGGTCGCCGAGATTCTTGGACAGCTGTGGTTGTGAGGGCTCGTCCTGGATCGCCACCCGCACCAGCTCCTCGGCGCCGCGCAGATCCCCCCCCAGCTCGCGCAGCACCGCGAGGTTGTTGCGCAACACGGCGTTCGCCGGATAGGCGGCGATGCTGGTGGCGCCGATGCGCTCGGCCGTCTCGAAATCGCTGCCCAGCCCCGCGGCCAGCGTCCGCGCCCAGAACCACACCGCGGGCGGCTGCGTCGATCCATACAGCTCCTTGGCGCGATCGAGCCGGCCCCCGGCGGCGGCGTGATCGCCGCGTTTCAGGGCGACGATGCCCCAACCGAGGTAGATGCGGGGGTCGGTGCGGGCGCGCGAGGCCGCCTCGGCGCAGGCGGCTTCGGCCTCGTCCAGCCGGCCGAGCTGCTCGTAGGCGAAGCCGAGATTGTGCAGCACCGCGGGCCGGCTACCGCCTTTCTCGGCCGCGAGCCGCAGCGACTCCATCGCCTCCCGCCAGCGCGCCTGCTTCAGCGCCACGAGACCGAGGAAGAACAGCGCGTACGCGTCGCCCTCCCGCAGCTCGGCCACGCGCCGGAATTCGCGCGCCGCCTCATCCAGCATCCCCGTCTTGTAGAAGGCGACGCCGAGGTTGCGGTGCTCCTCCACCCGGGCGTCGCTCGCCTTCCCGGATTCCGCCGTGGTGGTGCGGCCCGCGCGGTGCAGGAAGCCCGCCGTGATGAGTCCGTACAGCGCCTTGCCGACCTCGAACTCCCCCATCCCCGAGTCTTCGATGATCTGGTTCACGTCCCGCGAGCCATCGAGCAGCGGGAGGATGCGCTGCTGCGTCTCGGTCAGGGTCGCTTCGCTGATGTCGAGCCGCTCGTGATCGACGATGAAGATGATGTCGAACGAGGGAACCTTCTTTTCGATCAGGCTCCACTCGTCCACCCGGCGCGCGCCCTCGAGCAGCAGCGATTCCGGGTTGATCGACACGAGAAAGTCCTGCCGCTCGGGGCGGACGTCGGCCTCGAAGTTGAACGTGCCCTGCGTCCAGGTGAACAGGAAGTAGACGGCTTCCTCGATCTGCACCCGGATGTAGCGCTCGAGCTCGGGCTGCGAAATCGCGCCCTGCTCCACCATGATCTCGCCGAGCTTCTTGTCGCGCTCGCGCGTCTGGCGCGCCACGGCGGTGTCGAGCTGCTCCTGCGTGATCTTCTCGTGCTTGACGAGGATGTCGCCGAGGCGGTCGCGGCGGTTGACGATCGAGGCGTAGCAGATGCGGCCGCGGTCGAAGAAGATGTAGCCGAAGTTGGAGCGGTCGGCGATCGACAGGCACCCGGTCTTCTGGCCGAGCGCCAGCAGCTGCAGCACGTCGGGGAGCGACGCCTCGCGCAGTGAGCCTTTGATCGCCACTAGCGCAGTTCCTCGATGAGGCGGTCACCGGGCGCGGCCCAGTCCCACACGATCTTCTCGCGGCTGCGCACTCCGCCCGCGCTCGACACCACGATCCCGGAGGTCCGGAATCCGACGGTGCGGCGCCGTTCGGCCGCCGTGCCCCCTTCCAGGATTTCCCGGGCGAGACCCGCGCTCACCGGCACGTCCTGCGCGGCCGCGGCGCTGACGACCCGCTGCAGCAGCCCCGTGAGACTGCGCACCGAGTCCGCCGGCCGGTCCGCCAGGTAGTCCACCAGGGCGGGGTCGTCCGGCACCTCCTGCGCGCCCAGGGCGCGCTCCACCACGGCGCGCCGCACCTCGCGATCGGGCTCCGTCAGCTCGACGACGAGCCCGCCCTCGAGCCGCGAGGCGATGCGCTGCTCGATCCCCTGCAGCGTCTTGGGGTGCGCCGGCGCCGTGAACACGAGCTGGCGCTCGAGGTCCTGGAACAGGTTGAACAGATTGAACAGCTCTTCCTGCGTCCGGTCTTTCCCGCCGATGAGGTGGATGTCGTCCAGCAGCAACGCCGTGGCCCGGCGGTAGCGGGCGCGCCACCACTCCATCCGGTTGCCGTCGATCGCGGTGATCAGCTCGTCGATGAACGCCTGCGTGGAGAGACACGCGACCACGGCGCCCGGTTGATGCGCCAGCTCGAGCCCGAGGGCGTTCAGCAGGTGCGATTTCCCCACGCCGCTCTTGCCGATGAGCACGAGCGGGTTGTAGCGGCGGCCGGGCTCGTCCAGCACCTCGCGCGCGACGTTGACGGGGAGCTGGTTCGACGCGCCGACGGCGAACGTGGCGAACGGCAACGCTGCGGAGGGTCCGGGCGGCGGCGCCGCCCCGGCCCGGATGCGCGACGCGGCTTCTTCGGCCTCCGCCAGCCGCTCCGGGTCCCGGAACACGCTCTGCCCCGACGCCTGCGGATCGAACTGGGAGACCTCCGCCTCCAGGGCGCGCAGCCGCTCCACGTCGCGGGCGAACGCGCCGATCTCCTCGTCGGGCGCGACCGGCGTGTCCTGCTCCAGCAGCTGCTCGAGGCGCCGCGTGCGGTAGCCTTCGCCCTCCCAGCGCAGGATCGCCTCGGCGATCCGGGCGCGCCACGCCTCCACGGCCTTCCCGACCGTGACGGTCACGTCGGTGAGAAACGCCGCGAACTCATCGGGCGTGGGACCGCGCTCGGATTGCGGCGCCGGTCCGGCGGCCGCAGAGCGCGGCGGCGTCTCGGCCCCGAGCAGCGCCTTGGCGCCCTCGGCGTTCAGCGGCGTTTCGTTCACCGCCTGGTAGGCGACGAGCCGGTTGAGCACGCCCATCAGCTCGCGCACGTTGGTGAAGCCCGCCGCCGCCACCGTCTCCAGCACGCCCGGCTGGAACTCCGCCCCGCGCTCCTCGGCCTTGCGGCGCAGGATCGCGACGCGGGTCTCGTAGTCCGGGGCGCCGATGTCCACCACCAGACCGCCCGAGAAGCGCGAGATCAGCCGCTCGTCCAGGTTCTCGATCTCGACGGGCGGGCGGTCGCTGGTGAGCACGATCTGGCGCCCCGCGGTCTGCAACGCCTCGGACAGCCGCAGCAGCTCCGCCTGCATTTCGCGCCGGTTGGTGAGGAACTGTACGTCGTCGATCAGCAGCACGTCCACCGTCTGGAAGCGGCGCCGGAACGCGTCGCCCTGGCCCGCGCCGATGGCGGCGTGGAACGCCTCGACGAACTCGTCGAGGGTCAGGTACTCGACCGCGAGCGAGGGCGCGAGCCGCTTGGCGCTGGCGCCGATCGCCATCAGGAGGTGCGTCTTGCCGAGTCCCGACCCGCTGTAGATGAAGAGCGGGTTATACGCCGACCCCGGACTCTCGGCGACCGTGCGGGCCGCGGTCACCGCCAGGCGGTTGGCCGCGCCCACCACGAAGGTCTCGAACGTGAACTTCGGATTGAGCGCCGTGGTCACGCGGGCGCCCCCTGCGCCAGGCGGCGCAGCACCAGCTCGGTGATCGACTTCAGCGTCTCGAACACGCCGTTGCCGTGCAGCGCGTCGGCGGGAAAGCTCGGGACGGCGCGAAAGTTGAGCGCGTCATCGAGCTCGATCGGCTGCAGGATCAGCTCGCGCGGCAGGTCCTGCTTGTTGTACTGCAGGACGATCGGCATGGTGCGGATGTCCACCGCGTGATCGAGCAGATTGGCCTGCAGGTTCTGCAGGCTCTCGAGGTTTTCGTCGAGCTGCCGGGCCTGGCTGTCCCCCACGAACACGACGCCGTCGGCGCCCTGCAGCACCAGGCGCCGCGTCGCGTTGTAATAGACCTGCCCCGGGACCGTATACAGCTGGAATCGCGTGGTGAACCCCGAGATCTGTCCGAGGTCGATCGGCAGGAAGTCGAAAAACAGCGTCCGGTCGGTCTGGGTGGCGAGCGAGACCATACGGCCGCGCCGCGAATCCGGCACGCGACCGTAGATGTAGTGCAAGTTGGTCGTCTTGCCGGACCGACCTGGTCCGTAATAGACGATCTTGCAGGTGATCTCGCGGGTGGTGAAGTTGACCAGGGACACGAAGGCTATCTCCCGAAGAGCGCGTTGAGGCTCTCGTTGAGCTCCCGTTCGAAATCGGCGGCCAGCACGCTCTTCGTGGCGCCCGCCTTCGGGCTCGCGGCGCGCAAATCGGCCACGAGCTGCTCAAAGAATAACTGCACCAAGCCAAGCGACGAAACGTCGAGATCGTAGACGACGAGGGCCACCAGCGGTCCGCGGTCGGTGGCGAATCCGCTCAAGAAGATGCCGTGCCGCACGCCCTGATGGTTGAGGGCGGCGAACGGCGGCTGTCCGAGCAGCCGCGCCAGCTCCGTTGTCGACGCCATGATCGCGGCGCCCAGCGCCGAGGCGGCCATCACGTCGACCGCCCGCGCGAATCCCGACTGGGCCAGCACCTGCCCGGCCGGCGTCATCAGCAGCACGAGACGCGCGCCCGCCTCCGCCACGTACGTCGTGAGCGGATCGAGCGTCCACAGCTCGACCGCCCGGATCGAAGTCACGGCGCGGCCTCCGCCGCGCGCAGCAGCTCGAGGCGTACCAGCCCGACGTTCACCTCGGGATCGGTGATGGCCACGACCAGCAGGTTGTCCCCCGCCGGCACGACGAGCAGCGCCCCCTGGTCGCATTGCAGATGCCAGAACTGACTCGGGCCCAGCCCCGCCGTGACCATCGTGCGTTGCAGCCGTCCGGCGAGACTCGCCGCCAGCGCCGCGACCGCGCTCCCCTTGATCCCCTCCATCAGCTGCTCGGCGACGACGAGTCCGTCGGCGCGGGCCACCAGCATCGCGCCGCGCACGCCCCGGACGCGGGTGACGACGTCGAGCGCGCGGCCGAAGGCCGCTCCGCCGGCGGCGCTCACCGCTGCCGCTCCAGCCAGGAGCGCGCGACTTGCGCCGCGCGCTGCGCCAGCATCCCGAGCCGCCCCAGCGGCACCGATCGGTCGCGCACCATCAACAGCATTGACTCCGTGGTCGGCTGCGCGACATACACGTGCCCGCCCTGGCCCTCGGCCGAGAGCCCGCGCCACCCGCCCATGCCCAGCAGCCGCGCGGTGCGCGCCGCCTCCTGCGACACACCCGCCAGATACGCCGCCACCGTGTCGGTGACGTCGACGCCGTCGGGCGTCTTGAGCGCGCCGCCCAGCACGAGTCCCGCGGCGTCGAGCAGCAGCAGACCCTCCTGTGCGCCTTCGAGCCCGGCGAAGATGCGCTCGTCGGGTAGCTGCGACACGATGCGCGCCGATTCGAGGGGCGCGTCGGTCGCGGGCGCCGGCTCCTCCCCGCCGTACGGCTCCGGCCCTTCGGGCGCCACGACGCCCGGTTCGCCCCGGATCATGGCGAACGCTTGGGCGATGCTCGGGTCGTCCGGCGCGATGTGGGACGCCGTCTGGAGATGCGCCTCCGCCTGCGCCAGGTCGCCCACCTTGAAGTACAGGAACGCGAGTCCCTTCAACGCCCCGGTGTGCTGCGGCGCGATGCGCAGCGTCATGTCCCATTCATCGAACGCCTGCTCGTAGTTGTGCCGGTCGGCCAGAATGCGGGCGTAGAGGTCGTGGGCGTCGGCGAGATGCGGGTGGCGCTCCAGTCCGTGCAGCGCGATGCGCGCGGCCGCGTCGAACTGGCGCTTCTGGCGCAGCACTTCCCCGAGCCGCAGGAAGACGAGACTCTGCGGATCGCGCGCCAGCTCGGTCGAGAGCGCCTTGACGTCGTCAGACATTGGTGCGCGCTCCGGCGAGCAGCAGCGCCGCGCCGCGTGCCGCCTGCACCTCTTCTCGCAGCGCCAGCTCGCGGTCGTCGTTGCCCGCGAGCCGCTCCCACTCATCCCACTGCTCCACCGCTTCGCCGAACCGCCCCAGCTGCACCAGGGCATAGCCCTGCAGACGGTAGGCGGTGACCGCCAGCGGATCGAGACGGTGGGCGCGCCGCAGCTCATCCACGGCCTCCGCGGGCCGCCCGGCAGCCAGCTGGATGCGACCCAGCAGCAGGTGCACGATCGGATTGTGCGGATGGGCGGCGGCCGCTCGCTCGGCGGCGGCGCGCGCGCCGTCCAGGTCGTTGCGGGCGAGCGCCTCCTCGGACTCCAGAACGAGGGCGCCCGCGTCGGTGGTCCCCACCTTGCCGCGGGGCGCCGTGCCCGGATCGAGCAGCACGATCAGCCCCGCGCTCTCGAGCCCGAACAGCATCTTCGCGATATCGAAATCCGAGCGCCCCAACGTGGCGGCGATCGCGCGGAGATCGCGGTGTCCGTCGATCAGCGCCAGCACCTCCCATTCGGGCGGCAGCAGGTCCAGGTCGCCGCCGGCGGTCGCGGGCGTATACGCCGGGACCACCCCGAGGTGGGGGACGCGCTTCTCGATGCGCGCCCACTCGTCGATGCGCCGCGCGCCCTCCATCAGAAGGGCCTCGGTCGAAATGCCGACGGCGGCCTCGGTGAACACGTCGGTGAGCGGACCCTCGGTGAAGGAGAAGTAGCCCTCGCGCCAGCCCATCACCTCGAACACCACCTCTTCCACCTGGAAGCGCACCTGGCGCTGCAGCTCGCGCGGCGTGATCGCGCCGAGCGCCACGAGGATCTCGCCGAGCCGGCGCGGATCGCCCTGGCGCGCCTGCATGTCGCGGGCGCGCTCCAGGTCCGATTCGGTGATCTTCCCACTGCGCAGCAGCAGCCCGCCCAGCGGGTGGGGATTGCTGCGAATCTCGGCGTACATCACGGCGCCGTCGTCGAAGTACACCGTGCCGGCGTTGTGTCGCAGCTCGGACGTGACGCGCAGCACCCCCGTCTTCCGGCTGAGGTCGAGCAGCTGGAAGACGTCGTGGATGCCGAGTTCCCGCAGCGGGCCTTCGATCGCCATCCGGACTCAGGCCGCGTCGGAGGTGAAGATGTGCTGGAGATCCACCGCGGTGCGTGCGTGCATCCGGGCACGCTGGGCGTAGGGCCCCGACGGATCGAGCCGGGTCACCTGCTCCCAGACGTGTACCGCCTCGCGGTAGCGCCGCAGCCGCGCCAGCACCACGCCTTCGTGGAACAGCGCAGCCACGTCCTCGGGATCGAACTTCAGGACGCGGCGGAACGCCTCGAGCGCCGCGGTGACCCGGTGATCCTCGAGCAGAGCGCGTCCCAGCAGGATCAGAGCTTCCAGATCGTAGGGGTCCTGCTCCAGCATGTCCGCGAGCCGGGCGATGGCGGGGCGCAGCCGGCCGAGGCGGCGTTGCAGATCGGCGAGCGACAGCGCGGCCTCGTGATACGTCGGCAGCACGTCGAGGGCGCGCTCGTACGCGCGCTGGGCTTCGGCCCACTCCTCGCGCTGCTCGTGGAGCCGCCCGAGATTCACCCACACCGCGACGAACCCCTGGTCCAGCTCCAGCGCTGCCCGGTAGGCCGCGAGCGCGCCGCCCCGGTCACCGACCTTCGCGAGCACGTCGCCCTGGAGTTTGCGCAGGTCGGCCCGCGCCGGAGCGCGATTCTGCGCATCCTGCAGCGCAGTGAGGGCGGCGGCGGCGTCACCCTCGGCGGCGCGCGCCTGGGCCACGACCACCAGCGGCTCGACGTCCCCGGGCGCCAGGAGCAGCAGCTCCTCGGCCGGTCCCGCGGCCTCGGCGGTCCGTCCCAGGGCGAGCAGCGCCTTGATCTCGCCCAGCCGCGCCTCGGTCTGCTCGGGGGCGAGCGCGCGCACCTCGCGATAGCGCTCCAGCGCTTCACCGTGCAGCCCGCGCTTGGCGTACAGATCGGCGATCAGTGTGGTGGCCTCGATCGCGTCCGCGCCGCGCTGCATGGCGCGCATCGCCTCCGCGGCCGCCAGGTCGAACAGCCCCTTGCTCACGTAGTCTCGCGCCAGGGCGAGCTGGTCGTCGCGCGCACGGCTGGTCGCCGCCGGCTCGGGCGGCGCCAGCTCCTGAAAGATGTTGTCGAGCAGCCGCTGGTCGAAGCTGAATTCGGAGCCGAGGGATTCGGCGGTCACGTCGGCGGAGATCTGCGGCACCACACCGATGGTGGATTCTTCGTACTGCAGATCGATCGTGAGCGCGAACTTCTGCGCCACGTAGTACGGATCGAGCTCCAGGGCCCGCTTGGTGGCGCGCAGCGCGCCGTCGAAATCGCCCAGGTTCGAAAGGGTGAAGCTCAGATTGTAGTGCGCGCCCGCGTGCTTGGGGTCGGCTTCCACGGCGCGCGCGAACGCGTTGCGCGCGTCGGCGAAGCGCTTGAGCTCAACCAGCACCAGGCCCACGCCGTTCCATGCCGAGGCGTTCTTCGGCTCGTCGGCGAGCACCTGGCGGTAGGCCTCGAGCCCGAGCTGCAGCCGCCGGATGTGGAACAGCAGCAGCGCGAGATTGAGCCGGGCGGCCGCGAAGGTCGACTGCAGGTTCAACGCGGTGCGGAACGCCTCGACCGCGTCCTCCGTGCTCCCCTGGTGGGCCAGCGCGACGCCGATGTTGTTCCAGGAGAGCGCGTACTTCGCGTCGATCTCGGCGGCGCGGTGGTAGGAGGCGAGCGCCTCGTCCACGCGGCCGGCCTGGTGCAGCACCACGCCGCGCTCGTTCCACAGCTTGGGCGAATCGGGGACCTCCAGCACCAGCGTCTCGTACAGCTCGAGCGCCGGCCCGAAGTCGCGCCGCAACAGGTGCACCTCGGCCATGGCCTGGAGCACCAGCCGGCGATCCTCGCCGCGCTCCAGCGCGAGCCGGTACTCGCGCAGCGCCTCCACGTAGTAGCCCTTCTGGCGGAACGCGAGACCGAGGTTGAAGTGGGCGAGCTCGCGCCCTTCCACCACCTCCATCTCGAACGCCTCGCGCACGAGATAGGGCTGGCTCTTACGCTCGTTGCTCTTGATGCGCTCGAGCGAGAGGTTGGCCTGTGCGCGCGCCAGCGGCGGATTCAGCTCGATCGCTTTCTTCGAGGCGGTGCGCGCCTCCTGGTGCCGCCCCATGTCGCCCAGCACGAAGGCCATGAGGTAGTGAGCGCTGGCATTATCGGGGTTGAGCTGGACGGCCCGTTGCAGCGCGACGAGTGCCGCGTCGTTGAGGCCGCGGTTGTAGAGCACCTCGCCCAGGTAGAACTGCACCACACTCGAAGCGGGATCGAGGGCCTGGGCCTGCTCGAACCAGTCGGCCGCGATCTCCAGCCGGCCGCGCGCCTTTTCCGCCAGCCCGAGCTGGATCACCGCAGCGACGTCGCGGGGGTGGTGGGCGAGGATCTCCTCGAACTCCGCCACCGCTTCGTCGTACTGGCCGAGAGCGGCAAACGCGCGCCCCAGCTCGAGGCGCGCGTCGCGGTCGTCGGGCGACTGCCGCAGCCGCTCCTGCACCTCGGAGACGCGGCGGTCGTAGTAACCCGTGTTGTGGTAGGCGATCTCCAGGTTTCGCTGGGCCACCTGCATCTTGGGGTCCAGCTCCAGGGCGCGCGAAAACTCCCCGATGGCCTCGGCGATCAGTCCCTTTTGATAGTAAAGAACGCCGAGGTTGTTATGGGCCCCGGCGTCAGCGGGATCGATCCGGCGGGCGAAGGATCGGAGGACGGCGAGGTCGCGATCCGAGAGCGCGGGCGCCGTCACGGGTCAGGTGACGCGAATCGCGTCGAAAATCGCCTTGAGCGAGGCGAGGTCCGGGAGCAGCAGGAAATGTCCCCGCAATTCCTCTTCGGCGTCGATCCGGAATTCCGTCTCCACGCAGAACACGAAGTCGCGGTCGTGGCCGAAATTGAGATACGTGGTCGTCAGCACTGCCGCCGACAGGTCGATCACGAGACTGGGAACCGAGGGGAGCAGCAGCATGCCCATGAAATCCGACAGCGCGTTCATGTACGCGCCGGAGAGAATGTTGCCCGCTTCCTTCAGCGCCGATTGCTCGAGCGCCCCGAAGCCCGCGGTGGCGCCCTGCGGCCGCCGCAGCAGCATGTCGCACAGCCGCTGCCCGACCTTCTCCGGAAACAGCAGCAGCGTGCGCCCGGTGAGGTCGCCCAGCATGTGCATCAGGACTGCCACGACCACGGCCTGGGCGTCGCCCAGCAGATCCGCCACCTCTTCCAGGCGGGCGATGTTGATCTGCGGCACACTGATCATGATGCGCCGGTTGGTCATCTGCGACAGGGCGGTGGCCGCGTGCCCGGCGCCGATGTTGGCGACTTCGCGCAACGCGTCGATCTGCAGTTCCTTCAGGTCGCGCACGTCCTCCATACCAGCCCCCTAGACGAGCCCGCCGGCGTCCAGAATCAACGCCGGCACCCCGTCGCCCATGATGGTCGCCCCGCTGAATACCGGCAGCGTCCCCGCGGGTGCGTCGAACTCTTTGACCACGATTTCCTGCTGGCCCACCATACCGTCCACGACCAGGCCGGTGCGCCGCTCCCCCATCTGCAGTACCACCACGGGTCGCCGGGCCGAGAGCGGCCCGTTCGCGCATCCGAGCAGCGCGCGCATGTGCACCAGCGGCACCACCCGGTCGCGCAATACCATTGCTTCCCGTCCCTCGACGGTCGTGATCGGCACCGTCCCGAACTCCACCGTCTCGGCGACGTAGGTCAACGGCAGCGCATAGCGCTCGCCGCCCACGTCAGCGATCAGGGCCCGGACGATGGCCAGGGTCACCGGCAGTCGCAGGATGAAGGTCGAGCCACGTCCGACTTCGGTCTGCACCTCGATCGTCCCGCCCAGCGCCCGGATCTTCGTCATCGCCACGTCGATACCGACGCCGCGGCCCGACACATTGGTCACGGCTTCCGCGGTGGAGAACCCGGGCCGGGCGAGCACGCGAAGCAGCTGGTCGTCACTCAACGTCTCCAAGTGCGCGTCCACGATCCCGTCGCGCTTCGCCTTGTCCAGGATCCGGCCCCGGTCGATGCCGCGGCCGTCGTCGGCGATGCTGATGGTGACGCTGGCGCGCTCCCGCACGGCGGAGAGGACGATCTCGCCCTCCACCACTTTGCCGCGGCGCTTCCGCTCCGCCGGCGTCTCGATGCCGTGGTCGACCGCGTTGCGCAGCAGGTGCACCAACGGATCGCCCAGCTCGTCCAGGATCGCGCGATCGAGCTCGATCTCCTTCCCCTCGACCCGCAGGCCGACCTGCTTGTCGAGCTGTCGCGCCAGATCGCGGACCAACCGCGGATACCGGTCGAACACCTGCCACACCGGCGTCATGCGCGCCTGGATGATCTCCGCCTGGAGATCGCTCGAGAGGCGCGAGACCTGAATCGCCACGTCGTCCAGCGCCGGGTCCCGGCGCTCGGCGGCCACTTGGTTCAGGCGGCCGCGCGCGGTCACCAGCTCGCCGATCAGGTCCATCAGCGCATCGAGCCGCCGCAGATCCACGCGGATGTGCCGGCTGCGATCCGCCGTCGCCCCTTCGACCCGCCCCGCCCCGCCCTCGGGCTCGGACACGGTGACGCGCTCGACATCCCCCGCCTTGAGGAGCGCCCGCTCGATCTCCGGCGCGGCAATGGCGGCCTCGAGCCGGAAGCTGAACCGGCCGTCGAATTCCTCCGCTTCGAACGCCGCAGCCGGCGGCGCCACCTGCGACACCACGCCGATGTCCCGCGCTCGACGCAGCACGAGCAGCGCGCGCCCACCCTTGAGCTGCGCCTCGGCGCGCAGCGTGACCGAGACGAGCCGACCCCCGGTGCTCGCGGCTCCGGCGGCCACCTCTTCGATCGGCAAGCCAATCACCGGCTCGGGAGGCACCGCTTTCGACACCCGGGTCGACCGCCCCGCCCGCCCCGGCCGCCCCGGCGTGGCTCCGCCCAGCCGTTTCGCCGCCGCATCCAGCTCGTCGCCCAGCCCCGAAACGTCCGTCGTTCCTTCGCGCCCCGCCACGGCGAGGCCGATGGATTTTTCCAGCAGATCGGTGGCGCGGAACAGCAGCTGGAGCATGTCGCCGCCGGGTGCCGTCGCGCCTTTGCGCAGGCGGTCGAGCAGGTTCTCCATGCGGTGCGCCAGGTCCGCCACCCGGGCGTAGCCCATGGTGGCCGCCATGCCCTTCACCGTATGGACGGAGCGAAACAACCCGCCGAGCGGCTCGGCGCTCGTCGGGTTCCGCTCCCATTGCAGGAGGAGGTGGTTACAGGCGCTCAGGTGTTCCCGGCTCTCGGCCAGGAACAGCTCGGCGTACTGCGACAGGTCCATGTCACCCGAGCACGCGCTGGACGGCTTCCAGCACGCGCGACGGCTGAAACGGCTTCACGACGAAGTCCTTGGCGCCGGCCTGAATCGCTTCGACCACCAGGGCCTGCTGCCCCATGGCGCTGCACATCAGGATCTTCGCGTCCGGGTCGTTCTTGACGATTTCGCGGACCGCGTCGATGCCGCCCATGTCGGGCATGACGATGTCCATCGTCACCAGATCCGGTTTCAGCTGCTTGTACTTCTCCACCGCCTGCGCACCGGTTTCCGCCTCGCCCACAACCTCGAAGCCCGCCTGCGCCAGGATATCGCTGATCATCGTCCGCATGAAGATCGCGTCGTCGCAGACGAGAACAGAGTGGCTCACAGACCCTCCCTAGGAAGTCAGTATGGGGGCCAGCAAGGCTTCCGTATCGAGCACGACGAACACCTGTCCGCCGCGTCGGCCCACTGCGCGCACCAGCCTGGGATCGACACCCGGCAGCGTTTCCCGCCGCTCCAGCTGGTCGTCCGGGACCGCCAGCAAGTCCAGCACTTCGTCCACGGTGAACCCGAGCGGACGCCGTTCCGGTCCGATCTCGAGCAACACGGTCGTGCCACCGTCGGTCGCGGTGGCCGGCGGCTGGCCGAGCGCCCGCCACCCCTCCACGACCGTCACCAGGCTGCCCCGCACGTTCACGAGGCCGGCCACGATAGCAGGCGCCCCCGGGATGCGGATGGTGGGAAGCCGGGGCAGGATCTCCCGCACCACGTCCGCTTCGGCCGCGCAGGCCAGCGGGCCCACCCGGAACACCAACAAGCGGACTACGGTCGCGTCAGCCATCCGAGAGAGCGAAGCCAAGATACTGCAAGGGGT
>JBGQHV010000057.1:0-17103 GCA_041498155.1 Gemmatimonadota bacterium | reverse complement strand
ATCCGAGGTCTTGGTCGCCACTTCCTTCACCATCTGGGCGCCCATGTTCTCGATCTCGTCCTCGAGCTCGATCTCCTTGGCGACGGTGACGCCGTCCTTGGTGACCGTGGGATTACCGAACTTCTTGTCGATGACGACATTCCGGCCACGGGGGCCGAGCGTCACCTTCACCGCTTCGGCCAGCTGATCCACGCCCCGCTTCAGGCGCGACCGGGCCTCGGTGTTGAATTCGAGATGCTTGGCTGCCATCTAATCCTCCAAGGTCCTTGTTAGCTCAGCTTCGCGATGACGTCGGCTTCTTTGATGAGGATGATTTCTTCCCCATCCAACTCGACCTGCGTGCCGCTGTACTTCCCGTAGACCACGCGGTCCCCCACCTTCAGCTCCATCGGGACCTTCTCACCCTTCTCCGTGCGGCCGGGCCCGACCGCGATCACCTCACCCTGGATCGGCTTCTCCTTCGCCGTATCGGGGATATAGAGCCCACCCTTCATCTGCTCCGTCTCCTCCATCGGCCTGATCGCCACGCGATCGGCGAGCGGGAAGACCTTCAGCTTCGTCTTCGTCGCAGTTGCCATAAGCGCTCCGCCTCCACCAGAAGTAGAACAGCGTAAACCATTGTAAACTATGAATGTTAGCACTCTACTGCATTGAGTGCCAATAGCGGTCGCGGGGCAATCTCTCTCCGCCCGGGACCGCTGTCAAGGGGGGGGTTTGAGACCCAGCGAATCGAGCAGCGCGGCCGCCCGCGCATCGACCGGACCCGGGAGCCCGGCGAGCACCGCCATGCCGGTGCCGATCACGACACCGGTGCGGGTGTCGGCCAGCTGGACGTGCAACACGGGGCCCAGGGAGTCCCCGGGATCCCGGAACAGGAAGTGAATCACGGCCGCCGTCGGCCTCCCCCCGCCCCGCAACCGCGGCACCACTTCGAGGCCGCGGTGCCGCAGCGCCTCGCTCAGCGCCGCGCTGAGCGAATCGGAGCCGACGACGAAGTAGCGGTAGCTGTGCAACCCCGACGGCATGTGATAGCGAGGCGCGGCGCAGGCGAGCAGCAGGGCCGGGAGTCCCAGGAGGACCACCCGGCACACCGAGCGGATCACGGCAGCAACCGTCGCACGCCCACCCATCGGGGAATCCAATACGCCCCATCGGGGTCCCGCGAATCGAGCCGGGACAATTTCACCCCAGTGGACGAGCTGTGGATGAACTTGCCGTCGCCGACGTACATGCCGACATGGGTCACGGCCCCGCCCCGTTGCGCCGTAAACGTCAGGATGTCGCCCGCCCGCAATGAATCGAGATCCACGGGGACCGGAGTGCCGGATTCGGACTGGGCCCGGCTGGTGCGCGGCAGCCGGATCCCATGACGGGCATAGGCGTACTGTACGAGGCCGGAACAGTCGAAGCCGTTCTCCGCCGTGCCGCCCCACTGATACGGGCTGCCCAGCACGTCGAGGGCCGTTTGCACCACGTCGGCGGCTCGGCCGACGATCATGAGCGGCGGTTCCGGGGGTCCCGGCGATGGAGCGGTCGCGGTCGTGCCGGCGGCCGCCTGCCGCGACGGTCGCTGCACCTCCCGCCCCAGAGAGAACGCAATGCCGAGCAGCGTCCCCCACCCTTTGCGGGGCGTCCCCGGGTTCCAAAACCCGTGGGGGCCGCGGTCGATCACGCGATAGCGCTCTTCCACGCTCAGCCCGACGAACTGGAACGGCCGCCACTCCACACCGGCCCCGGCGGACCAGAGCGCGGCCAATCGCTGTCCGGCGGAATCGGAAGCCATGCCGAGGGCACCGCCCAACAGCGCGTACGGCGTCAACGTGACGCGCCCACGCGGCGACCCCACCTCGTAGCCGAGTCCGTAGAACCCCCGGCCGACGTCCCCGTTCTCGACCAGCACCGTGAGGGTCGGTCCGTGTCGCAGCCACGACCCGAGGGGCCGATCGAGTCGCGCTTCGTAGGTCGTGACCCCCCCCACCCCGGTGAGCCGGCGCCCGTATAGCAGGCCGACCTCGCGCTGGCCTGCGAGCGGAACGCCGCAGCACACGGCACCGAGCCCGGCGATCAGGACGCGCTCAGTGAGCCGCATTGGGGGGAGATTCCGCGGAGGGGCGCGCGGCCATGTGATGCGCCAGCAGGTGCGGCACGCGACGCATGAAGCGCACCCAGACCCACAGCGTGACGAACCCGCAGACCGCCGCGCCGAGCAGGGCCGGCGCCAGCATGGTCAACGGCCGGGTGGTTTGCACCGCCACGTGCGCACCGGCCCAGAGGCCAAAAAACGAAGCTCCCCAGGCCCACAGCGGCGTGAGGAGCCAACCGACCACGACGAGCGCGTGCGCCAGCCAGCGGGGCAACCCCGCAGCGCTCACGCGCTACGCCTTCCGCGCATTGGCGAACACGGCCAGTGCCGCGAGGCACACCGTATAGGCGGCGCCGGTCTGCGCGGGGAGCGGCGCGGGGCATCCCAGCAGCTTACTGGCGACCGTCACGACCACGGCGCCGACGACGACCGGCACGGCCAGCTGCGCCATGGAGACATCGCCTCGGGCACTGCGCGCGGCCGTGAACATCCCACCCATCCACGCGAGGAAGGTGCCGAGCATCCACCAGATCGGCAGGTACCACCAAGTGCTGCCGCCCCCGATCGCATCCCACGTCCAGGGATAGGCCTTGAACGGCCGCAGCAGCACGATGTCGATCGCCATGAACACGACCGTGCCCCACAGCCCGATCGCCGCCGCCCCCGCGACTCCCTCCACGGTCCGGGCGACGGCCCGTTGACCCGGCAGCAGGCTCACCGCCACTCCCGCCGCGAGCACGAGAACGCTCTCCAGCAGATCGCGCCCGAGTCCCGCCGGCAGAATGCGGGACATCGCGATGAAGGCCACGACGCTGACACCGGTGATGGCGCCGACAACGGTGCCGCTCGCGAGGACGTTGCGAAACTCGGAGCGATCGGTGGTGGCCACGGCGCTGCTGGTCATAGGTTGGCTCTTTCCGGTATCCGGTTGATGGCGCCTAATTTAGCGCCCCCGCCCTACCAGCCAAGCCCCAACGCTTCCGCCGCCAGCCGGAGGCCGACGAGGGTCAGATCGGGTTGGACCGTCTCGATTTCCTGGGTGAGCGGCGCGACCAGTGGGGCAAGCCCGCCGGTCGCCACCACAAAGGGACGGACGCCGCCGGGGGTGGGCCACTCATCCCGGATGCGGCGAATGAGGCCGTCCACGGCGTCCGCCGCCCCCCACAGGACGCCCGAGCGGATGCAGTCTTCGGTGCGCCGCCCAATGACCCGCTCCGGCGGCGTGAGCTCCGTCGCCGGCAGCTTGGCGGTCTTCCGCACCAACTCGTCGGAGGCGGTCCGGACGCCGGGCATGATCACGCCACCGATGAAGCGTCCATCGGCGGTGATGCAGTCGAACGTGGTCGCGGTCCCGAAGTCCACCACGATCGTGTCGCGCTCGAAGAGGCGCATTGCGGCGAGCGTATTGACGACGCGGTCGGCGCCCACGGTCAGGGGCTCATCGACGTCGAGCGAGATCGGGAGCTGGGAGCGCGCATCCACCAGCACCGGCGTCACGCCCGTCACGGCGGCGACCGCTTCGCACACGCCCTGCGTGACGAGCGGGGCTACCGACGCGACCACGGCGGCGCGGACACCCGCGGGCGAGTGACCGGCGTTCGTGAGATAGGCGGAGAGGAGAGCGGCCCACTCGTCCGGGGTCCGGGCCGTGGTCGTCGTGAGCCGCCAGTGACCCACCAGGCGATCGACCTGGAACAGACCGACCGTCGTCTCGGTGTTGCCGATGTCGAGCGCGAGGAGCACGCTGGTAACTTAGGTGGCCTCAGGCGGTTTCGACATGACCTTCCCGCACCGCCGTGGTCCCGCCCGGACGCTCCACCAGCAACGCTCCATCCGCCAGGACGCCGGCCGCCCGGCCCGCCACCGGGCCGCGCAGCGCGCGATCCCGCAGCCAATCGCGCGCGGCGAAGGCGCCGACCTCACGCTCGGAGAGCCGCTCGGTGGAGATCCCGAGCCGCATGAGGGGCGGCACCAGCCGGTCCAGCACGTCGAGGCGGCCCACGCCGGGCAACACCTCCCCCAGGGCGATCGCTCGATCCTGGAGCACGGCGGGAACCGCGTTCGCCACGTTGATCCCGATCCCCACCGCGAGCCACTGCAGGACGTCGCCCTGCCAGCGCCCTTCGCACAGCACGCCGGCGAGCTTGCGGTCGTGGAGCAGCACGTCGTTGGGCCACTTGAGCCGGGCCTGCGGTGTCCCGAGCATGTCGTCGACGACGTCGGCGACCACCAGCCCCGCGCGGATCGACACGATGCCGAGCGCCGCCGTCTGCGGCCGCAGCAAGAGCGCCAGCCAGATGCCGCCGGCCGGCGAATGCCAGGTCCGTCCGTCGCGACCGCGACCGGCCGTCTGGGATTCGGCCAGCACGATGGCGCCCCCCGGAGCGCCATCCTGGCCCAGCGCGTGAACCGCGTCGAGCGTCGAGCCGATCTCGTGCGCCACGAAACAGGAGGGGACCCCCCAGCGCCGCACCAGCGCGGCGCCGGGCAGCCCATCATAGGTCGCGCCGGTCACACGATGCGTCCGAGTACGAGTGCCACGAGTCCCACCACCATCGCCGCTTTGAGCTGCAGGCTGGCGCGGGCAAACCGCTCGCGCCGCAGCCCGAGCCCCGCGGCCAGCACGAGCAGCTGCGCCGCCACCGCCACGGCGAAATACACCCAGCCGTAGCGCGCCGCGAGCGGCAACCCCACCGAAAGCGGCACGAAGGCGAAGCAGCACCACTCGGCGACCCGTACCGCCCCGCTCCGCCCCAGCCGGACCGGCAGCGTGCGGCGCCCCACGGCCCGGTCGCCCGGCTCGTCCTGGAGATCCTTCACCAGCTCGCGCGCGAGGTGGATCCACCCCGCGAGCAGCCACGGTACGAGACCCGCCCGCGCTTGTCCCACGGCCAGCGACCCGTAGAACAGCGGCAGACCGCCGATCGCCCCCACGGCGAGATTGCCCGGCAGCCCGTGCCGTTTGAGCCAGGGGGAATACCCCAGCATGACCACGAGCGCGAGCGCCCCGATCGACACCAGCCGCCCTGAAACGAGCGCGGCGGCACCCAATCCCACCAGTGCACCCAGCCAGATCATGAGATGCGCCGTTTCGGGACGAATCCGTCCCGCGGCGAGCGGCCGGTCGGCGGCGGAACGGTTCACGCGATCGGCGGGGGCGTCGGCGAGATCGTTGGCCACGTTGCCCGTCGCACCGAGCCCGATTGCGGAGAGCGCGGCGAACGCGAGCAGCTTGGGCAGGGCGACCGCGCCCAGCGCGATCCAGCCGCCGGCTACGACGCCGGCGGCCGCGATTGCCAAATTGTGGGCGCGCGTGAGCCGCCAAAGATCAGTCACGCAGGGCGTCCTCGTACAACCGCTCGTACTGCGGGACGATTCGCTCGGCCGAGAAGTCCCCCGCGCGCGCCACGGCGGCGCGCTGCATCGCCTCGTGCCGGGCGGTGTCCTCGAGGATGTCGATGGCACGCTCGGTCATCGCGGCCACGTCTCCCACGGGGGCGAGGAATCCGGACACGCCGTCCTCCACCACCTCCGGCAGTCCGCCCACCCGGCTCGCGATGACCGGCACGCCGCACGCCATCGCTTCCAACGCCGCCAGTCCGAAGGACTCCGTCTCCGAGGGGAGCAGGAAGAGGTCGGCCCCGCGCAGCACATCGGCGACATCGTCCACCCGGCCCATGAATCGGACGTCCCGCTTCACGCCGAGCGTGGCCGCCTCCCGCTGGGCGGCATCGCGATCGGGCCCGTCGCCCACGAGCACGAGGGTAGCCTTCATCGCCTTGCGAACCCCGGCGAACACCCGCACCACGTCCGCCACCCGTTTCACCGGACGGAAATTCGAAACGTGCATGAGGATGCGGTGGTCCACCGGCCCCAGCCGACAGCGCGCCGCGGCGCTGGCGGGCGGGAAGTACTCGGCGCGGTTGATGAAGTTCGGAATCACGACGATCTCGCAGCTGTCGCAGCCGAAAAACTGGTGCGTCTCTTTCCGCAGGAATTCCGACACGGCCGTGACACGGTCCGAGTGCTCGATCGAGAACTTCGTGAGGCTGAAGTAGGACGGATCCTTGCCCACGAGCGTGATGTCGGTGCCGTGCAGCGTCGTCACCACCTTGAGATCCCGCTCATCGGCCAGCATCTGCTTCGCGAGCCACGCCGTGGCCGCATGGGGAATCGCATAGTGGACGTGCATCACCTGCAGCTCTTCCTGCAGCGCCACCTCGTGCTGCTTGACCGCGAGGGCGAAGGCGTATTGCGACTGCTCGAACAACGGGTAATCGGCGGGCACCACTTCGTGGAACGTGACCCGCTCCATGAGCCCACGCAGCCGGAACGGACTCGCGTAGGAAATGAAGTGCACCTCGTGGCCCCGGCGCGCGAGCTCGAGCCCGAGCTCCGTCGCGACGGCGCCCGAGCCGCCGTAGGTGGGATAGAGTGTGATGCCGATCTTCATGGCCGTCAGCGTTCAGCCGTCAGCCGTCGGCCCGGACGGCGCTCCAGCGCGCCGCGATGAGGTCGGCGAGCTCCGCTGCGGGTTTCGTCGCGTCCAGCGTCCACACGCCCTCCGGCTGATGGCTGACGGCTGATGGCGGAGCCCGCAGTTGATTTCGAAACCACGTCTCCTGCCGCTTGGCGTACTGCCGCGTCGCCCGCACGATCGCGTCCCGCAGCGCCGCGGGGTCGAGGTTTCCAGCGAGCATCGCGACGGTTTCCCGGTATCCCACGCCGTCCAGGCCCGGGGCGCCGGGCGCCGTGCCGCGGGCCAGCTCCGCGCGCACTTCGTCCACCAACCCCGCGGCCAGCATGGCATCCACACGCTCCGCGATCCGGCGCCGCAACAGCTCGCGCGGCAGCGTCAGGACAATGTACCACGGACGCATTACCCCAGTCGCCCGCGCTGTCCGCTGCCACAGCGAGAGCGGCCGCCCTGTGAGTAACGCCACCTCGATCACCCGCGCCGCGCGCTGCCGGCCGCCCCCGGTGAATTGCGCATCCAGCCGCGACGCCCAGCGCGCCACATCGGTGCCCGCGAGTGCCTCGGCCCATGCGCGCAGCCGTTCGCGCCGCGCCGGGTCGAGCGGCGGCTCCTGGAACAGTCCATCGGCCAGCGCGCGCACGTAGAACCCGGTGCCGCCCACGATCAGCGGCAGTCGCCCCGCGGCGCGAGCTTCGGTGAGCCACGCCGCCGCGTCGCGCGCGAATCGGCCGGCGCTGTACCGCTCACCCGGCTCGACCAGGTCGAGGCCGCGATGCGGGACGCGCGCCAGCAGCCCGGCCTCCGGCTTGGCCGTACCGATGTCGAGCCGGCGGTACACCTGACGCGCGTCCGCGGAAATGATCGTGACCGGCAGGCGCTCGGCCAGGGCCGCCGCGATCGCGGTCTTGCCGCTGGCCGTCGGACCCACGAGGACCGGGGTCAACGGGCGAATGGACGGATTGGCGGATGGACGGATGATGATTTCCCGTGCGTAGCGTGTGCGGTTCATTCTATCCACCCATCCGGCGATCCGCCCATCCGCCTAGCGCCCGAACCGCCGCTCCAGCTCGCCCTTGGGCAGCTGGACAATGGTCGGGCGGCCGTGCACGTCGTGCGCGGGTAACGTGGCGGCGAGGAGCCGTCGCACCAGCTCGCGGGCTTCGTCGGGATCGAGATGGTGACCCGCCTTGATCGCCGCCCGGCAGGCGAATGTGGCGGCGAATCGCTCCAGTCGATTGGCCCAGCCGCCGAAACGCCCACCCGCGAGGTCGCTCACCAGCTCCTGCAGGCAGCGGGCCGCCTCGAAGCGCGGATGCGGATTGGGCGCCGTGTGGGCGACGACCGTGCGTCCGGAGAACGGCTCCAGCTCGTAGCCGACGCGCTGCAGCAGCTCGCGATGGGCGTCGATCGCCTCGAGCTCGGGGGCGGTGAAGTCCAGCGTGAGCGGGAGCAACAAACGCTGCGCCGGCGCGCCGTCGCCCGCGAGCTGGTGCAGCACCGCCTCATAGAGGACCCGCTCGTGCGCCGAGTGCTGATCCACGATGGCGACGCCTTCCTCGGTCTGAAACAGCAGGTAGGTGTCGAACACCTGAAGCAGCTCCGGCCCCCGCGCGCGGCCGCTCATGGCATCGGGCGAAAACAGCTCCGTCGGCAGCCCGGCGGGAACCACCCCGGTGCCATCCCACGCGGCCGCCTCGAGCAGCGGACCCGCACCCCCGCCCCCGCCCGCCGCAGCGCCGAGCGGTGCCGCCGCTTCGAGCGGTGCGAGCGCCGCGCGCACCGCTTCCTCGACGACCTGTTCCATCTGCATCCGGTCCCGGAAGCGCACTTCGGCTTTCGCCGGGTGGACGTTTACGTCCACGGCGTCACCCGGCAGATCGAGAAACAGGATGAGGGTCGGCCGATCCCCCGGGGCGATGGCGGAGCGGTATCCGGCTTCCGCCGCCCGCAACATGAACGGATCCCGGACCGGCCGTCCTCGCACGAAGACGAATCCCTTGCGACCCGCGGGGCGGGCCTGGGAGGGTCGCTGCGCGAAGCCCGTGACCTCGAGCATGCCGCGACGGTGGGTCACCGGGAGCAGCGTGTCGGCGAGCTCCGGGCCCCACAGCGCGTGAATGCGGTCGATGGCGCGGGTCGCCGGCGCCGTGTCCAGCAGGGCGCGACCGTCGCTCGACAAGGCGAACGCGACATCGGGACGGGCGAGCGCGCACAGCGCCATGATCTCTCCCGTCGCCCGGGTCTCGGCGGCCGGAGCGCGCAGGAACTTGCGGCGGGCCGGCGTATTGAAGAAGAGTCCCCGCACCGTCACTGTCGTGCCCCGCTGGCGGACCGCGGGCTCCTCGCGCTCCACCGTTCCGCCGCTCACGGCGAGGCGGATGCCCGGCCCGGCGCCCTCGGCCGTCTCCAACTCGAAGCGCGACACCGAGGCGATCGCCGGCAGCGCCTCGCCGCGGAAGCCGAAGGAGTCCACACCGATCAGATCCGCCGCGCTCGTGATCTTGCTCGTGGCGTGCCGCTGCAGCGCGAGCCGCGCATCCGCGGGAGACATGCCGGAGCCGTCGTCCGAGACGCGGATCAGGGAGCGCCCACCGTCTTCCAGCTCGACGCGCACCGTGCGCGCGCCCGCGTCGAGGGCGTTCTCGACCAGCTCCTTCACGACGGACGCGGGTCGCTCCACCACCTCACCTGCCGCGATCTGATCGGCGACGTGCGCCGCCAGGACGGCGATCCGCCCGCTCACAGGCGGGCCACCTGGGCGGCCTGCACCCAGCCGGTGACCCCATCGGGTCGCCGAATCCGCAGCCACTGCCCGCCGTTGAAATCGTCTTCCACGATCACCGCCACGCCCGGTGCCAGCACGGTGCTCGCGCTCGCGGTCCCGTACGGTGCCGCCCGCACCGGGGTCGCGGGGCTCACGATCACCGCCACCGGGCGGGCGCGGCGCTGCCGCTCCACCTGGCCCCCCGTGGCGGCGGCGATCGCGAGCACGCCAAGCACCGCCGCCACCGCGCGCCGGCGGGTCAAGAGCAGCACCCCCCAGCCGGCGATCCAGAACACCGCCGCCACGATGGCGAACTCGCCCGGCGTGACCGGCCCGACCGACAGCAGATCTTCGGTCACGCCGTCGCCCGGGGGCAGGAGTGCCCAGGCACGGCGAATCACGCTGTTGCGCGGCGCGAGACGCAGCGCCATGACCCACGCCGCCACGGCCTTACCGTCGGAGCCGCTACGGTACAACGTCGCGCCCAGATCGTACCAGTGCGCGGCATCGAGGGTGTCGGCGGCCGCGCGGGCGGCGAACGAATCGGCGGCTGCGCGCAGCGCCCCCGCCTGGTACAGCGCCTCTGCGCTCGTGCCCTGGGCCTGAACGGATGTGGCGCCGCCGACGAGGAGCGCCAGCACGCCGATGGCGGGCCCGAGCCCGCTCTTGCGGCTGCTGCGCCCGGCGCGTCCCTGAGGCTCGAGGGCGCGTAGCATCTGCGCCAGCTCGACTCCGAGCTTCGACAGGTCGTCCGCGCCGCGCGGGCCATAGCGCGCGGCGCGCAACCGGTCGCGCACCCGGACGACGCGCGCGGCGACGCTCCGGTCCACCCCAGCGGCCTGCAGCGCGCGGGCGAGACGCACGCCCTCGCGCGTCGCGGCATCCGCGACGTGCGCCGTGAGTCGCCGCACGAACTCCCGCTCGAGACCACCCAGGGGAGTTCCTTCGATCGGTAGCGCCGCCTGAACCGGCACAGGTGCGCGACGCCGGCCGCGCCACAGCACGAGGAGCGGCGGCAGCAGAACGACCGCCAGCCAGCCGCCCAGCCCGAGCGCGCCCGTGACCTGGTCCGCCCAGGGACGGCGGGCGGGCGCGAGCAGCGGCGGCGCCGCGCGGGATGCGCCGGGCTCGCTGTCCGCAACGGCGACGATCGAGCGCGCCGCGACCTCCACCACCTTGTATTGGCCGGTGCCCGTATCGAAATAGGGATAACGGATGGTGGGCAACAGGAACGACCCGGCCGAATCCGGCACGGCCATGTAGCGGAACGTCTTCGTCCCGGCCACGCGCCCGTTGGACGAGGTGATCCGCACCGTGGTCTCCTCGGGATAGGTCCGGAACCCCGACGGCAGGTGCAGCGACGGCGGCGGCCAGAGCGACACATTGCCCGTCCCGCGGAGCGTGGCGGCCACCTCGACCGGCTCGCCGACGTGGACGTCACTCGGGGTCACCGCGATATCGAGCTGCAGATCGCCGGCGACGACGCCCTGATCGTCGGCGGGGCGTCCCGGCGCTGGCAGCGGCAACACCGTGAAGGGCACCGAGTCGGTGGCCAGCGCATAGCGTTCTTCGGTGCTGAAGAACGAGAAGCTCATGGGGACAGCGTAGTCCACGGAGCCCGGCGGCACGACGAGACGGCCCGTGCTGAGCGGAAAGAGCACCTGGTGGACGGCGTAGAGGTCCATCCAGCGGCCGCGCACCTGGCGGGACAGCACCACGCCGGTCGGCGCCGAGGGCGGATAGGCCCACACATCCTCCGGCGTCTGGAGCGTGAGCAGCGGGGGCCGCCGCAGGCGCTCGCGCAGGTCCCGGGGGAACCAGGCGGCGAGGAGGAGATCGAGCTGCTCGCCGATCCGGACCGGCGTGTCGGGCAGCACGACCGACAGCGACACCCGATCGCCGCGCGCCGGCGCGGTTGCGCCGGCGAGCAGGGCGCGAGCCACAGGGCTGAGGGAGGCCGCGGGAAACGCCGCCGCGCTGTCGACGATAACCGTGAGCGGCTCGGTCGCCGCCACCTGATCGCCCACCCGGACGCGCACCGGTCCGATCACGAGGCGGCCGGGGCGATCCGCCTGCAGGGTCATCGCGCGGACCGCTGTGCGCGTCATTCCTTCCGGCCCCGCCAGCGACACCTCGGCCGCTTCCCGCGTGCCCAGGACGGAAAAACCGGCGAGCGAGGGGAGCTCGAAGCGCGGCGCTTCAGCACTCGCGACGCGCACCTGCACCGTGAACGTGATCTGGTCGCCCACGCTCATGCGCGCGCGATCGACCGCGGCGGTCACGTCGAGCGTCCTCCCCTGCAGCAGCAGGAGGGCGGCGCACACGCGCACCATCACCAGTCCTTGACGCCCGGCTCGGACGCGCGCCGCACCCGGCCCATCCGCTCGCGGCGGGTGCGGAGCTCCTCCTGTCCGATAGAGCGGAGGATCTCGTCCGCCTGCGACTGACTCATGCCATTCGCGGAGCTGGGCGGCGGCGGCTGGCTGCCGCTCTGGGCAGCGCCGCCCCCGGCGCTGCTCGACGGCGGTGCTTGCCCTGCACCGCCCCCCTGCGTGCGACGGCGCTGCGCCAGCTCCAGGTTCCATTTCGCCCCCGGGTGGTGCGGCCGCAGCAGCAGGGCTTCCCGATACGCGCGTTCGGCTTCGCCCAGATGCGCATCGCGATGCACGGTGTCCAGCTGGGCGGCGCGTAACGCGAGCAGTCCCTCGTTGTAGAGCGCCCGGAACCGCACCTCGGGATCGAGCGAGACCGCCGCGTGCGCCAGGGCGCTGCGCGCGGTAGCGAAGTCGCCGGCGGCGATCGCGGCGGTGCCGGCGTTGAACCAGGCGGTGTCGTCGCCGCGCGCTGCCAGCTCGGCCAGGTAGGCGTCGCGCGCCTGCGCCGAGTCGCCGCGATCCCAGGCGCGCTCCGCCGGCGTGCGCCGATGCACCGGCGTCTGGGCCACGGCGTCCCGGACCCCCACGCCGCTCAGGGCGACGCAGAGGCCCACGAGGGCGGCGGTGCGCCGCGTCAGGCCTTGGGTGAACAGCACCGCGATCGCCGCGAGCAGCGGGATCCACCCGCGCGGGCGGCCGGATTGGGTGCTCGTTTCCGTGGCACGGCCGCGCTTGTAGGACGCCACCAGATCGCGCACCGCCCCGGCCTGATCGGGCAGCGCCGCGTCCACGATGGTGCCGCGGGCGGCATCGGCGACGGTGATGAGGACGTCGTCGCGCCGTTGGGTCTCGATCACCTGGCCGGCCCCGTCGACCTGGTACCCCTGCAGCGCCCCCTGATCATCGCGCTGCGGGATGCGGGCGGGATCGCGTCCCCCCTCCGTGACGAAGACGAGGTGGACGCCCAGCTCGCCGAGCCGCTGGGCCGCCGCGATCGCCGCCGCCATGGAGTCGTGCGCCTCGCCGTCGGTGAAGACGACGAGCACGCGATCCGCCGCCTGCGATTCGGTCGTGAGGAGCTCGCCGCCCATTTCGAGCGCCGGCGCGAGCGACGTCCCGCCCTCCGACGCCACATCGGGGTCGAGCGCGTCGAGGTAGAGCGTCAGCGCGGAGCCGTCCACCGACAACGGCGAGAGGATGTAGCTCGCCCCGGCGAACGCGACCAGGCCGAGGCGGTCCCCGTCCAGATCCTGGGTGAGCCGCCGCGCTTCGCGCAACGCGCGCGCGAGGCGACTCGTCCCGCCCGCGTCCTCGGCGAGCATCGAGCGCGAGATGTCGACCGCCATGACGAGATTCAGCCCGCGCGTCTCCGCCTCCAGCCGCTCCACGCCCCAGCGCGGGCCGGCGAGCGCGAGCGCGGCGAGAAACGCCGCGATCGAGACCGCCGTGGGACCGAATCGGCCACCCGTCCGCGCCAGCCGCGCCGTCTCCGACGACCACCGGGACGCGCGCACCAGGCGCACCCGGCGCGCCCAGGTGGCCGCGAACCAGACCGTGCCCCCGATCACGGGGGCCAGGGCGAGCACCGCCGGCGTATCGAACTCGATCATGGCACGCGCACCACGACCGTAGCGGCGAGGGCCAGCTCCGCCGCGAGGGCGAGCAAGCCGATCGCCAGCGGCCAGCGCAGCGCCTCGTCGAAGCGGCGGTAGATCACAAGCTGCACGGTGGTCTTCTCCAGCCGGTTGATCTCGGAGAAGATGTGGCGCAGCGATTCGCTGTCGGTCGCCCGGAAGTACCGGCCGCCGGTCATCGTCGCGACTTCGGTGAGCAACGGCTCGTCGATCTCCACCGGCAGCATCTGATAGCGCAGCCCCTGCCCGCTCTGGCCCGTCGGCACCGGCGCCTCGCCCTGGGTCCCCACGCCGATAGTGTAAATCCGGATCCCGAACGCGCCGGCGGCGCGGGCGGCGGTGCGCGGATCGACCGTACCGCGGTTGTTCACGCCGTCGGTGAGCAGGATGATGACGCGGCTCTTCCCCGGCGCCCGCCGCAGCCGGTTCGCCGCGGTGGCGATCCCGGTGCCGATCGCCGTGCCGTCCTCCAGGGTGCCGATGTGCAGATCCTGCAGGGCGGTTTCGACCACGGCGTGGTCGTTCGTGATCGGGACCTGCGTCAACGCCTGCCCGGCGAAGGCGACGAGCCCGATGCGGTCGGAGACACGGGCCCGCACGAAATCGATCGCGGTCTGCTTCGCGACGTCGAGCCGGTTGGCGGGCGTGAAGTCCTCGGCCAGCATGCTGCTCGAGAGATCCACCGCCAGCACGATCGAAATCCCCTCGCTGCGCACTTCCGCTTTCGCCGCTCCGATCCGCGGACCGGCCGCGGCGACGATCCAGGCGGCCAGACAGAAGCTGCGCAACGCCATCGGGACGCGCGCGAGCCAGCGCCGTTGCACGATCGCCGCCGCCGGCCGCGCGTCGGACAGCGTCGTGCCGCTCAGGCGACCGAGCCGGCGCGTGCGCAGCCACCACCACACCGGGAGCGCCAGCAGCAGAACGAGCATCCATGGCCGCGTGAAGCTCATCGGCCGAGGCGCTCGACCAGCGTGTCGGCGAGCTGGGCCAGGGACGCTACATCGATCCCGGGGGTGCCCGCGAATTCCACCTGATCGAGCGCGCCCAGCACGGTGCCCAGCTCGGCGACCGGCGCCTGCGGGCGGCGGCCGCCGACCACCGCCAGGCACTCGCTCGTCGACAACCCGAGATGCGCCTCCGGCACGATCCGGGCGAGCGCGACGCGCAACCGCCCCGCGGCGCGCGCGGCGACCGCCTTGGCCTCGCCGGCTTCGAGCCACCGCCGGTCGGGCACGACCGCCGCGGGGGTCGCGAACCCGGGGCTCGGCAGCGGTCGCGGCGGCCGGTGACGCCACCAGATCCCGCCCGCCAGAGCCGCCCCGGCGACCAGGACCGCGAGCAGCGGCATCCGCGGATCGCGATCATCGGATCGCAACGGCGTCAGCGCCGGTCGCGGGACGGGCGCCGTCACCGTATCGGGGATGACGCTCGTCAACACGAAGCTCGCCGTCCCACCCGGAACCGAGTCGGCCTGGGCCTCGGGCCCCAGCCGCCAGACGGGCGGGAGCGTCACGGCATGCGTGCCGGGCGCCCACGCGGCGACCGGATAGCGCACCACCCAATCGCCGCCGCGACGCGTCACGACCGCTTCGGCCAGCGCCTCCACGTCGTCACTCGATTGCAGCCGGCCCGGGCGGACCCGCCATCCGGCCGGCAGCGTGAAGCGACGCTCGAGCCAGACGGTGTCGCCCACGCTGGGGCGGGACGGCGCGGCCGTCCACGTCGCCGGCGGGCCCTGGATCCAGACGGCGACGATCGTTCCGATGACCCGGGAGGCGCTCATGTTTACCGCTTGAACCGGCGCGCCCGGGAATGAAATGCCTTGCGCAGCGCGACGCCGTAGGGCACGTCGGTGCGCAGCGGGACGCGGGCGACGCCGGCCTGTTGCAGTTTGCGGCTCCGGTCGGCGAGCAGCCGCTCCGCGGCGATGCGGAGCCGCGCGCGCGTCGCCGCATTGCCGGTATCGAGCAGCAGGCGCTGTCCCGTTTCGGCATCGGAAAAATCCACCCACCCCGCGTCGGGAAAGGCGACTTCGCGCGGATCGTCGATCGTGATCGCCACGAGGTCGTTGTGCTCGGCCAACCGGGCCAGCGGATCCTCCCACCCGTCGGCGCGAAAATCCGAGAGCACGACGACGATAGCGCGATGCCGCAGCAGCTTGGCTGCGTAGCGCAGCGCCTCGGCGAGGTTGGTGCCGCGCCCGCGCGGCGCGAACGCCAGGAGATCGCGGATCACCCGCAGCGCGTGGGCCCGGCCCTTGGCCGGCCGGATGACGTATTCGACGCGGTCGGCGAACATCAACGCGCCCACCCGGTCGTTGTGCTTGGCGGCGGCGAGCGCCAGCACCGCCGCGACTTCCACAGCCAGCGCCGATTTCGACACGGGCTGGCCGAAGCGCTGCGATCCCGACTGGTCCACGATGAGGAGCAGGGTCAGCTCTCGCTCTTCGGCGTAGCTCTTCACGAACGGATGGGCGAAGCGGGCCGACACGTTCCAATCGATGGCGCGGAAGTCGTCCCCTTCCTGGTAGGCCCGCACCTCGGCGAACTCGATCCCCTGCCCGCGGAACACGGAGCGATACTCGCCGGTGAGCACCGTATTCACGAGGACGCGGGTCCGGAGCTCGATCTCCTGAACCTGCTTCAAGACCTCGGGGGGTACCCGCCGCCGCCGCGCGCGGGTCGGGGGAGTGTCGTCGCGCCGGCGCTCGCGGCGCGGCTGGACGTCCGGCTTCTTCACGGCACCCGCACCGCCTCCAGCAGCTTGGCGACGACGCGGTCGGAGTCGAGATCCTCGGCTTCGGCCTCGAAGGTGAGCAGCACGCGATGCCGCAGCACGTCCAACGCCATCGCCTGCACGTCCTCGGGGAGGACGTAGTTGCGGCCCCGCAGGTACGCGTGGGCGCGCGCGGCCTGCGCGAGATAGATGGACGCGCGCGGGCTCGCGCCGAACGCGATCAGCGGCTTGAGCTCCGCCAGCCCCACCGCCTGCGGATCGCGCGTCCCGCGGACGACATCCACGATGTAGTCCACCACCTTCTGGTCCATGAACACCTCGGCCACGGCGCTGCGGGCGGCCAGCAGGTCATCGGCCTGGGCGATGCGCGCCACTTCGATCGGCCGCCCCGACGCCATGCGCGCCACGATCTCCTTTTCCGCGTCGCGCGTGGGGTAGGTCACCCGCACCTTCAACATGAAGCGGTCGAGCTGGGCTTCGGGCAGCGGGTAGGTCCCCTCCTGCTCGATCGGATTCTGCGTGGCGAGCACGAGAAACGGCTCACCGAGAAAGAACGTTTCGCCGCCGATGGTGACCTGCTTCTCCTGCATCGCCTCGAGCAGCGCCGATTGCACCTTCGCCGGGGCCCGGTTGATCTCGTCCGCCAGCACCAGGTTGGCGAACAGCGGCCCTTTGCGCGGATAGAACTCCTGCGTGCGCTGATCGAACACCATGGTGCCGATCACGTCCGCCGGCAGGAGGTCCGGCGTGAACTGGATGCGCGAGTAGGCGATGTGCAGGCATTCGGCGACGGTCCGGACCGCGAGCGTCTTGGCGAGGCCCGGCACGCCCTCGAGCAGGATGTGCCCGCCGGTGAGCAACCCGATCAGCAGGCGCTCGACCATCGTCTCCTGTCCGACGACGCGCTTGGCGACCTCGTGCGTGATCGCGGCGGCCAGCGCCGCATCGGTGACCGGCTGGGTGCGCGTGGTCATTGCAGCGCCGCCTCCGCCGCCCGCCGGACCGTCGGTTCCTTGTCGTGGCTGTAGAGT
>JBGQHV010000056.1:0-17243 GCA_041498155.1 Gemmatimonadota bacterium | reverse complement strand
TTGCAGTCGTACAGCGACAGCGTCTGATTCTGCGCCACGCCACCGTCCTGCCACTCCCACATGAACGACAGCGACGCCCGGTGGAACGTGAACTCGTTCGAGAAGGACCACCGGAACTTCGGGTTGACTTGTCCCAGGGAGATCACGTTGCCCTGGTCGTCAGTGCCGATGATCTGGGTGATCGGCCGCCCGACCTGCACGAAGAACTCTCCGTAGGCCAAGCCGTAGCCCGCGTTGGCGGGCCGGAAGCCCTGGGCGCCGCCCGGCAGGTTCAGCTCGAGCACGCGGTTCTTGATGCTGGTGAAGTTCGTGCGCAACAGCCAGTCGAACGACGGCGTCCGCACGGGCCGGACGCCGAAGCCGACCTCCAGGCCCTCGTTCTGGATCTTGCCGCCGTTCACGAACGCAAGCGAGAACCCGCTGGAGGGCGCCGGGGTGACGGGGACGAGCAGATCGCTCGTCTTCCGTTGAAACAGCGTCAGCTCCAGATTGGCGCGCCCATCCCACAGGCTGGCGTCCACGCCGGCTTCGATCTCCCGGGTGAGCTCCGGCTTGATCGTGGGGTCGCCGGAGGTGGCGTTCGCGGTCGTGCCGATGTTGCCGCCGATGACCTGCCCGCCCTGCAGCGTGGTGAATTTCTGTCCGAACAGCGGCTGGTTGCCCGTTTCTCCGTAGGCCGCGCGCAGCTTCACGTCGCTCCCCGTCCCGAGGAGCTCGGGGAATCGATAGGAGCCGCGGAACGACGGGAACAGGTAGTACTTGCCGGCGTCACCATTGGCGCTGGTCCGCTCCGCCCGCACGCTCGCCGAGAGCAGCAGCCGCTGTTCCATGCCGAGCCACTCCTCCTGGCCGTACAGCGCGGCGGTGCGCTCGTGGATGTTCTCCTCGAACGGCGTGATCACGGAGCCCTGATTGACGTTCTGCTGTCCGGCGAGCAGGCCGCGCGCGATGATGCGCGAGCGCGAGATCGCCCGGTCCTCCCACTGCAGGCCGGCCGACGTCGTCGCCGTCCACGAGCCGGTGCCCGACGTGAAGGTGTGGATCGCGTTGAGGTTCCAGTTCGCGAACCGACCGTCCGCGTTGGAGAGCACCGAGGCGCCGGGATTGGTCTGCCGCGCCTCGAAGAACAGCTCGGGCGGAGCGAACACGGCGTCCTTCTGATTGAAGAAATCGATGCCACCGGCGCCGACGAATTGCAGGCTCTGCTGTGCCGTCTGCAGCGCCTGATAGCGGAGGTTCAGACCGCCGGTGAAACGCACCGCGGTTTCGTCGTTGCTGCCCAGCGTCGTCGTCTGCAGGGGATTGGAGCCCTGGTAGCTCAGGCCGCCGGGATCGGGAAACAGACCGTTCACGGGCTTGAGCGGCACGAAGCCCGGGATGTAGGCGATCGCGTAGGTGACGCTCGCGCCCGAGTTGTCGTTGTTGGTGAAACCGCGCTGCGTGGTCGTCCGATCGAACGCCGATGTCAAGGACATCGAGAACCGATCAGAGAAGCTCTGGTCCACGTTGGCCCGCAGGTTCTGGCGCTGCGCGCCGGTATTCGTAATGATGCCGCCGTCCCCTTTCACCCCGGCGGAGAGGTAATACAGCGTGCCCGCTGCTCCGCCCCGCACGTCGATCTGGGTCTCGTTCGACAGCGGCTTGTTCCCGGCCACGTCGCGCAGGTGATCGTAGGTCGGCAGGCTGCCGTTCACGAGGTAGGACTGGATCAGCGCCGTGTCGGCCGCGCTGGCCGCGAACTGATCCAGCGCCTGGGCGAGCGTGTACGACCGCGTCCCCGGCCCGCGCTGCAGCTCGGAGAACCCGACGCGCTGGGTGATCGTCGCCCGCGGCCGGCCCGACTGGCCGCGCTTCGTGGTGATGATCACGACGCCGTTCACGCCCTTCGACCCGTAGATCGAGGTCGCGGCCGCGCCGCGCAGCACCTGGTAGGTCTCGATGTCGTTGGGATTCAAGTCGGTGAGGCGGTTGACCGGGTCGTCCTGCTTCTCCCCGTCATTACGCGTGGACTGCGGGTTGCCGCTCGCCGTGACCGCGAATAACCCGGTGGAGAGCGACGCGTTGCTGACGATCACACCATCCACCACGTACAACGGATCGGCGGCGCCGACCACGGTGTTCGAGCCGCGGATCTGGATCTGGGTGCCGCCGCCCGGTGCGCCCGAGTTCTGCTGGATGTAGGCACCCGGGACCCGGCCCTGCAGCGCACGGTCGAGGGCCGGCGCTGGCACGGCGTTGACCTCCGCACCCGTCACGACCGTGGTGGCGACCGCCGCGTTGCGGCGCTCGATCCCGGTCTGCTGACCGCTCACGATGACGGCTTCGAGGTTGATGACGTCCTGGTCGAGCTGCGCGTCGGCCGTGGCCTGATCGGCCGCGACCGGGACTTCCCTGCGTTTGAACCCGATGCGGCGGAACAGGACCGTCACGGCACGCGACGGCGCCGAGATCACGTACCGGCCGTCGTCGTGCGTCACGGCGATGAACACCGTCCCCACGATCGACACGGAGACGCCCGCGATGGGGCCGCCGCCGGTCACGGTGACGAGGCCGGTGATCTGACGTTCCTGCGCCCACGCGCCGGCCGCGCCGATTGCCACGAGCGCGGCTAATAGCAGACCCACACGTTTTCTCACAGTCCCTCCAGGGGTGGGTGATACGCGGAAAACGACGGCAGGATTGGTATCTTGCCGCCGAACTTGGCGGCTCGCAAGCCGGGGGGGGGGTCCCTTCATACTCACGGAGTCCCGAGATCGGCGGTGGCCAGGAACCGGGGCGCTTTCCGCGGATGCGCCCCCTGTTCATAGGAATAGGCGAGCTTGATGAGCGTGGGCTCGCTCCAGGCCGTCCCGATAAAAGACATCCCCACCGGCAACCCGCGCGCGTACCCGACCGGCACTGCCACGCTGGGGTAGCCGGAAACGGCGGCGGGGGTCGACGATGCGCCCAGGAAATGGTCCCCGTTCACGAGGTCCGTCGTCCAGGGCGGGCCGCCGGTCGGCGCCACGATCGCATCGAGCTTCTGCTGGGCCAGCACGACGTCCAGTCCCTCGGTGCGCGACAGCCGCCGGCAATGCGCCAGCGCCTCGACGTACGCGTCGTCCGAGAGCGGCCCCTTCGCCTGGGCCATGGTGAAAATCTCCTGCCCGAAAAAGGGAAGCTCGCGGTCTTTCGCCTTGTCGTTGAACGCGATCAGGTCGGCGAGCGTCTTGTTCGGGGCCGCGGGCCCGAGGCCCGCGAGGTAGGCGTTCAGATCCGCCTTGAACTCGTACAGCAGCACGGTGAATTCGGCGTCGTCGAACTCACCCAGGTGCGGGATGTCGGCGGGATCGACGATCACCGCGCCGGCCTGCTTCATCACGTCGATCGCCGCTTCGAACAGGCGGTCGGCGGCCGCGCTGTAGCCCGTGACCTTGGCGCGGGCGACCCCGATGCGGGCGCCTTGCAGGCCTTTGGGATCGAGGAACTTGGTATAGTCGCTTTCGACGCGCGCGGCGGCGGTGGCGGGATCGTCGGAGTCCACCCCGGCGAGCACGCCGAGCAGCGCCGCCGCGTCGGCGACGGTGCGCGCCATCGGACCCGCCGTGTCCTGGGTGTGGGAGATCGGGACGATGCCGTGACGCGATACGAGCCCGACTGTCGGCTTGATGCCGACCAGTGAGTTGGCCGAGGACGGGCACACGATCGAGCCGTCCGTCTCGGTGCCCACGCCGACCGCGGCGAGGTTGGCCGAGATTGCCGCCCCGGTGCCGGAGCTCGAGCCGCAGGGATTGCGATCCAGCGCGTAGGGGTTGCGGCACAGTCCGCCCCGCCCACTCCAACCGCTCACCGAGTGCGTGGAGCGGAAGTTGGCCCATTCCGAGAGATTCGTCTTGCCGAGGAGAATCGCACCCGCGTCACGCAGGCGCTTGGCGACCCCGGCGTCCCGCGGCGCCGGCAGATCGGCCAGCGCGAGCGAGCCGGCGGTGGTCTTCATTTTGTCGCCGGTCGCGATGTTGTCCTTGATAAGCACCGGAATGCCGTGCAGCGGACCCCGCACGCGTCCCCCGCGCCGCTCGGCGTCCGCCGCATCGGCAGCCGCCAGCGCGTCCGGGTTGGTTTCGATCACCGCCCGCAGCTGTCCGCGGCGGTCGATCTCGTCGATGCGCGCGAGGTACAGCTGGCACAGACGCCGGGAGGTGTACTTCCCGCTCTTCAACCCGTCCTGCAGCTGGGCGAGCGTCGCTTCCTCCAGCTCGAACGGCGCCGGCGCGAGCGAGCGGGGAACCTGAACGGACAGCGCTTCGCCTGCCGCGGGCCGGGCGGCGGCAGCGAGCGCGCCAACGCCCGCATAGTGAACGAAGTCTCGACGCGACAGGTACGGCATGCGCACTCCGGAAAGGTGGGAGGACCGAAAGAATGTGCACGTCGCTGGCGCGTCCGGCTACCGAGGATCCGGCGTCGGCTCGGGCACCTGATGGTCGACGACGACGCGCTGCAGCCGGCCGCGCAGCCGGCGGCGAACGCGGAGCACCAGGACCGTGGCCACGACCACGAGCCCGGCGACGAGTCCCCACCACATCCCGGCCGGCCCGGCGGCCGTGTGCAGCCCGAGATAGGTCGCCAGGGGCAAGGCGATGACCCAGTACCCGATGACGTTGACGATGAGCGGCGTGCGCGTGTCGCCCGTCCCGCGCAGGATGCCGATCGAGACGACCTGGGTCCCGTCGAACACCTGAAACACCCCCGCGATTGGAATGAGCGTCGCCGCGATCACCGCCACCGCCGGGTCGCTCGTGTAGACGTGCGCCAGGAGTCGCGGGACGGCGAGCAGCACCGAGCCGCTGGCCGCCATGAACCCGACGCCGCACACGAGTCCTGCCGCCGCGGCGCGGCGCGCTTCCGCCGGGTCGCCGCGCCCGATCGCATGCCCGACGAGCACCGACGCCGCCATCGAAACGCCGAGCGGCACCATAAACGTGATCGACGCGAGATTCAGTGCCACCTGGTTGGCGGCCATGGGGACCGCGCCCAGGCGGCCCATCATGAATCCCACGAGGCTGAAGATGCCGAGCTCGAGCTCGTACTGCAGGCCGATCGGGGCGCCCAGCCCGACGATGCGGCCCAGCGGCCCGAGCGCGAATGCGTCACGCCGCAGCGGAAACAGGCGGTGTCGCAGCCGGCGCCAGGCGAAGGCGATCATGAACACCGCCAGGGCCCAGCGCGACAGCGTCGTGGCCCAGCCCGATCCGATCGCCCCAAGCGCCCGAACGCCAAGGTGACCGAACACGAGCACCCAGTTCAGAACCAGGTTCAGGAGATTCGCGGCGAGCGTGGCCCACACCATCGGCGCCACTTCCGCGGTCGCCTGAAGCACCGAGCGGACCAGCGTCACCAGGAGAAACGGCAGGAGGCCGGCGATCGCGATCCGCGTGTACGCCGCGGCCGTCGGCACGACCTCCACGGGCTGACGCAGCGCCGTCAGGAGCGGGCGCGCCGGCAGCAGCGCGAACGTGCAACCGATGGTGAGCAAGACCGCCAGCACGAGACCCCGCTGCACCGCACGGGCCACCGCGCGCTCCTCGCCCGCCCCCACGGCCTGGGCGACGATCGGATCGAGTCCCATCAGCACGCCCATGCCGAAGATCGCGACGGCGAGGAACAACAGATTGCCCAGGGCGACGGCCGCCATGGCATCGGCCGACACGTGCCCGACGACGATCGTATCCACGACCCCCATGCTCATCCAGCCGATTTGGATGGCCACGACCGGGATCGCCAATCGCACCATGGCGCGGAGCTCGGCACGGAAACCGTGCGTCGCAGAGACGAGGTCGGCCATGCCGCAAGCTAGCGCGGCGAGAAAAAAGGCGCCGAACCCGCATGGGCTCGGCGCCGGCACGACCGGGCGGCGCGCTAGCGCGCGCGGCGAATCGTCAGCGGTCCGTTCGTCGTCACGACCCGCACCGGGGCGCCGCCCTGGCCGAGGGTCGTCTGGATCCGGTTCGTCAGGTGACCCTGCACGGTGACCGTGAGCGGGAATGCCACGTCCATCGGACCGTTTACGGTTCCCGTCTCGAGCCGTGCGTTGTAGCGCTCCGGAATCGCGAGCTCCACGGGACCGTTCCGGGCCTCCGCGTCGAGCCCCGTGCCGTCCCATTTGGTGCCGGACAGCTCGACGGACAAGGGCCCGTTCTGCACGCGGGCCGTGATGTCGCCGCCCACGCCCGAGAGCGAGACCGGACCGTTCTGCGCCCGCAGGTCCATCGTCCCCGACACGTCCTCGACCGAGAGCGGGCCGTTGACCGTCTCCAGCGAGAGATCGGTATGGCGGGGAACGTACACATCGAAGCTCACCGACCAGTGCGTCCGCGAGAGCGTCTCGGGTCCGGTGGCGCGGATCGAGCTGCCCGCGGCTTCAATCCGGACCTGCTCCAGCAGCTGGCGAGCGTCTTCCTCGCTCCGCGCGCTGGCTTCGATCTTGGCTACCACGCCGATCGAATCCCGGTCCCAGCCGTAGATGGCGACCCCGCCGTTTTGTCCGGGATCAACGGTCAGCGCTCCCGCCGCCGGCCGCATCCCCGTTTCGCGGACCTGACACGCGCGCGGCCGGTCGCCCCAGTCATCGTGGCGGCAATCCGCCAGCCAGCGGTCGGCATCGTGTTGCGCAGCGAGCGTCGTTGCAGCGCCGAGCACGAGGAGTGCCGCGGCGCTGGTGATCGAGAAGAGCCGGCCGAGCGTCATCTGGGGCCTCGTAGGTGGACGGACATTCCTCCTTTTGACGCAAAGCGCGGCCGGAAGGTTGCGTGGTCCGGCAGTGTCGCGGGGCCACCACGCCACGGGCGCGCAACTCCCCTGGCCGGCGGGAGATGTGACCGCCGCAGAGCCACGCCGGTGAGCCGGCTCACCCCGGCCACGCCGCAGGCTCGCAAATCCCTCTGGGCACCCTACTTGCGTGATTTCGCCCGAAGCGGATCATTCACGGATTCGGCTGGAGACGGCATGCGCCTCAGCACCATCGAACAGTCTATCTCGAAGCACTCCCGGATGCTGCATCTCGACAGCATCCGGAGCCGGATATTGCTGTTCGCGGTGCTGGCGACGCTCGTCCCATCGGTCGCGACCGCCTGGATCGCGTACTCCCGGCTGAAGCTGTCGCTGAACGACAAGGTCACGCAGGAGGTCGCCGGCGCCAGCAAGCAGAGCGCCCACGCGGTCGCGCAGTGGCTCAAGGACCGGGTGTACGACCTGCGGGTGTTCGCCAGCTCCTACATCGTCACGGAGAATCTGGAGGAGATGGGGCGGCCCGGCCCGGACGCGCCGCAGCTGCGCCGGCTCAATGAATACCTCGCCTCGGTCCGCGAGCGCTTCGGCGACTACGTCGAGCTGATGGTGGTGGACCAGCAGGGTCATGTGTTGGCGACGAGCGGGCGGCAGGTCCGCACGGTGAAACTGCCGCCTCACTGGGCCAACGACGTGACCACCGACGGTATCTCCTTCGGCGATCCGTACCGCGACGAGGCCCTCGGCGCGACGCTCGTCGTCGCCGCCGTCCCGATCCACGGTCCCAGCTCCCGGTTCGTCGGCGCCCTGGTCGCCAAGATCGGTCTCGGGTCGGTAGATCAGATGTTCCGCCAGTACGCTCCGGAAGATTCGGGGCGGATCTTCCTCGTGACCACGGAACCCGGCACGGGTGAGGCCGGCACGATCGTCACGGGCCGCGGCGCAGGCACCCGGCTGCTTCCCACGACGTTCGATCGGATGGCGAAGCTCGACGGCGGCGTGGCCCGCTATAACAGCTTCGATGGCCAGAACGTCCTCGGTAGCCTGTTCCGCGATCCGGAAGTGCGCTGGGGCCTGGTCGCCGAGACGCCGGCGACGGTGGCCTTCAGCCAGGTCACCCGGCTGCGCCGCTTGATGGTCGCCCTGCCCGCGGCGCTGTTGGCCGGGATTGGACTGATCGCCTACATCCTCGGTCTGCTCATCGTGCGTCCGCTCGACCGCCTCACCAAGGGCGCCGCGAAAGTCGCGGCCGGCAACCTCGAAGTGGATCTCCCGGTCATCTCGGGTGGGGAGGTCGGGTACCTCACCCAGGTGTTCAATAACATGGTCGTGCGGCTGCGGGAGGGGCGCGAGGCGCTCGACGCGGCGAACGATACGCTGCGCAAGAAGAACGAGGAGCTGGAGCGCGTCTCCGTGACCGACGGGTTGACGGGACTCTACAACCGGCGTCGCCTCATGGAGGTCCTGAGCGACGAAGCGCGCCGGTCGCAGCGCCTGAAGCACACGTTCGCCGTCCTGATGGTGGACGTGGATCACTTCAAGAAATACAACGACAGCTTCGGCCACCCGGCGGGCGACGTCGTGCTCACCCGGGTCGCCGCCCTGCTCCGCGAGGCCACCCGCGAAGTGGACTTCGTGGCCCGTTACGGCGGTGAGGAATTCATCGTGATGCTGCCGGAAACCGGCATGCCGGAAGCCCTGGAGATCGCCGAGCGAATCCGCAGCCGCATCGCCGAAGAGGCGTTCCCGAGCCGCCACATGACCGTGAGCATCGGCGTCGCAGAATTCCCACTGCACGGCGGGACGCCCGAGCAAGTGATCGCCGCGGCGGACGAGGCCCTGTACGAAGCCAAGCGTGAAGGCCGCGATAAGGTGCGGCGGGCGGGATTGAAGCTGGTGCGGCCCCCGAAGCCCAAAGAGCTGGCGGGGTAAGCGATGCCCGTCTAGTTGGCGCTGTCGGTACGCTTCACCAGGTTGTAGAAGACCCAGCCACCTTTGCCACTGTCGTCCGCCACCCGCATCCACTGATCCACGTAGGACAACCCCGTGAGGTGGACACCCACGTCGAGCGTCGACAGCACGCGAAACGTCGTCCCGGGACCCTCCCGGATCTTGCAGCGACCAACCGTGCGGAGCGCCAGCGGAACGGTAAACAGGGTCTCGCCCGGGCGCAGCGACGACGCATCGCCGGACACGCGACTGCGGCCGACACTCGCCTGCGCCTTCGCCTGATTCGCGAGGTAGAGGGCCCCCCCGTAGTTCTGACGATCGAATTCGTCCGTGGCTTCCTTCAGCATCTTCGCGACGCGGGCGACCTCCGAACTCGCCTGACCGCGCGCCGAGCGGCGCAATGCTTGGAGCACGATCTGCGCCTCGGCCATGCCGGAGGCGGCTTCGGCGCGGGTGGCCAGGGTCTGCACTTTGGCCATCGAGCGCACGACCTCTCGGCTCGCGTCGTCGAGGCGGGCCTGGAGATCCTCGATCTGCGCATCGCGATCCAGCAGCTGCAGCTCGAGCCGGGTGACGCGCTGCTCGAGGTCGTGATCGCGCACGGTCACGGTCTCGGTCACGACGCGTGCCGGGACCGTATCCGGGACGGGCACGGGATCCGGGGCAGGATGCGAACAGGCAGCGAGCGCCAACAGGGCGGCACAGGCGATGGCAACAGGGCGCGGCGACGTCATGGCGGAGAATCTGTGCCGGCAAACGCGGGGCCGTGAGGGTTGGCGGGTGCCACAGCCGCGTGGTCATTCACTAACTCATTATTGCAGAGCAACTTACGAGACGAAGCCCCACAGACGGGCGACCCAATCGACACCCCCGGCCCTCTCACTACGCCAGAATCTTGGCGATCTCCTTGGGGTCGTCGGCGCCGATCACCAGCCGGGTATTGGTCGCGAGATAGCAGAATTGGACGCTGATCCCCGCGTCGGCGACCCGGCGCAGCATGGTGGCCGCGACCCCGGGGCGGTCCTCGACCCCGATCACCGCCACGACCCGCTCGTTGCGGACCCGCACCCCGGCCGAGCGCAGGGCCCGGGTGGCGCCCCCGGCGTCCCGCGTGAGCAGGTGCAGCACCCCATCGAACTCCGTGACGCCCTCGACGTTGATCCCCGTCCGTCCCAGCGCCTCGAGTGCGGTCACCAGGGCGCCGGGACGGCTGGTCTGCAGGGTGATGGTCAGATCGGTCGCCGTCTGCATAATGCGGAAGCTATCACCTCCGGCAAGTCACCCCACGGTGAGGGCGGCCAGGGCGGCGAGGGCGGCGAGCGCGATCAAGGGGGCGAGAATGTCCCGAACGGCAGCGCGGCGGATTGGCATGGACTCTATGTTGCGCATCCGGGCGGGGGATGCGCCGTGACCCGCGTTACCGGGACGTGGGTCGTCCGAAGCGCCCTAGGGCAGGCGGTGCAGCTCGACCCGGCGGTTCTGCGCCCGGCCGGCGGCCGTGGTATTGCTGGCGACCGGGCTCGCCGATCCATAGCCGCGAGCCGCCAGCCGCCCTGCCCCCACGCCCCGGCTCACGAGATAGGCGCGCACCGCCTCCGCCCGCAGCTGTGAGAGCCGCACATTCGTTCCCGGCGCCCCGGCGTCGTCGGTATAACCGGCGATCTCCACGCGGAAGTCGGGATGGCCCGCCAGCGCGGCGGCGATCCCGTCGAGCACCCCGTACGACCCCGGCGTCAGCGCCGAGCTGCCCGTTTCAAAGCTCACCCCGCGCAGCACGACCGGCCCGCGAACGGGAAGCAGCGCCGCGGTAGAGTCTCGCGCGGGACAGCCGGCGACATCCACCGCGACCCCCCGGGCGGTCGCCGGACAGCGATCGAGCTGGTCCGCTACACCGTCCGCGTCGGCATCGAAGGGACACCCTCGCGTGTCCACCGCGCTGCCCGCCGGAGTGCCGGCGCACTGGTCGATGCCGTCGAATACCCCGTCCCGGTCGGTATCGATCGGGCACCCGGTGCGATCGACCTGCGCGCCCGCAGGGGTGTTGGGACACCGGTCGATCCCATTGGCGACCGCATCCGCGTCGGAATCGAGGGGACAGCCGCGCCGATCCACCGGTACGCCCGCGGGCGTGCCGGGGCAGGCATCGCGCGCATCCGCGACCTGATCGCGATCCGCGTCGCCCCCCGATCGCGCCGGCGCGAACATCGTGAGGCCCATCGAACCCACCAGGTGGCCGGCCCATTTGCCGCCGAAGCGAGGATCGGTGCTCGGGGCGTAGATCGCCCGTCCTTCGAGCCGGATGGCCGCGCCGTTGAACAGGAAGATCCGGTCGCCGACGGCACCGTGGACGGCGTGGTCGGCAAAATCATAGGGAGCGTTCCCGCCGTAATCGATCCGCGTGTAACCGCCCAGGACGTAGGGGAGGTTGCGGGCGCCCGCGCCGACGTTGAGCACGAGGCTGGCGCTGCCCCAGCGTACGGTGGTGAACACGAAGGGGACCTGAGTGCGCGGCTGGGCGAATCCGCCCTCGAGCTCCACCGACAGCCGTCGGGTGAAGAAGTAGCCGACATGCGCCCCCGCCCCCACGCGGCGCCCCAGTCCCATCAATTCGTCGTAGCGGGTGACGCTGGCGGAGCCGCCGAACTCCAAGCTCTTGGCGCGCTGCGCGCTCCCGGTGGCCGTCGCGCAGACCATCAAGGCGCCGACCAGGCGTGACGGCCTCATGTGACCCTCTCCTGGGTGCGGGCTTTGGCTTCGTACAGGTCCCGGTCCGCCGCGGCGAGCATCGTCTCGACCGTCTCGCCGTCGCGGGGATACAGGGCCAATCCCGCGCTCGCCGAAACCGCGGGAACTTCGCTGTCCGCCGCCAGCCGCTCGGCGATACGCACCGTCACCTGGCGCGCTTCCAATTCCCCCGTTTCGGGAAGAATCAGCGCGAATTCGTCGCCACCGTAGCGCGCCGCGGTGTCGATGGCGCGGCAGGAGTGGCGCAGCACCTCCCCCACCCGACAGATGGCCCGACTCCCGACCAGGTGTCCGTAGCGATCGTTGATGCGCTTCAGGGCGTCCAGATCGAGGAACAGCACGGCGAAGGGTCGTCCCGTCCGGACGGAGCGCCGGATCTCTCCCGCGAGCACCGCAATCAGCTGCCGGTAGTTGGCCAGCCCGGTGAGGGGATCGGTGACCGACATCAGCCGCAGCCGCTCGGTGGCGCGACGGCGAGCGGAAACCACGGCGGCGATGGTCAGGGTCATGAGCGACACGACACCCATGAACGCCTGCAGCAGGAGCAGCGATTCGTTCTGCGTGCCGCGCACGAACGGCCCGTAGCCCCACAGCGACCCCCGCACGGCGATCCCGGCCAGCAGCAGGAGGGCGGCGGCCGCTTCGCGAGGCTCGAAGCGCAGCGACGCCCACAAGAGGAACGGAATGCACAGGAAGTCGAGCGGGTAGTTCTTGTCCGGGAAGAGGCCGCCGAAGACCAGCTGGCTCACCACCACCAGCGACAGCAGCAGCACGCCCGTTTCGAGCACCTGCCAGCGCCGCCAGTGGTGCACCGAGGGCCGGCTCCACAGGACGAGCACCGGCGTCACGACGAGATCCGCCGCGGCGCCGCCCAGCCACCACGTCAGCCAGATCGACCCGTACTCCGTCCACTGGGCGGACCCGGTCAACGACAGGGTCGTGGCGCCCCAGGTGGCGCTCAGGGTGGCGCCGATGACGGCGGCGAGTCCCGCGAAGCGGAAGATGTCCCGAGGGCGGTCGAAGCAGTCCAGGCCGTTGGCGTAGCGGTTGACCAGGTAGGCGCCGACCACGCCCTCCAGCGTGTTCCCGATGGCGATGGCCGCCGAGCTGGCGATCGAGCCGGCGATGGTGAAGTTCACCAGGAATGCGCCGAGCAGAATGGCCGGCCACACCCGGTACCCCAGAATCAGGAACGCCGCGAGCCCGATGCCGGCCGAGGGCCACACCGGCGTCGCGCTGGCGTTCACGAAGGCCAGGCGGAGCCCGATCTTCCCGGCCACGAAATAGATCGCGGCCAGCGCGGCCAGGATGACCAGGTCGCTCGCGGTCCGGGACAGCGTCACCGTTTTCATCTCGGCGTAACCATAGTCATTCGGGGGCGGGTTTCCGGGTGATACCCGTCACGATGCGGGCGGCCGGGCCGTACCGGCCCTCGGGTCAGTCGACGGGCACGACGTCGGCCAGTCCGACCAGCGCGGGCGCGCGGCGCCGGCTCAGGCGCTGCTGCAGCGCGTCGAGGTAGGTATAGAACACCGGCGTCACGTACAGGGTGACGATCTGCGAGAACGCGAGTCCGCCGACCACCGCGAGCCCGAGGGGACGCCGCGACTCCGCGCCCGCGCCCCACCCGACGGCGATCGGGAGCGTCCCCATCAGGGCCGCCATGGTCGTCATCATGATGGGCCGGAACCGCACGCTGCAGGCCTCGAGAATCGCGTCCCGCGCGGTCTTGTGGGCACGCCGCTCCGCTGCGATCGCGAAATCGATCATCATGATCGCGTTCTTCTTGACCAGCCCCACCAGCATGATGATCCCCACGAAGGCGTAAATGCTCAGCTCGGTCCGGAAGATGAGCAGCGTCAGGAGCGCTCCGAACCCGGCGAACGGCAGCCCCGAGAGGATCGTCAGCGGGTGGATGAAGCTTTCGTAGAGAATGCCGAGCACGATGTAGATCACCATGACCGCGAGAATCAACAGGAAGGCCAACCCCTGCTGGCTCGCCTGGAACGCCTGGGCTGTGCCGCCGAAGGACGTGCTGATGGTCGCCGGCAGCGTCTGCCGGGCCGTGCGCTGGACGGCGCTCACCGCCTCCCCCAATGAAGCGCCTGGAGCGAGGTTGAACGAGAGGGTGACGGAGGGCTGCTGCCCGGAATGGTTCACGCTCAGGGGGCCGACCGTCGGCGTCGCGGACGCGAGCGTGGAGAGCGGCACCAACGCGCCCTGGGGCGAGCGAATGTAGAGCATGTTGAGCGCCGTCAGGTCCTGCTGGTATTGGGGCAGCAGCTCCAGCACCACCCAGTACTGGTTATTCGGCGTGAGAATGGTCGAGACCTGGTGGGAGCCGTACGCGTCGTACAGCGCCTGCTCCACCTGCTGCACCGTGAGGCCGAGGGCGGCCACCCGGTCGCGGTCGATGTGGACCTCGACCTGCGGGTTCTTGATCTGGAGATCGCTCGTGACGTCGCGCAGGGTCGGGATCTGGCGTAACCGAGTTTCCAGGGCGCCAGCGTTGTCGTACAGCGCCTGGATGTCCGCGCCCTGCAGCGTGAACTGATACAGGGTCTTGCTGGACCGGCCGCCGATGCGGATCACGGGGGGAACCTGGAGGTAGGTCCGGATGCCCGGAATCGCGGCGAGTTTGGGCGCGAGCTCGCGCGTGACCCCGTCGGCATCGAGCCGCCGTTGGCCGCGCGGCTTGAGGCGGATCGTCACGCGACCCTGGTTCATGGTGCCGCCGCCGACCGACGACATGAAATGGTCCACGTTCGGATCCGCCGCCAGCACCGCGGCGACCTGCTGCTGGTGACTGACCATGGCGTCGTAGGAGCTGCCTTCGATCGTCTCGGTCGTACCCTGGATGAGGCCTGTGTCCTCCGTCGGTATGAACCCCTTGGGTACGAGGACGAACAGTGCCCCTGTCCCGACGAGGATCGCGAGCGAGAACGCCAGCGCCACGGGACGGTGATCCATCACCCACACGAGGGTCCGCTCGTAGAACCCGAGGGCGCGCCGGTACACACGCTCGGTGGCCTCATAGAACCGGCCGTGCCGTTCCTCGGCCGGTGGGCGCAGGAAGCGGCTCGCCAGCATCGGCGTGAGTGTCAGGGAGACGAACCCCGACACGAGAATCGCGATCCCGATCGTCACCGCGAACTCGTGGAACAGCCGCCCGATGATCCCGCCCATGAACAGCACCGGGATGAACACCGCCGTCAGGGACAGCGTCATCGAGAGAATCGTGAACCCGATCTCGCGCGCGCCGTCGAGCGCGGCCTGCAGCGGCCGCTTTCCCATCTCCATGTGCCGGACGATGTTCTCGAGCATCACGATGGCATCGTCCACCACGAAGCCCACCGACAGCGTCAACGCCATCAGGGACAGGTTGTCGAGGCTGTAGCCCAGCAGGAACATCGCCGCGAACGTGCCCACGATCGACAGCGGCAGGGCCAGGCTCGGGATCACCGTCGCCGAAAGGTTGCGCAGGAACAGGAAGATGACGAGCACCACGAGGCACAGCGTGATGAACAGCGTCACCTTGACGTCGTGCACCGACTCGCGGATCGGCTGCGACCGGTCGTACAACGTCTGAATCCGGACCGACGCCGGAAGCTGCGGCCCCAGGGCCGCGACGGTCTGCTTCACCCCGTCGCCAACCGCCACGGTGTTGGTCCCCGGCTGGCGCTGGACCGCCAGCACGATGGCCCGAGCGCCGTCGAACCAGCTCGCCGTCTTGTTATCCTGCACGTCGTCCATCACGCGGGCCACATCCTGCAACCGCACCGGGGCCCCGTCCTTGTACGTCACCACCAGCTGGCGGAACTCGGGCGCGCTCTCGATCTGTCCGTCGGCCAGCACCGTGTAGGCGCGGTGCGGCCCCCACAGCGTCCCCGTCGGCACGTTCGGGTTCCCCGCGTCCACCGCCGACGACACCTCGTCGATACCGATGCCCCGCGCCACCAGCGCCTGGGGATCGACCTGGATCCGGACGGCGTACTTCTGGGAGCCGAACACCTGCACCTGCGCCACGCCGTCCACCGTCGAGATGCGCTGCGCGAGGAACGTCTCGGCGTACTCATCGAGGGCCGACAGCGACAGGGTCGGCGAGCTCACCGCCAGAAAGAGGATCGGTGAATCGGCGGGGTTCACCTTGCGGAACGACGGCGGCAGCATCCCCTGCGGCAGCTGGCGCAGCACCTGGGAAATCGCGGCCTGCACGTCCTGCGCGGCGGCGTCGATATCCCGGGACAGATTGAACTGCAGCGTGATCGACGTGCCTCCCTGCCCGCTGGACGACGTCATCGCGTCGATGCCGGCGATCGTCGAGAACTGCTTCTCGAGCGGGGTCGCGACCGCGGCGGCCATCGTTTCGGGATTCGCCCCGGGTAGGCCGGCGTTCACCGAGATCGTGGGAAAGTCCACGTTCGGCAGGTCGCTCACCGGCAGCAGGCGGTAGCCCATCACGCCGAACAGCAGGATCGCCAGCATCACGAGCGTGGTGGCGACGGGCCGGCGGATGAACAGCCCGGAGAAGCTCACGGGCGCGAGGTGGCCGGCGGGTCGGCCTCGGTCTTGGGCCCGCCCCGAATGTCGACCTTCGCCTCCGGTGTGAGCCGCAGCTGCCCGTCGGTCACCACGAGCGACCCGGGCTCGAGTCCGTCGGCGATGACCGCCAGGCTGTCCACCATGCGCTCGACGGTGACCGGGCGCTGCTTCGCTGTGCCGTCGGGATCGACGACGAAAACGAACGTCCCCTGCTGGGCGGTCAGGATCGCCTGCTCCGGGATCACCAGCGCGTCCGCCTGGACGCCGAGCACCAGCGTGACCCCCACAAACTCACCGGGCCAGAGCCGGCCGTCCTGGTTCGGGAAGCGCCCCTTGAGCAGCACCGTCCCGGTGCTCGAATCCACGTGATTGTCCACGAACGACAGCTCCCCCTCGATCTGGGGCGCCGAATCCTGCGTCGTGCGCACCAGCACTCGGAGCGGCCGGTCGCTGCGGCGCTGCAGCTCGGGGAGCTGGCGGGCGGGCACGGCGAACCGGACCAGGATCGGCCGCAGCTGATTGATGGTCACGAGCGGCGCGCCGTCAGTCGGGTGGACCTGGTTGCCCTCGTGCACCAACAGGCTTCCGGTGCGACCGGAGAGCGGCGCGCGGATGGTCGCGTACTCGAGGCTCAGCCGTGCTTCGGTCAGCGCCGCAGAGTCCGCCTGGAGCGTGGCGTTGAGCGCGTCCGCCGTCGCCTGGCGCTGCTGGTAGTCCTCGTCCGTGACGAATTTCTGCTGGGCCAGCGCCCGGTAGCGCGCCGCATCGCGTGTCGCATTCTCCGCTTGCGCCAGATCGCGCGACAGGTTGGCCTGCGCCTGCTGCAACGCGGCGGCGAAGGGGCGCGGATCGATCTGGAACAGCACCTGCCCCGCCGCCACGTCCTCGCCTTCGGCAAAGCGAACGCGCTGCAGCATCCCGGCGACCTGAGACGTGATGGCCACCGTCCGGGCCGGCTCGACCGTACCCGTCGCGTCAATCTCGTACGGCATCGACCGGCGCTCGACGCGGGCCACGCTCACGGACACGCGCGCCGGACCGCCCGGCTGTTTGGGGGAGCAGCCCGCCGCCGGGATGGCGGCGAGGAGGAACCGGACCAGCATCGATCGCAAGCGAGACACGGTGCGCCAGTACGTCCCGGACAAAGGTGAGCACGACCCGCGGACGGCGCACCGAGCGGGAGCGCGCCGAACCTCATACGCACAACCCACCGCCAGCGTGGAAACCACTCCGGCCGGTGGGAT
>JBGQHV010000055.1:0-17295 GCA_041498155.1 Gemmatimonadota bacterium | reverse complement strand
TCGTCGCCGTTCCCATCGATCAGGTGCTGTCCCGCCCGAAGCGCATCGCCCTCGATTCCGACGTGATCGCCACCGCTCGCGAGGTCGGCATCAGCTTCGGCGATTGAGGCGGGCGGGTGACCTCACGAAGGGACACACCGCCATCCGTCGCAGCCTGCACCACGCGGTCAACCGATGGGCGATCAACGGGTTGCGTCTGCCTCCGAAGCTGGCACGCGGCTTCCATGAGGTTTTGCGGAGCAACCAGGAGGTCACCATGAAACGGTTCGTGATAGTCGCTGGACTCGTGACGCTGCTCGCGGCCGGTACCGCCTCCGCTCAGACGAGCGTCCAGCTGTCCTTTGGGTTCGGGGTGCCGCGCCCGTACATATCGGGCGATGTGTTTGTCGGCCGGTCGTTCATTCGACCGGTGTACCGGCCGTACTACTTCTACTACCCTGATCGGTACCCGTACTACTTTTATGAGCCGCTGCCGCGTCGGTACGGTCCGCCTCACCGGGTGATCATCTACGAGCGCGATCACCGCTTCTTTCGTCGTGACTTCGACCGCGACCGCGAGTGGGAGCGGCAGTATGGCCGGCACCGCGATCGGGACCGGGCCCACGGCCGCGAGCGTGATCGCGACTTCGACCAGAATCGGCGCCACCGCGACCGCGACGACGACCGCTGAACCATGAGGCAACAGATTGGAGGCGGCCAGGGGCCCAAGCGGCTCCTGGCCGTTTGCTTTTTGCGAGGTTGCCTCGTTGAATTGACCTGTGCATCCAACCCGCGATCACTTCCTCCCTCCCGATCCCGAAGCGTTTCTCGCGGCGGAGCCGGCGACCGGACGAGTCATTGTCATCGCTCCAACCCGGGCGGCGTGCGAGACGATCGAGCTCGCGATGGGCCTGCACCTCGATACGCTGCTGGAGCGCGAGCACGGCGACGACGTCCGCCGGCTCGCGGCGTCGGGTCGGGGCTTCGGGATCATGGCGGGGACCGGGACCGGCAAGACACTCGGCATCCGGCCCATCGCGGAGCGGATCCTCGGCGTGCCGCTGCGGGTCGGCGTGGTGAACCGCGAGCGCGAAGCGACGCCCGAAACCCCGACCTGGAACGTCGTCATCGTGACGACCGGCATCGCGCGGCGCTGGTTCGAAGACGGTTTGATCACGTCACGGGATACGCTGGTCGTGGACGAGATTCACCAGACCTCGGCCGAGCTGGAGTTGTGCCTCGCCCTCGGGAAGCGGGCGCATTGTCGGTTCATCTGGTTGTCGGCGACGGTGGATCCGAGCTTCTACGCGCGCTACCTCGATTCGGACGAAGTGCTGGAAACCACGGCGTTCGACCCGGCGCGCGCCGCCCGGGTCCGCGTCGTGCCGCTGCAGCCCCTCGACTTTCTGGATGAGCGGTTCGTACGGAGAGTGCTGAAGGAGCGCCGTGGCGTAGCGGTCTTCGTTCCGACCCGCGCCGAGGTAGAGGAGCTGGCAGGTCGGTTGGGCGCGCAGTGGCCGCGCCTGACGGCCGCGTTCTACCACGGCGGGGAGCCGATCCGGGTCATCCGGCCCTTCCTGGACGGCGAGGTGGAGCGGCCGTTCCTGCTCGCGATGACCGCCGCCGGCCAATCGGCCCTGAACGTGCGCGGCCTCGATACGGTCGTGATCTACGATGCCCGGTACGCCAACGTCGTCGACCGCGGCCGCAACGTGCTCACCCGGCTCTACCTCGGCGCGAACGAAATCCTCCAGATGGCGGGCCGGGTGCACGGCCGGGTGGCCAACGGCGAGGTCTACATCCTGAGCGACCGCAATCTGGAGTTCTCGGCCCTGCGACCCACGCCACCGGAGTTCCAGCTGGCGGGCGACACCGAGCGCGTGGCGATTACCTGCGCCGCGCTGGGGGTCGACGCCGCCGAGCTCGATCTGCCCGTGCCGCTCGACCGCCGGTCCTATCGCGCCGCCGTGCAGCTGCTCACCGAGCGGGGGCTCGTCGAAGCAGGACGGCTCACCCGCTACGGGCGCGCGGTCGAGTCGATGCCGGTCGACCGGCCCTGGGGGGAGCTCCTCGTGAACGCCGAATCGGATCTCGTTCCGATTGTTGCCGTGGCGTCGAACATCGATTCGCTGCACCGCATGACCCGCGAGAACCGGAATCTGAAGGGGCTGATCGTGCCGGGGAGTGACCACCTCACCGCCTACAACGTCTTCGCGGAGGCCGTGAACAAGCACGGCTACCTGGGGGAGGTGTATGGACTGCCGCGGCATCTGTTTCGCGAGACGCTCGAGCGGTGGGCCGAATGGCGCGGCGTCCTCATCAAGGCGCTCGAGGACATCGCCCTGGGCACGGCTTCCGCCTACCGGCAAATCGAGGTACCGCTGCCGGAACGCTTCCCCATCGCTCAGGAGCAGGCGCTGGCCGCCTTCCAAGACCTCGTGGCCCGCATCCAGCCCTTCGACCTCGTGATCGACGAGCAAACGGCCGACGGTCGTGAGGCACGGGTCTCCCGGAATTCGGTGTGCGGCGCCTGGGGCGCCATCGCCGGATCGCTGCGCTATTTCGCCGATCGCTTCGGGAATCCGCGCGCCGGCATCGAGGGCACGCAGGTGCCCGAGCGCCTCGTGCGCCGCTACGCTCGGCGCGGCGCGACGACCGTCGAGTTCGCCGAAGGACGGGGGCGGGGGAAGCTCACGGCCGTGCGCACCGTGGAGTACTTCGGCTTCCTGCTGGATCGCGAGGTCGAGCCTCTACCTACCCCGTTCCCCGCGGCGCTCGCCGGAGCGGCCCGTGCGGCGCTGGTGGCCGCGCTGGCGGGAGGCCGGACGCCTCATCCCAACCAACGGACGGTTCGCCAGTCCCTCGAGCGCGGCGGCGAGTATTGGCGGCGATCCGGGGGGTCTCTGGCGGCGGTGTCCCCCGAGAGCCTGGCCGCCAGGCTCGCCGAGCAGCTCGGGGGGGTTGAAAGCTGGGACGCGTTCATCCAGCGGCCGCTCGCTCTGAATGTGGACGACATCCTCCCGGCGGCGGAGCGCGCGCGGCTGGACGCGTTCCCGGCGTCGCTCCACCTGTATGGTGATCGCGTCCCGCTCGACTACGAGGTGGAGCAGGGCGTGGGGGTGGTTCGGTTGCGGCTCAAGGAGGGACAGGCGCGGCGACTGCGGCCGGCGGACCTCCCGCCGCTCGACCGGCCGCTGCGATTCAGCGTCCTGCGGGGTAAACGGCCGGCAGTACGGGCCGATTCGCTGGACGACATGCGACGGCAGCTCACGGAGCTGCCGCGGGCCGAGCGTGGCCGGCTGCTGCATGGGGGCCGCCGGCCGCGCCGCCGATGAAACCTTTCCGGTGGTCCGATGGTAAGGGGTGCCGATGGACGCGCTCGGTCGCGCGGTACTCGAGTCACTCGAGCAGGGAATCGCGGTGTTTGATGCCGGCGGCGGGTTGGTGTATGCCAACACCGTCGCTCGGCGTGTGCTGGCCGCATCCAACGGGAACGCGCACGATGTGCGGCGCGCGCTCCTGGCGCGCCAGGGTCGGGCGGTGCCTTTGCGCGATGGCGAAACGGCGCTCGGTGAAGCGGTGGTCATTGGCGGCAACGGCACCGCCGCTACGCTGGCCGAGCAGGAACGCCAGGCCATCCTCGAAGCCCTCGCCGCGACCGGCGGGCGGCTGGCGGAAGCGGCGCGACGACTGGGGATCAGCCGGACGACCCTGTGGCGCCGCTTGCGAACCTACGGCCAAGTCGCGCGTCCTGGCGCAGCCTCCTAGGCCTCTCTAGTTTCCCGGGGCGATGCCCTCCGTCGCTCCCACGCCTTACATCATCGAGGAGTATGTCCGCTGGTCCGACGTGGACTTCGCGGGCATCATCTTCTACGGCTCCTACGTGCGGTTCTTCGAGATCGCCGAAACGGAGCTGTTCCGATCCTGCGGCCTCGCCTACAAAGACGTCTTCGACCGGTACGACATCTTCCTGCCGCGCAAAGCGGTGCACAGCGAGTTCTTTCATCCGCCCCGGTTGGACGACCGGCTGCGGGTGGCGACCTACGTCGGCCGGGTCGGCACGACCTCGATGACCCTCAACTTCGACGTGCTGCGCGACGGTACGCCTATTCTCGCGGCGGCCGGCTGGATGGTGCTCGTCTGCGTGGACCGCCCCGCGCTGAAACCACGCCCGCTGCCACCGGGGTTGCTCGAGGCCCTGCGTCCCCACACGCTATCGATGGCCGAGGCGCGCCGGACACTCGGAGTGCCGGTGCCGTGACGCGCCGCACCTTCGTCCTTCTCACATTCGCCGCATCGTGCGGACGCCCCACGACCTCACAGGGGACGGGACGGGTGCGCCTGGCGCAAACGGGAGCGACCGACACGATCCGGTTCGAGGTGCCTGTCCGGGCGCAGCGGTGCGCCGACGGACGCGGGATTCTCGTCACCGGCGCGCGCCTGGGACAGGGAGTGCTCGTGTGGCTGCGCGCGGACCGGGCCGCGCCCGATACCGGGACCTACCCACTGCTCGCCCGGGCCGACAGCGGCGCGACGCGCGGCGTGATCGCGGCGGTTCGGTTCGTGATCGGACCGGTGACGCATGGTCTGACCGTGGACGATGGCACCGCGACCGTGACGCAGGCGGCTCCATCGCTCACCCTGCAGGTGCACGGTCACGGAGTCGAGCCGGGGCTCGGGGGGCCGCGCTCGGCGGAGCTCACGCTCGACCACGTTCCGTTGGCCGCGGACACCGTATCCTGTCAGGTGCAGCAATGACGGTGCGCGTCGGCTGTGTCGGCACCGGATTCGCACGGCGCGTACAGCTCCCCGGGTTGCGGTTGGTGCCGGACGTGCAGGTGACGGCGATCGCGAGCGGCCGGCGCGCCAACGCCGAGGCGGTGGCTGCGGAGTTCGGCATTCCGCGCGTCTACGACGACGGCGCCGAGCTGGCGCAGTCGCCCGACGTGGATCTCGTCGTAGTGTCTTCGACGCCACCCAGCCACGCCCGTTGCGCCATCGCGGGTCTCGAGGCGGGAAAGCACGTTCTGTGCGAGAAGCCGATGGCGCTCGACGCCGCGGAGGCGCACCGCATGTTGCTCGCGGCCGAGCGGAGGCCGACCCAGGTGGCGTGGGTCGACCACGAGCTGCGCTACGAGCCGAATCGCCGCCGGGTGCGTGAGCTGATTCGGGCCGGCGCGATCGGCGCGGTGCGCCACATCGAGCTGTCGCTCAAGCCGTACCTCCGCGGCGACGGGCGGCCGCAGACGGCCAGCGCTCCGTGGACCTGGTGGTTCGACGGCGCGCAGGGCGGCGGCATCCTCGGCGCGGTCGGCTCACACTTGATCGATTTGTGCCGCTTCTGGACCGACGAGGAAGTCACGCGCGTCGCCGGTCGCGTCGGAACGTTCATCCGTGAGCGCCACGACGCCGCTGGCGTGGTGCGCCCGGTGACGGCCGACGAGTTCGTGAGCGGCGCGCTCACCCTATCCAGCGGCGCCGTGGCGACGTTGACGCTCTCCGCGGTCGCTCACCATGGGCCCGGACACCTCGCGCAGATCACCGGCGCGGAGGGCACGCTCGTGCTCACCGGCGAGGGCCGGCTGGAGATCGGCCCGGCTGGGGGACCGCTCGAGGACATCAGCGTCGCCGATGACCTCTCCGGACGCACGACGGTCAACAACATGTGGGCCCGCTCGTTCGTGCGTCTCGCCCGCGACCTCGTGGCCACGATCCGCGGTGGGACACCTTCCGGGAATCCCGCCGGCTTCCGCGACGGCTGGCAGGTCCAGCGCGTGCTCGACGCCCTGCGCGCTGGTGGCGGCACGCCGCTAGATTGACCCCCGTGGAGCAGACGTACTTCCGGAAGGGCTTCGGGCTCAAGGACGCCATCGAAGGCGCGCTCACGGCCGACTATCACAGTCGGCTCGTCGATGCGATCCGTGCCAACGGCAATACCCTGCCGGTGGGGGACCTGACCTTCCGCCTGGCCCAGGAGTTCGGGTTCTGCTACGGCGTGGACCGGGCGGTCGAATACGCGTACGAGACCCGCACCAAGTTTCCCGAGCGCCGCACGTTCCTCGTCGGCGAAATCATCCACAACCCGCATGTCAATTCCAAGCTCCGGGCGATGGGTGTGGCGTTCCTGTTCCGCGGGACCGATGGAGAGTTCGATTTCAGCGCCGTGACGGAATCGGATGTCGTCATCCTCCCCGCCTTCGGGGTCACGGTGCAGGACTTCGCGCGCCTGCGCGCGATCGGGTGCGTGCTGGTGGACACGACCTGCGGCTCGGTCCTCAACGTATGGAAGCGGGTCGAGGCGTACGCGCGCGATGGCTATACGGCGGTGATCCACGGCAAGTATTTCCACGAAGAGACCAAGGCCACCGCGAGTCAAGTCACAAACTTCCCGCGCGGGAAGTACATCATCGTCCGGCACATGGATGAGGCGAAAGCGGTGTGCGCGTTCATCGAGGGGGCGGCGAGCACGGAGCAATTGCTGCGCGACTTCGCCCATGCCGTGTCGCCGGGGTTCGATCCGGATACCGACCTGGTGAAGATCGGCGTCGCGAATCAGACCACGATGCTCTCCAACGAATCTCTGGCCATCGCGGGTGAGCTGCGCGCGAGCATGGCGCGGCGCTGGGGCGACGCGGCGCTCGCCGACCACTTTCGCACCTTCGACACCATCTGCTCGGCGACGCAGGACCGCCAGGATGCGGTGCTCAAGCTGATCGAGGAGCCGCTCGACGTCATGGTAGTGATCGGCGGCTACAATTCGAGCAACACCACCCATCTCGCCGCGATCTGCGCGCCGCGCGTCGCGACCTACCACATCGAAGACGCGCTGTGCATCGACCCGCAGACGGCGAGCATCCGCCACATGCCGGTGGGGACCCGCGAGGAGGTCCGGCGAGCCGACTGGCTGCCCCCGGGGCCGGCGTGCATCGGCATCACCGCCGGCGCCTCGACGCCGAACAACAAGATCGGCGAGACCGTCGAGCGGATCGCGGCGACGCGCGGCACGTCGCTCGCCGCGGCCCTGGGCTAGCCCGCGGCCGACTGCTCCGCGAACACGCGGTAGCGCACCGCGTTCTTCCCGCTGCGCTTCACTTCGTACATCAGCTCATCGGCCCGCGCGATCAGCTCGTCCACCGTCCGGGGCGGCGTGAGAAACACCGCCACCCCCATGCTGAACGACGCCGTGTAACGCGCGCCGCGCATCGCCAGCGCCACCTCGGCCAGGACGCGCTGTATCACTCGCCGGGCCTCGGCTTCGTTCGCGTCGGTCACCAGGAGCGCGAACTCATCGCCACCCATACGGGCCACATGGTCGGTCTCCCGGACGCCGCGCGACAGCGCCGCGGCCACCGTCTGCAACATCGTATTGCCCGCCGAATGCCCCAGCGCGTCGTTAATCTGCTTGAACTCGTCCACGTCGAGGTAGGCCAGGGCGAACGGCGTGCCGTAGCGGCGGGCGCGGCGAATCTCGAGATCGGCCAGCTCGGTGAACGCGCGAGTGTTTGCGGTCCCGGTCAGGGCGTCGGTGCGGGCGAGCGACTGCTCGCGGAGTAGCGCGTCGCGCAGCGCCGCGAGCACGAGCGGCACGGTGATGAAGAACGCCGTACCGACGAACCCGTTCCAGAGCCGGATGGTCCACGCGGAGTCGGGGTGCCCGGCGATGAGGTCGGCGAGCACCCACACGATGGCGCTCAGCGCCGCGACCGCGCAGCCGCGAGCCTTGCCGCCGAACCAGGTGACGGCCGCGATGGGCGCGAGGTAGAACACCATCCAGCTCCACTCCGGGCCCGTGGCGTAGTCCACGACGCCGATCCCGGCGACCGCGGCGGCCCCAGCCGACAGCAGCACGCCCGGGGAGCGCCGGTCGAGCCAGCGGCGGGCCCTGGCGAGGGCGGCGAAGCGGGGTGGCGATTCCATCGGGGGAATAAAGTACCGCCAACCGTCCCTACGCGAATCGCCGCGCCCGTCGCATATTTCGCAACATGAGCGGGGCGCGGTTTCATCCGGTCGTGGATCGCTGGTTCTCCGGTCGGTTTCCGGAACCGACCGAGCCGCAGCACCGCGCTTGGCCGCTGATCCAGGCCGGGGGCGATGTGCTGATCGCCGCCCCGACCGGATCGGGGAAGACGTTCGCAGCGTTTCTCGCCGCGATCGACGATCTGCTGCGCCAGGGGTTGGACGGCGCGCTGCCCGACGATATCCAGGTCGTCTACGTCTCGCCGCTCAAGGCGCTCTCGAACGACATCCAGAAAAACCTCTCCCAGCCGCTGGAAGAGATTCGCGCCGCGCTCGCGGCTGGCGGATTGCGGGACGCGAATATTCGCGTCCTGCTGCGCACCGGCGACACCTCGCCCGCCGACCGGCAGGCGATGGTGAAGCAGCCGCCGCACATCCTCGTCACCACCCCCGAGTCGCTCTATCTCATCCTCACCTCCGAGCGGGCGCGCGAGACGTTGCGCAACGTGCGCACCGTGATCGTGGACGAGATCCACGCGGTGGCGCGGGACAAGCGGGGCAGCCACCTCGCCCTGTCGCTGGAGCGTCTGGCCGCGCTGACGCGCCATCCGCTGCAGCGCATCGGGCTCTCGGCCACCCAGAAGCCGATCGAGGAAATCGCGCGGTTCCTCGTCGGCTCGGGGCGGCCGCTGCCGACCATCGTGGATTCGGGGCACGCGCGCGAGCTGGATCTGGCGCTCGAGATCCCGCCTTCGCCGCTCGAGGCCGTGATGTCGGCCGAGGTGTGGGAGGAAGTCGACGAGCGGCTCGCCCAGCTGATCGCCGAACACAAGACCACGCTCGTGTTCGTGAACACCCGGCGGCTGTGCGAGCGGCTCACGATGCAGCTCTCCGAGCGCCTCGGCGCCGACCAGGTAACGTCGCACCACGGCAGCCTGTCGCGCGAGAAACGACTCGAGGCAGAGACGCGGCTCAAAAACGGCGAGCTGAAGGCGCTGGTGGCGACTGCCTCCCTCGAACTGGGCATCGACATCGGGTCGGTGGATCTCGTCTGTCAGGTCAGCACGCCGCGCTCGATCGCCACGCTGCTGCAGCGCGTGGGGCGCTCGGGCCATCGCCTGGGGGCGGTCCCCAAGGGTCGCATCTTCCCGCTGTCGCGCGACGAGCTGATCGAGTGCGCGGCGCTGCTGCGCGCGGCCCGCGAGGGGCAGCTGGACCGGCTCATCATTCCGCAGCGGCCGCTCGACATCCTGGCGCAGCAGATGGTCGCCGCGGTCGCGTGCGAGGAGTGGGATGAGGACGCCCTGTACGATCTGGTGCGGCGGGCCTACCCGTACCGGGACCTGCCGCGCAAGGACTATGACGACGTCGTCCGGATGCTGTCGGAGGGGTTCACCACGCGGCGCGGACGGCGGGCGGCCTACATCCACTACGACGGCGTGAACCGCCGGCTGCGCGCCCGCCGTGGCGCGCGGCTCGCGGCGCTCACCTCGGGCGGAGCCATCCCCGACCTCGGCGACTACCGTGTCGTGCTCGAGCCCACCGAGACGTTCGTCGGCACGCTGAACGAGGACTTCGCGATAGAGAGCGCGCCGGGCGACATCTTCCAGCTCGGCAACGCGTCCTACCTGATCCTCAAAGTCGAGTCTGGGAAGGTCCGCGTGGCCGATGCGCGCGGCCAGCCCCCGTCGCTTCCATTCTGGCTGGGGGAGGCGCCGGCCCGGACCGACGAGCTGTCGGCGGAGGTGTCCCGGCTGCGCCGCGACATCGAGCAGCGGCTCGGCGACGTCCCGGGAGCAATCGGGTGGCTCGTGGACACCGGCGTCCCCGAACCGGCGGCGCGACAGATGGTCGAGTACCTCGCCGCGACCCGCGCCGTGCTGGGCGTGGTTCCGAGCCAGGAAACGCTCGTCCTCGAGCGCTTCTTCGACGAAGCCGGGGGAATGCAGCTCGTGTTGCATGCCCCCTTCGGCGCGCGTATCAACAAGGCGTGGGGCCTCGCCCTGCGCAAGCGGTTCTGCCGCTCCTTCAATTTCGAGCTGCAGGCGGCGGCGAACGACGAGGCGATCGTCATCTCGCTCGGGCCGCATCACAGCTTCACTCTGGAAGGCGTCTTCCAGTATCTCAACGCCGCGACCGTGCGGGACATCCTGATACAGGCGATGCTCGACGCGCCGATGTTCCAGAGCCGCTGGCGGTGGAATGCGACGCGGGCGCTCGCCGTGCTGCGGTTCCGCGGTGGCCGTAAGGTACCGACGCCGTTGCAGCGCATGGAAGCCGAGGACCTCTCGGCCGCCGTCTTCCCGGATCAGCTGGCCTGCCCCGAGAACCTGGTGGGCGACCGGGAGATCCCGGACCACCCGCTGATTCACCAAACGATCGAGGATTGCCTCACCGAGGCGATGGATCTGGCGGGACTGACGCGCGTACTGGAGGGAATCGCGGCCGCCCGCTTCACGCTCGTCTCCCGCGATACGACGGAGCCCTCGCCCATCGCGCACGAGATCCTCAACGCCAAGCCGTACGCGTTCCTGGACGACGCGCCGCTCGAAGAGCGCCGCACCCAGGCGGTCGCGACGCGCCGCTCGCTCGACGTGAAGACCGCCGAAGAGTTCGGGAAGCTGGATACGGAGGCGATCGAGCGGGTGCAGGAGGAGGCGTGGCCCGACGTCGAGAGCGCGGACGAGCTGCACGACGCGCTCCTCGTCACGGGAGGGATTCCGGCGGGGGCAGCGGGACGGGGGACGGGGGAGGACTGGACGTCGTTCTTCGACGAGCTACGAGGAGCCGGGCGGGCGGGTGTGCTCCAGACCGCATCGCCGCTGTGGGTGGCGGTGGAGCGGCTGCCGATGCTTGCCGCTGTCTACCCGGGAGCGACGTGCGAACCGGCGCTCGTGGCACCCGAGCGCGAGAGAGCGAAGCAGTGGACGCGTGAGGACGCGATCCGCGAGCTGGTGCGCGGGCGGCTCGAGGTCGCGGGGCCCACCACGGCCGCCGCGATCGCCGGCGCTCTCGGATTGCCCCAAAGCGACGTCGAGTTCGGCCTGGGGGGCCTGGAGCACGAAGGCTTCGTGCTGCGCGGTCGCTTCACCCCCGGCGTCACCGAGCTCGAGTGGTGTGAGCGACGCCTGCTGGCCCGGATCCACCGCTACACGCTCGACCGGCTGCGGCGCGAGATCGAGCCCGTCACGGCGGCCGATTTCATGCGGTTCCTGTTCCGCTGGCAACGACTCACCGCGGACACGCGGGCGGAAGGGCCCGAAGGCCTCGCCGCGGTGCTCGATATCCTCGACGGCTTCGAGCTGCCGGCGGGAGCGTGGGAGAGCGACGTGCTGCCCGCCCGTGTCGCCGACTACGATCCCCTGTGGCTCGACGGCCTGTGCCTCTCGGGCGAGATCGCCTGGGGACGGCTCAGCCCTGCCGCTCCGGCAGGCAACGGCGGACACAAGTCGGGTCCGATCCGCACCACGCCGCTGGCCCTGTTCCGCCGGGAGCGCGGCGAGGTGTGGCGCGCCATCCCCCCCGAGCCTGAGACGAGCCAGCTGTCGTTGTCACACGCGGCGCGCGCGGTGTTCGACTGTCTCGAGGGACGCGGGGCGTCCTTCTTCGGCGACCTCGTGACCGCCACCGGCCTGCTCCGTACCGAGGTCGAGAAGGGGTTGGGGGAGCTCGTGGCGTGGGGACTCGTCGTCTCCGACAGCTTCGCGGGGCTGCGGGCGCTGCTCGTGCCCTCGGATCGCCGCAAGCCGATCGGACGGCTGCGGCGCCGCGGGCGCAGCGCCCCCTTCGGCGTGGAAACTGCGGGGCGCTGGGCGCCCACCGGCCGGCGCTCCTTGTTGCCCGCGGAGCAACAAGCCGAGGCAGTCGCGTGGATGCTGCTGCGACGCTACGGCGTCGTATTCCGGAGGCTCCTGGAGCGAGAGACGGTGCTCGTGCCGTGGCGCGACGTGCTGCGCGTGTACCGGCGGCTCGAGGCGCGCGGCGAAATTCGCGGCGGCCGGTTCGTGGGCGGATTTTCGGGGGAGCAATACGCGCTCACCGAGGCGGTGGGCACGTTGCGGGCGGTGCGGCGGGAAGAAGCATCGGGGACGCTCGTGGCCGTGAGCGGCGCCGATCCCTTGAACCTGGTCGGGATCATCGTGCCGGGGGAGACGCTCCCGGCGCTCTCCGGCAACCGCGTGCTCTACCGGGATGGAGTCGCCGTGGCGGTCCGTGAGGCGGACAAGCCACGTCTCCTTGTGGACGCCGGCAGCGAGGAGGCGAACGTGCTGCAAACGGCGCTGGTGCGGCAGCGGGTCGCGCCTTTGGTACGAGCCTACCTGGGGAAGCGCTAGGAACCTCTCCGATCACGCCGGCAGCTCCTGCACCGCCCGCCACGCCTGGTCGATCGCCGAGTTGGTGTAGGCGAACGCCCCCGCATCAGAATTGGCGATCGTGACTCGCCCGAACGGCTTCCGGGCGATCTCGCACGGCTGCTCGCCTTCCGCCCACGGTCCATCCCAGAGCGAGTTGTACTCGTACGCGTAGCCGTGGGCCCAGCGGTTGACGGTGATCGCGGTGACGTCCGTGGCGGGGTTGAAGCCATTGCCTCCGAACATCCGGCCGAGCTGGTCCCGGATGTGGTGCTCGAACGTGGCGAACGGGGTCCCGAGCAGCTCGGCGCGACCCGCGCGATGCTGGTCCCGCGCCGGGAGGGCTGGGTGGCACGGCGTGCGGAACAGCTTGAGGACCGCGGGCTCCGCGGGCCGGCGCGGCGAGCGATAGGCTCCCAGGTCGACGGGGAAGTCCAGCGAGACGCGGTAGTAGTAGCTGCCCGGCGCGAACACCTCGGAGACGCCCGCCCGCGCGATCGCACTCCAATTCCGCAGCGCGACGTTCGTATAGACCAGCGGCACCTTGACGGCGTATGACAGTGCCGTGCGTTGCCGCTCCGGCAGCTCAGGGCACAGGTAGGGAATCATCACGTGCCAACCGGCGAGCACACATGCCCCCGCTCGCACCGTGAGGGCGCGTCCCCCGCGGATGTACGTGATCTCGACTTCCCGCGCCGACCCCGGATCTCCCGCATGGCGCACACCCACGACCGTCGAGTTGAGCCGGATCCGGGTCGGTGACGCCGCGGCGTCGAGCGCCGCGTAGTCGAGCCGAACCGTCACGACGTCTTCCATGGTGCCGCCCGGGAGCGCCGCGGGGATCAAGCGCCGGGCCAGGAGCCGCGCGACCGAAGCGTTGCCGTCGGGAAAGTGGAAGATGTAGGGCTCTTCCTCGTTCATCTCGAGCAGTGGGGTGAGGCCGATCCCGGGACCGGGACCTTCCTCGAGGCGCAATCCCGCGAAGCCCGGGTACTCGAGCCCCCAGCAATCGAGCGCGGGCACCGCATCGATGCCGACGCCATACAGGTCGTGGGTGCGGGTCTGGAAGAACGGGATCGCTTCCGGCACGACGTGCAGGACCGTGAGCAGGTAGTCGCGGTAGCTCAGCTTCGCGAGCCGGGCCTTCTTCTCTTCCGAGGTGAGACCGGGGAAGTGATCCTGGCGATCGTGGTATACCCGGAGGATGTCGCGCCGCACCGCGGCGGTGAGGGGTGCGCGCTGCAGCACGGAGCGCGACACGGCATCGGTATCGCCGCGCAGCAGGCGATCGGCGCCGAAGGTCTCGCGATCGAAGAACACTCCCGGTCCCAGCCCGAGCCGGGCGTAGCGCTGCCGGTCGAACGCCGTGTAGAAACGCCGCACGTCGACGCCCAGGTCGGTGAGCACGCCCTTGGCGACCGGGCTGTATTGGGCGGGACTCTCGATCGACTCCGTGCCGCCATACCCGATCAGCCGCCGGTCGCCGACGACGAACTCATTGCGCTTGGCGTGGCCCCCGATGTCGTCGTGATTGTCGAGCACGAGGATCCGCGCCGAGTCCCCGTGGATCTTGCGATAGAAGTGCGCCGCCGAGAGTCCGCTGATCCCCGCTCCCACGACGACGAGATCGTAGCGCTCACCCGTGTCGCGGGGGCTGCCCACCGTTTTCCAGAGGGTGCCGTCGCGCAGCTGGTGGGCGACATCGAACGAGCCGGGGTGGTTGCCGCGCAGACCGGTCAGCGCGGGCGGGTAGTAGCGGGGATCCTGTTCCGGCGCGTACGGCGCGTCGGGCTCACCCGGACGGCAGCCGGCGGGAAGCAGTGAAGCGCCGAGGGCGACGGCCACGCCGTCGAGGAAGTCTCGGCGCGTGATGAGCTGATTCATGGGGTTGACTAGGCTATCGCACGCAGAGACCTATTGTAAGACATCGCCATCAGTGTCACGCCATCTTTGATACATATACAAGCAAATACTGAATATTCGCCCTGCTTGACTTTCGGCTTTTCTTCGGGCACGTTCTCCTTCCCAGTAGCCCGGCGAACCGATGGACCGCGTCATTCTGTACGTCAATCCGCTCACGTTCCCGATCGCGGTCGAGCGCGTGGCGCAGCGGAGCGCGCGGTTTCTGGGTCGCCCGCTGGCGATCGCTCCGGGGGGAACCGACCGCGCGATCATCTGGTCGGCGTCGCCCGAGGCGACCCTCGCGGGAGTTACGGCCGGCATGCCGATCTACCAGGCCCTGCGGCGCTGCCCCGACCTCCTGCTGCTGCCGCCCCGCTACGGCCTGTACCGGCGCGCCGCGTTGGCGCTCGAGCACATCCTCCATCCCTACGTGCCGATCATCGAGCCGCACACCCTGGGCCACGCCTACGGCGACCTCTCCGGGACCCGCAAGCTGTTCGGCCCGGCGACCGATGTCGCCGTGCGGATCCGGCGCGAGATCTGGGGACGCCTCGGCCTGCCGGTGACCATGGGAGTCGCCGCCAACAAGGTGGTCAGCGAGGTGGCGGCGCACGTGCTGAAACCCGAGCACGTGGTGGACGTGCGTCCCGGGGAGGAATCCACGTTTCTCGCGCCGCATCCACTGGCGGCGCTCCCCGGCGCGGCTCCCGCGCTGCGCGAGCAGCTCGAACGCTACAACGTGCACCGCATCGGGACGCTCGCGGCGCTCACCCGCGGACAAGTCGAGGGTGTGCTCGGCCGCCGCGGCGTGGTGCTCCATGCCCGCGCCGGCGGCATCGACCCGCGTCCCGTCCTCCCTCCCGCGCGGCGCGAGACGATCCGCGCGCAGGCCACGCTGCGGCTCGAGACGAACGACCGCGACCTGCTGTCCATGGAGCTGCGACGCCAGGCCGAGCAGATCGGGCGGAGCCTGCGGTTGCGCCGCGTCACCGCCGATCGCCTGGAGCTCGTGGTGCGCTATGCCGATCACCGGGATGCCATGGGGGCCACGCCGCTCGAGCCGGCGACCGACCTCGACGACGACCTCACCGCGGCCGTCCGCGCGCTCGGCGATCGGGTCATCACCCGGCGCATCGCGCTCGCCGCGCTGGGGCTCACCGCAAGCCTCGGCGCGGGCAGCGACATCCAGCTCTCGTTCTTCGATCCGCCCCCGCCCATGGTGCGACGCCACGCGCTCAACACCGCCCTCGACGGCGTACGGCGCCGGTACGGGACGACGAGTATCCGGTATGCGCGGTGATTTCGTCCATCTCCACGTCCACTCCGCGTTCTCGCTGATCGGCGGCGGCGGCGGCGCCTCGTCGCTCGAGGCGCTGGTCGAGGCGGCGCTCGAGCGCGGCATGACGACGCTCGCCCTCACGGACACCAACGGCGTGTACGGCGCGATGGATTTCCGGCGCGTGACGCGCGCGTACGGGTTGCGACCCGTCTATGGGGTCTCGCTTGAAACGGCGACCGAACGAGCCGTGCTGCTGCCGCTGGATGCGGGTGGGTGGGCGAGCATGTGTCGGGCGATTACGGCGAGACACTGTGAAAGCAACTACGCCATCAGCCGTCAGCTATCATCAGTAGATCGTGCAGGGCTGGCGGTTCTGTCGAGCGATACCGACCTCCTCGACCTGGTCGCACGGGAATCGGGGACGGAGAACCTCTACGTCGAGCTGGTGCCGGGCCGCGGGCGCGAGCGGGCGCTCGCCTTCGCCCGGGCGCACGGGTTGACGCCGGTCGCCACCAACACCGTGTGCTTCGCGCAGCCGCACGATCACGCGCGCCACCGCCTGCTCGCCGCGATCACCGCCAACGCCACGTTGTCCACGCTCCCCGCCGAGCGGGTGGTGCCGCGGGACGCATGGCTCAAGCCGGCACCGGAGCTGGCGCGTCTCTTCCCCGACTGCCCCGAGGCGCTCGACAACGCGGTGGCGCTGGCCGAGCGGTGCCGCGGTGAGCCGCCCGGCGGCCGTGTGATTCTCCCCGCGAGCCACGGCCCCGACGCGCTCGCCCGGTTGCGGGCGCTCACGGAGCAGGGCGCGAAGTGTCGCTATGGTGGCGAGACGTTGGCGCCTGTGGTGCGAGAGCGAATCGAGCGCGAGCTCGCGATTATCGCCCTGAAAGGATTCGCCGACTACTTCCTCGTTGTCGCCGACATCGTGGCCCATGCGCCCACCCACTGCGGCCGCGGCAGCGTGGCGAACTCGATCGTGAGCTACTGCTTGAAACTCACCCACGTCGATCCCCTCGAGCAGGGGCTCGTCTTCGAGCGGTTCCTCAACCCCGGCCGCAAGGACCCGCCGGACGCCGATCTCGATTTCCCCTGGGACGAGCGCGACGCGACGCTGCAGTACGTGTTCCGCAAGTACGACGCCGGCCGCTCGGCGATGGTGGCGAATCATGTGACCTTCCAGCGCCGCGCCGCGCTGCGCGAGGTGGCGAAGGTGTATGGCCGGCCGGCCACCGAGATCACGACGATCACCAAACGGCTCCCCTGGGCGGACGGCGGCCCGCTCCCCGAACTGCTCGCGTCGCATCCCAACTTCCAGTCGCTCGCGCTGGGCGGGGCGTGGCCCGAGATCGCCCGGGCGGCCGAGGCGCTCGTCGGGCTGCCGCGCAATCTGTCGCTGCACCCGGGGGGCGTCGTGATCGTGCCCGACGTGCTCACCAACTATGTCCCGGTCGAATACGCGGCGAAACAGATCGACACGGGCGAAGGGGTCCTCGCCGTGCCCACGATCCAGTTCGAGAAGGACGGCACCGAGGACGCCGGTCTCGTGAAGATCGACCTGCTCGGCAACCGCTCGCTCGCCGTGATCCGCGACGCGATCGCGGCGGTGCGCGAGCACGAAGGCGTGGCGATCGACTACACGACGAGCGCGCCCGTGGCGGACGAAGCGACGCGGCAGCTGTTCCGCACCGGCGACACGATGGGCGTCTTTTACACCGAGTCGCCCGCGTCGCGGCTGCTGTGCCAGAAGAGCCAGTCCGATACGTTCGACCTGCTGGTGCTCAACACCAGCATCATCCGTCCTGCTTCGAACCGCTACATCAACAC
>JBGQHV010000054.1:0-17642 GCA_041498155.1 Gemmatimonadota bacterium | reverse complement strand
TGGACGTCGCGGTCATCGAGGTCGGGCTGGGCGGACGGCTCGACAGCACGAACGTGCTCACACCGTTGGCGAGCGTCGTGACCAAGATCGCCCTGGAGCACACCGACTACCTGGGCAGCGATCTGGCGACCATAGCGCTGGAGAAAGCGGGCATCGCCAAGCCTGGCGTTCCGTTCGTCACCGGTGAACAGGATCCCGCCGTCCGTCAGGTGCTGGTCGAGGAAGCGCAACGGCTCGGCGCCCAGCCGGTGTTGCGGGTGACTGCGGGTGACGTGCCCGACGGTCTGGAGCTGGGTCTGCGCGGCGCCCATCAGTGGTCCAATGCCTGGGTCGCGCTGGGCACGCTCAACGCTCTGCCGCCGCCGTTCGGCCCGGTCGGACCCTGGCTGCCGCCGAGCTTCGGGGAGGCATATATCCCGGGGCGCTTCGACGTGCGGGGGCGCTGGATCTTCGACGTGGCCCACAACCCGGACGGGATGGCGGTGCTGGTCGCGGCCTTGCGGGAGTATCACCCGCCGCGGCCGTTGCACGCGCTCGTCGGGATCCGGAACGACAAGGACTGGCCGGCGATGCTGGCCGCGCTGTATCCGGCAGTGGATCGGCTGCTCTTGACGGTCGCGCCGTCGGTTCCGGGACCGCAGCGCTGGGCCGAAGGAGACTTCGCCGGCGGACGGCTTCCCGACGTCACGGTGCGCTTCGAGCCCGACTTCGACCGGGCGCTCGCGGACATCCAGGTCGGGGCGCATACGGTCCTCGTGGCGGGGTCGTTCCACACCGTCGGCGATGCGATGGCGCGCTTGCCCGGGTTTGCGCCGATCGGCTAAATTGTTGTGATGCAAGGGAAAGCGCTTCCCGGCTTTCGCGATTTCTACCCCGACGACACCGCACTCCGCAACCACATTTTCGCCACCTGGCGAAAAGTCGCCGCGCGGTACGGTTTCGAGGAGTACGACGGGCCGCCGCTCGAGCCGCTGGAGCTCTACACCCAGAAGAGCGGCGCGGAGATCGTCGGCCAGTTGTACCACTTCACCGATAAGGGCGAACGCACGGTCGCGCTGCGGCCGGAAATGACGCCGACGCTCGCCCGGATGGTCGGGGCCAGGGCTCAGGCGCTGAAGAAGCCGATCCGCTGGTTCTCCATTCCCCAGCTGTTTCGCTACGAGCGGCAGCAGCGCGGGCGCAAGCACGAGCACTTTCAGCTCAACATGGACATCATCGGGGAGGCCGGTCCCGGGGCCGATGCCGAGGTCATGGCCGCTTCCCTCGATGTCATGCGGGCGCTCGGACTGGGGGCGCAGGAGGTGCGGCTGCGCGTGTCGGATCGCCGTGTGATCGTGGGCGAGCTGGTCGGAAACCTCGGGGTACCGCGTGACAAGGTCGAGCCGGTGCTGGGGGTGCTGGACCGATCGGAACGCGACGCACACTGGGCCGACGCCCTGGGGGAGATCCTGGGGGCGAGCGTCGCCCAGCCGGTCGTCGCGTTCTTTGAAGGTCTGCAGCGGCCCGACCAGGCGAACCGCCTGCGGCAGTCCGCCACCGCTGAGCATCTGAACGACGCCCTGTCTCGCCTCGAGGCGATGGGCCTGGGGGAGCTCGTCGAGGTGGACTTTCGGATCGTGCGTGGCCTGGCCTATTACACGGGGATCGTGTTCGAGCTGTTCGACGCCGGCAAACAGCTGCGCGCGATTTGCGGCGGTGGGCGCTACGACACCCTGATGAAAGACATCGGGGGCGTGGACTTGCCCTGTGTGGGATTCGGCATGGGCGATGTCGTCCTGGGTGAGCTGCTGCGGGAGCATCGACCGCTCCCGGCGGCCGTGTCACTCGCCGCGTTCCTGGTGGCGGTGGGGGGAGACGATCTCCCAACGGTCTTGAAGCTCGCGCACGAGCTTCGAGACCAGGGGGTCGCGGTGGAATACGCCCTGAAACTGCAGGCCCTCCGCAAGCAGCTCGAGCTGGCCGCCGCCCGCGGCGCCCCGCGCGCCGTGATCATCGGGCCGGAGGAGCGGGAGAGCGGCATTGCCGTGGTGAAGGACCTCGTCCACGGAAGCGAGACGAAGGTCCCGCTGGGAGCGCTGGTCAACGCGTTGGGAGGACGATGAGTACAGTCAATCTGGCGCAGAAGTTCGCCCAGTTCTCCGATGTCTGGAGTCCCAAGATCGTGGGCGAGCTGAACGGGCAACAGGTGAAGCTCGTCCGGTTCCAGGGGCCGTTCGTCTGGCACCACCACGACAAGGAGGACGAGCTGTTCTACGTCGTCGCCGGGCGATTCCGGATGGAGTTCCGCGACCGCTCGGAGTGGATCGAAACAGGGGAGTTCATCATCGTCCCGCGCGGGGTCGAGCATCGGCCGGTGGCCGAAGCGGAGGTCCAGGTCATGCTGTTCGAGCCCCGCACCACGCTCAACACGGGGAACGTCCGCAACGAGCGCACGCTCGAGCGGCTGGACAGCATCTGACATGGCCCAGGCACAGAAGATCACCCCACGCGCCAAAGATTACAGCGAGTGGTACAACGACGTCATCATGCAGGCCGAGCTGGCGGACTACTCGCCGGTGCGCGGCTGCATGGTCATCCGTCCCCACGGGTATCGCATCTGGGAGCTGATGCAGCGTGCCCTGGACGACATGTTCAAGGACACGGGACATCAGAACGCCTATTTCCCCCTCTTCATCCCGATGAGCTTCCTCGCCAAGGAAGCCGAGCATGTCGCAGGGTTCGCCAAGGAGGTCGCCCTCGTGACGCACACGCGTCTCAAGGCAACGGGGAAGGCGGGGGCGGGAGCTGTGATGGTGGATCCGGCGTCGGCGCTGGAGGAGCCGTTGGTGGTGCGCCCCACCTCGGAGACGATCATCTACGCGATGTTCGCGAAATGGATCCAGAGCTATCGCGACCTGCCGCTGCTCATGAACCAGTGGTGCAACGTCGTGCGCTGGGAGCTGCGCACCCGGTTGTTCCTGCGCACCACGGAGTTCCTGTGGCAGGAGGGACACACCGCCCACGCCGATGAGGCGGATGCCGAGCGCGAGGCGCGCCTGATCCTGGGCATCTACCGTACGTTCTGCGAGGAATGGATGGCGATGCCCGTATTGACGGGCGTCAAGACCGACAGCGAGAAGTTCGCCGGGGCGCTGCGCACCTATGCCATCGAAGCGCTGATGCAGGACCGCAAGGCGCTCCAGGCCGGCACCTCGCACCACCTGGGCCAGAACTTCGCGCGCGCGTTCGATGTGCAATACCAGACGGCAGCGGGGGGCCTGGAGTATGTGTGGAGCACGTCCTGGGGCGTGACCACCCGGCTCATCGGCGCGCTCATCATGACCCACTCGGACGACAACGGCTTGGTGTGCCCGCCCCGTCTGGCGCCGGTGCAAGTGGTGCTGGTGCCGATCTGGAAGACCGACGAAGAGCGCGCGCAAGTGCTCGAGGTCGGGACCCGGGTAGAAGGGGAGCTCAAAGTGGCGGGGCTGCGGGTCGTGCTCGACGCACGCGACAGTCTCAAGCCGGGCGCCAAATACTTCGAGTGGGAGGCGCGCGGTGTGCCGCTGCGCTTCGAGATCGGCCCCCGGGACGTCGCGGCCGGCCAGGTGATGGCGGCTCGCCGGGGCGGTGGCAAGTCGCCAGTTCCGCTCACCGGGATCGGCGCCGCCGCCAGCCGTGCGCTCGACGAGATCCAGGCCGCGCTGTTCGCCGCGGCCCGGGAGCGGCGCGAGGCGGCATCGATTCGCGGCATCACGAAGGAGCGTTTCCTCGAGTTCATGCAGGACCAGGGTGGGTTCGCCTACGGAGGATTCTGCGGCGGGGAGGACTGTGAGGCGGCGATCAAGGAGATGACGGGGGCGACGGTGCGCGTCCTGCCCGATCCGGAATTCCGCTCCCCGGAGGTCCCCAAGACCTGCATGTGGTGCGGCAAGCCGAGCGTGGCCGAGGCGGTGTGGGCGCAGGCGTACTAGGGTTCGACCCGGCTCTGCTCGACGCGATCGCCACCCGCGTCGGGACGCCGGCCTACGTGTATGGGGCGAATCTGATCCGGGCGCAGTTCCATGCCCTGGACGACGCGCTCCAGGGGATCCCGCACCGCATCTGCTACTCGGTCAAGGCGAACGGCAACCTCGCCGTCCTGCGGGTGCTGCAGCAGATCGGGGCGGGCGCGGACATCGTGTCGGTGGGCGAGCTGCGCCGCGCCCACGCGGCGGGCTTCGCCTCCGACCAGATCGTCTTCTCCGGCGTCGGCAAGACCTCGGCGGAGCTCGAGGAAGCGATCCGCGCGCGCATCGGCTTCCTCAATATCGAGTCGACGAGCGAGCTCGACGCCGTGATCGGCGCCGCCCAGCGCACCGGGCTGCGGTGTCGCGTGGGGATCCGGGTCAATCCCGACGTGGCGGCCGAAACGCATCCGTACACCAAGACGGGGGAGAAGACGGCGAAGTTCGGCGTGCCGTTCGATGACGTGGTGAACGTGGCCCGGCGCATCGCGACCGAACCCGCACTGGAGCTGCGGGGGTTAGCGATGCATCTGGGATCGCAGCTCACCGACGTGGAGCCGTATCACCGCGGCACGGTGAAGCTGCTCGAGCTGGTCGCGGCGATCCGGGCCTCGGGGATCGGGACCCTGGAAGCGCTGGACGTCGGCGGCGGACTGGGCGTCCGGTATTTCGACGAGCGGGCTCCGTCGCCCAAGGCGTTCGCGGAGGCGGTCGTGCCACCGATCCGGGCCGCGGGCCTGCAGCTCCTCTGCGAGCCTGGTCGCTACATCGTCGCCAACGCGGGACTGCTGCTCACCCGGGTACTGTACCGGAAGCACTCGGGCGGCAAGGAATTCGTCATCGTGGACGCCGGCATGACGGACTTCGTCCGGCCCAGCCACTACAGCGCGCACCACGACATCGTGCCGCTGAAGGACGGGGGCCGGACCGAACGGGTGGTGAACATCGTGGGGCCGATCTGCGAGTCGGGTGACTTCCTGGCGCTGGACCGGAAACTCCCCGTCGTCGAGCCCGGCGAGCTGCTGGCCGTCCTCGGCACCGGAGCGTACGGGTTCGTGATGAGCTCGACGTACAATCAGCGGCCGCGTCCGCCCGAGGTGCTGGTCGATGGCGACAGGTATTTCGTGGCGCGCGCGCGGGAAACGCTCGACGACCTGATGCGGGGCGAGGTGCCCGAGCCCGCCGTGTGGCTCTCCGCATGAACCGGATCCTGATCATCGACTACGGATCGCAGTTCACACAGCTCATCGCCCGACGGGTGCGCGAAGCGCACGTGTACTGTGAGATCCACCCCGCGGCCCGCGGCACGGACCTGACGTTCATCCGCGAATTCGCGCCGCAGGGGATCATCCTGTCCGGGGGGCCCAGCTCGGTGTTCGATCCCGGGGCGCCCACCGCGCACGCCGGCCTGCTCGATCTCGGTATCCCCGTGATGGGCATCTGCTACGGCATGATGCTCATGGCGCACCTGGCGGACGGTACGGTCACGCCCGCGAGCGAGCGGGAATACGGACGCGCCGAGATCACGGTGCGTGAAAGCGCCGGGTTGTTCGCGGGCTTCGGGTCCGACTCCACGACGACGGTGTGGGCCAGTCACGGAGACCGCATCGCCGCCCCTCCGCCCGGTTTCCGCACCACGGCCTCCAGTGCGAACGCTCCCGTCGCGGCCTTCCAGCACGAGACCCGGCCGCTCTCGGGTCTGCTGTTCCATCCCGAAGTGGCTCACACGGTCCGTGGTGGTGAGATCCTGGCCAACTTCCTGTTTGGCATCTGCCGCTGCACGCCGGACTGGACCCCAGGGCACTTCATCGAGCAGACCGTCAAGAAGGTGCAACAGACGGTCGGCGCGAACGGACGGGCGATCTGCGGCCTGTCGGGCGGCGTCGACTCGGCGGTGGCCGCCGCGCTGGTGCATCGCGCGATCGGCGACCGCCTCACCTGCATCTTCGTGGATCACGGTCTGCTGCGCCTGCACGAGCGCGATCAGGTCGAGCGGACGTTCCGCAAACACCTGGGCATCGATCTCCGGGTGGTCGACGCGACCGACCGTTTCCTGGAAGACCTGGCGGGCATCGACGACCCGGAGGAGAAGCGGCGGCGCATCGGGCATATGTTCATCGACGTGTTTGAGGATGCCGCCCGGCACGTCGCGGGCGACGTGGGATTCCTGGTCCAGGGGACCCTGTATCCCGACGTCATCGAATCGGCGTCGCCCCGCGGTGGCCCGTCGGTCACCATCAAGACGCACCACAACGTGGGCGGGCTTCGCCCGAACCTGCCGTGGACGCTGGTGGAGCCGCTGCGCGAGCTGTTCAAGGATGAGGTGCGCCAGGTCGGTCGGGAGCTCGGGTTGCCCGAGGAGATCGTGGGGCGTCACCCGTTCCCGGGGCCGGGGCTCGCGATCCGGGTGCTGGGGCCGGTCACGGGAGAACGGCTCGATCTGTTGCGGCGCGTGGACGCCCTCTATATCGAGGAGATCCGCGACGCCGGGTTGTACGATCAGATCTGGCAGGCGTTCGCGGTCCTGCTGCCGATCCGGTCGGTGGGTGTGATGGGGGACGGGCGCACCTACGAACACGTCGTGGCGCTGCGCGCCGTGACGAGCCGGGACGGCATGACGGCGGACTGGTTCCCGTTCCCGCCGGACGTGCTGGCCCGCATCTCGAACCGCGTCATCAACGAGGTGCGGGGAGTGAACCGGGTTACCTACGACATCAGCTCGAAACCGCCCGCGACGATCGAATGGGAGTGACCATGAACCGGAAGGGGTTCACGTTGCTCGAGCTGCTCATCGTCGCGGTCATCATGGGTCTGGTGATCGCGATTGCCATCCAGCGCTTCGGCAACTCGAAGGAGAAGACCTACCTCGCGGCGATGAAGTCGGACCTGCGCAACCTGGTCACGGCCGAGGTCGTCTTTTCGACCGACTCGCTGCGATATACGACCCTGATCGGGTCCGGCGGCCTGGAATACCAGGTCACGACGGGGAACACCGGCCCCTCCATCGCGCTCACCGGCGACGGGTTCACCGCACAGGTCGGTAATACCAACACGCCCAGGACGTGTAGCATCTTCATGGGGACCACACCACTCGCCCCCGCCACCAACGAGGGCGTACCGGCCTGTCAGTAGTTCAGATGTTCTTGTCTTCCAACAACTTGAGAAACTCGGCCGGCGTCTTGAGCCGCGCCAGATGGTCCGGCACATCGGGCTCTTTGGCGAACTGGGCGATCTTGCCGAGCACGGGGAGATACTGGTTGGAGATTTCGAGCGGTGGGGCGACGATCAGAAAGAAGTAGCTGACCGGTTTGTCGTCGATGGCCTTGAAATCGATCCCTTCGAGCTTGCGACCGAACGCCACCCGCAGGCGGTTGACCACCAGCGACCGGCAGTGGGGAATGGCGATGTTCTGGCCGATGCCGGTGGAACCCAGCGTTTCACGCCGCTTCAGCATCTTGTAGAGCATGCCGTCCGCTTTTTCATCCAGCTTCAGGAGGCCGACGAGCTCTTTCAGCACGGCATCCTTGGCGGTGCTCTTCAAGCTCAAATCGATCGCGTCTTCGGAGAAGAACTCTCGCAGGTGCAAAGGTGCATCCTCGGGGCGGAAGGGGCCGGACGCCTAACGTAATGGCTGGTTGCTGTCTGCGCAACGCGCTATTACGTTGGTGCGCATGAAGTTCCCGTTTCCCGTGCCGTATGACGTCCCGCTCTTCCTCGCCCCGATGGCCGGCGTGAGCGAAGCACCGTTCCGGCAGATCGCCCGGAGCTTCGGTGCCGACGTCGTCGTGTCGGAGTTCATCTCCTCGGTCGGGGTCTCCCTCGGCATCGAGCGCGTGCTCGCGGAGATGCGCTTCGAGGAGGTCGAGCGTCCGATCGGCATCCAGCTCTACGGCGCGGATGCCGCGACCATGGCCCGCGCCGCGGCGCTCGTGGCCGAGCTGTTCAGTCCCGATTACCTGGACATCAACTTTGGCTGCCCGGTGAAGAAGGTGGTCCGCAACAACGGTGGGTCGGGGTGCCTCAAGGACATGGGCCTCGTGGGCCAGATCATCCGGGCGGTACGGCAGGAAACGCACCTCCCGGTGACGGTGAAGATCCGGAGCGGGTGGGAAGAAACGCAGCGCGATCCGGTGACGATCGCGCGGTGCTGTCAGGACGCGGGGGTGCAGGCGCTGGCGCTGCATCCGCGGACCCGGACCCAGATGTACACTGGGACCGCCAACTGGGACGAGATCGCCCGTGTGGTCGCGGCACTCGACATCCCGGTCATCGGGAACGGCGACATCCACACCGCCGAAGACGTCCTCGCGATGCGGCGCCACACCGGGTGCGCCGGGGTGATGATCGCGCGTGGCTCCTTCGGGAATCCGTGGATCTTCTCCCAGGCGCGCGACCTCCTTGCGGGACGCGCGATGCGGCCGGCGCCGACCGCCGGGGAGCGGTTCGCCGTCGCGCTGCGGCATGCGCGACTGGCCCTGCGACTGCAGGGAGACACCCGCAAGACCGCGCTCGAATTCCGCAAGCACCTGGGCTGGTACACCAAGGGGCTGCCCGGGTCGGCCGAGCTGCGGCAACGGCTGTTCGCGATCGAATCGATGCGCGAGGCGGAGCAGTTGTTCGCGGCGTATCTGGCGGAGCATACCGCGGGCGAGAGGGCAATGGTCGGGGCGGCGGCATGAACGGCGACGAGCTAGGGCCGCTGCTCGAGCGGCTGCCGTTCGCCACGATCGATCACCTCCGGCCGGTTACCCAGGGCCACCAGGAGGTGATTTTTTCGCAAGGGAAGACGGTGGAGCAGGTGGTGGTGATCGCCGAGCGCCTCGTGGCGGCCGGGGGGACGTTTCTCGCGACGCGCACCGATCCGGCGCACCGGGCGGCGTTGGCCGGTCGCTTTCCCGCGGCGCTCATCAGCGAGCTGGGGCGCACGGTGTACCTGCCCCCGTCGCCTGAGCCCCCGCCCACGGGACGAGGCACGGTTCTGGTGGTGACCGCGGGCACCGGAGATTTGCCGGTGGCCGAGGAGGCCGCGGTTACGTCCCGGGCGCTCGGCAACCGAGTCGAGCGGCTGACCGATGTGGGCGTCGCCGGGATCCATCGCGTGCTCAGCCAGACGAGCCTGCTGCGGAGCGCGGCGGTCATCATCGTCGTGGCCGGGATGGAGGGAGCGCTGCCGAGCGTCGTCGGTGGTCTCGTCAAAGTGCCGGTGATCGCCGTACCGACCAGCGTGGGCTACGGCGCGTCGTTCGGGGGGCTCGCCGCCTTATTGGGCATGCTGAACTCGTGCGCGGCGGGCCTGACGGTAGTGAACATCGACAACGGGTTCGGGGCGGCGGCAGCAGCAAGTCGCATCAATCACCTGTGAAACACACCGGCGGGCAGTGGTTGGCGCGCGGCCTTCGCGCCACGGGCCTGGTGGCCTGTGTGGTGGCCGTGTGGCGCGGTGGACCCTGGGGGCTCGTCGCGATAGGCGGGGGCTTCGCGCTCGCGTACGGCTTCCGGATGGCGCGGGTGGTGCGGACCTGGCTGCATGATCAGGCGCCGGTCACTCCGTCGGACTTGGCGCATACGCTCGACCTGTTGCGCCGGGCGCACGACGCAACGGCGGGATGGGCGGTCGGCTTGGACGACGTGGAAGTCGAGGCCTACGGGGACCCGAAGCCGGCGGTGGCGATCCGGGAGCGCGGTGGGGCGATCGTGCAGCTAGCCTCGGTGGATGGCCGTTCCCACGTGGCGCGGGAGGATGAGGGGACCTACGTGGCGGTGGGCGATTTCCCGTACGGAGCGGGTCTCCTGCTGGCCGAGCGGGACGCCGATCCGGAAGTGGCTCAATCGGTCACTGAAGAGCTGCGGCGCATCGTCGCGGCCATGCGTCTGGCCGAGCTCGAGGTGCCCGAAGGGCAGTTCCAGCTGGTCGCCAAGCAGCTCGCGATGATCGCGGCGGGAGCCCAGACGCTCGAGGGCGTGGCGAAGGCGGGGGCGGAGCTGGCCCAGCAGCTCGCGCAGCGCGGTACCGCGGTCGTCATTCTCGATCCGACCACGCAGGCAGCCCAGGTGTTGGCCGTGTCTACCGCCGCCGACCGCCGGCTCGCCGGGATCACCCTGTCGACTGAAGCGCCGGCGTTCCGGGCGATGCAAACCGGGGTCCCGGTGGTGACGCAGTCGAGCGATGACATCTTCGGTCCGGGGGTACCCGAACGACGTCGCCAGGAGCGCGCGGGGCAGGCGTACCCGCTGATGGACGGCCATTTCGCGATCGGGGCGCTCGTCCTGCTCGGGCCGGCGATCCTGCCTCAGTCGCCGCTCGCCGAGCAGGTAGGCCAGCTGGTTTCCGAGCTGGGCCCGCGGTTGGCGGCGGCCCGCGCGGTGCACGAGGCCGAGCAGCGCGCCGTCGTGGACCCGCTGACGGGGCTGCGCAATCGGCGCGAGTTCGAGCGTCAAATCGAGTCGTTCAAGGCGAAGCAGGTGGAGCGTGGCGACCGCGGTCCGACGGAGCCGGTCACCCTCGCCTATGCGGACCTCGACCGGTTCAAGGCGTTGAACGACGGGCTGGGCCACGCGGCGGGCGATGCGGCGCTGCGGCACTTCGCCAGCGTGCTCTCGAAGCAGATCCGCGATCGCGATCTCGTCGCCCGCATCGGCGGCGAGGAATTCGCCGTCTGGCTGCCGGGGACGCCCCTCACCGAAGGTATGGAGGTGGCCGAGCGGATTCGCCGGGCGGTGGAGACGGAGGCATGGCACTGGAACGGGTCCCGTTACCCGCTGACCGTGTCCTGCGGCGTGGCCGGCTACCCCGAGAGCGTGGGCGACGTCAACAACCTCCGCGGCGCTGCGGACGCGGCCCTGTACCGGGCGAAGCAGGAGGGCCGCAATCGCGTGTCGCAGTCGCCGCCCTATACGCCCTGAGCGGCGATGCCATCCCAGGACCTCGCCGGAGCCTTCCGCGTCAAGGACGGTGCCCGCTTTCGTCTCAAGCAGGTCGATCCCGCCGACCACACCGGTTTCAAGTCCAAGGACCACGCCACGCGGGCGCTGGAGCGCGGGGTGGAGCGGCTCGCCGCCCTGCAGGAACGCCTGTATGCGGACGATCACTGGGCCCTCCTCGTGATCTTTCAGGCGATGGACGCTGCCGGGAAGGACAGCACGATCAAGCACGTGATGTCGGGTGTGAACCCCCAGGGCTGTCAGGTGTTCGCCTTCAAAGCGCCGTCGGCCGAGGAGCTGGATCACGACTACCTGTGGCGGACCGTGAAGTGCCTGCCCGAGCGCGGCCGCATTGGGATCTTCAACCGCTCCTACTACGAAGAAGCGCTCGTGGTGCGCGTGCACCCCGAGCTGCTGGCGAAGCAACGCCTGCCCGACGGCGCGAAATCGCGGGACGTGTGGGCCGAGCGATTCGAAGACATCAAGGCCTTCGAGCGGCACCTGTCCCGGAACGGGACGCGCATCCTGAAGTTCTTTCTGCACGTCTCGCCCGAGGAGCAGCGGCGGCGCTTTCTCGAGCGGCTGGAGGATCCCGCCAAGAGCTGGAAGTTCTCCATCGCCGACCTGGGCGAGCGGGATCGCTGGGACGACTACATGGCGGCCTACGAAGACATGATCCGTCACACGGCGACGGAGCATGCGCCTTGGTACGTCGTTCCGGCCGACCACAAGTGGTTCACGCGGCTGGTGGTGGTGGAGGCCATCGTCGAGGCGCTCGAGCGTCTGGACCTGACGTTCCCCAAAGTGGCCCCGGCGGAGCGACGCGCCCTGGAGACGGCGCGCGCGACCCTGGAACGCGAGGGAAAAGCCGGGAAGCCTTGAAAACGGCGCCGCGCGCCGCTACGTTCGCGATCGTGGGGGGCGACAGGCTTCGACGGGTTTGATGAGGATGTCGCTGCGTGCCCAGGTTGTCAGTCACCTGGATAATCAACTGGCAATACACACAAGCCAACTCTGAACTGGCTCTGGCTGCGTAAGCTTCGGCTTATGCACCTGCGTGAGTGGCAGCCCGCCTGAGGCGGCGCTCACGTATCGCAAAATCGGGCTGGTGCGATTCGGGGCCCGAACGGATCGCGCGAGAGTTGCAAAGGGCTTGTTGCTGCCCGCGGCCGGTGAAGCGCCGGGGTGGTGAGACCTCAAAAAAGCTTCGCCTACGCACGTAGTGGTGACATCGGAGTCATGCTCGGACCGGGGTTCGATTCCCCGCGCCTCCATGGACAACGGGATACGGGAAGGGGGAAGGGGGACGAGCCCCTTCCCCCTTCCCCTTTTTCCGGAGATTCGCCTCCAATGTTCATCGGCCATTTCGCCGTCGGCTTTGCCTCCAAGCGGATCGCCCCGCGCGCGTCGCTCGCCCCGCTCCTTGCCGCACCGCTGCTCGCCGATCTGCTGTGGCCTGTGTTCCTGCTGCTCGGCATCGAGGAAGTCCGCACCAACCCACCGGGCGGAAATCCGCTCCTGGCGCTCTCGTTCACGTCCTATCCCTGGTCCCACAGTCTGGCGATGAGCGTCGTGTGGGGCGCGATCTTCGGCGGCGGATACTATGCCCTCACGCGCTACGGGAGGGGGGCGTGGGTGATTGCCCTGGCCGTGGTGAGCCATTGGGTACTCGACTACGTCACGCACATCCCAGATCTCCCGCTGGTCCCTGGGGGCGGGCCACTGGTTGGCCTTGGGCTATGGCGGTCGGTACCCGGCACAGTGGTGGTCGAAGGCGCGCTGTACCTCGCCGGCGTGTGGCTCTACACCAGCACAACCGTAGCCCGGGATCGCATCGGACGCATCGCGTGGTGGGTGCTGGTGCTGACGATGGCCGCGTCGTACGTCTGGAGCCTTCAGGGGGCCGTCCCGCCTACCGTCTCGGCGTTGGCCTGGACCGCGATTGTGGCGAGCGGCGTGACGATCTGGCTGGCGTGGTGGGCCGACCGACATCGGTCGGTATCCAATAGCTGACTCCCGCCCGCTGGGCGGCTAGTGGCGGGGGTTGGTCAGGGCCCGGGCGACCGCCCGCGACGGGACGATCACCGGGCGGGCTGCTTGAACGGACGCGCTCGAGGCGCCGGTCGTGGGCGCCACGACGACGCTCGGCGTGGCAGCCGTCCCGAAACGCCGCGCCATGCCAGCCGTCGGCCAGCCTGGCATCGGTGCGGCACCCGGCGGGGCGGCGAAGGGCTGGGGAGCTCGGCGTACAATGATGCGCTGCACGGGCAGCGCACTCGTCGGAGCGGCCGGATCGGGCGCACCATCGGATGAAGCGATCGCGTCCGGATGGCTCGCCGCCCGGGGCTGCTGCACCACGATGGGGGGTGGCCGCCTGGGTGGCGGCGGCACGATGCGTCCCGGCACCCGGCGCAGATTCAGCGCGATCGCCGGTTGCGGGGGAGCGGGCGCGCGCGGCGGGCGGCGAAACCGGCGCAGCGGGAAAAACAGGGGCGTGATGACCGGATACACGACTGACGTGGACTGATAGACCGTCGATTCCTCGACCGTCGTCGTCACGCTGTTGTCCTGCGCGCCGCAAAACGAATCGACCAGCGTCGTACTCGAGCAGTCGACGACCGTGCCACCAGGCGCCGCCGCGTAGCTGTGGTCGAGCGCTACCGCAGAGTTGGTGATCGCGCTCCCGGACATGCCTGAAGCCGTCCGAGACCGCCGCGCGGCGAGGCAGGTGAAGCAGACGGTATCCGGTGTGACGGTGCGCGTCGCCACCGCACCGGGCGTGCGGTAGGCTGCCAGGTCGTAGTTATACGCCTCCCCGTCCGCGATCCGGTCGGCGATGTCGAGCAAGGCGGCGAATGGATTTCCGGCCGTGGGCATCAGCAGCAAGGCGTGCTCGTAGTCCCAGCGTCCGCCGGCCGTGAGCTCCTCGAATTGGAACGGCGCCCGCGCGCGTACGGCGAGTACCGTTCCCATGCCTGGAGCGGGGACTCGGAACGTGATGCTGTCCTCGCTCCCCGCAATCGCGAATGTCTCCCCGCCTGGGACGAGGTCGGGATCAGCCGGGTCCCCGGGGAACAGCACTCGGATCCGGCCGGATGCGTCCGCGTGCAAGACGACGAGATGGCTGGTGTCGCGCAGGGCGACGTAAACCCGGATCGGGTCGCCGACGGGGCGGAGTGTATCGGGAAGCCACACGCGCACGGGAGGCGGGTCGACGCGCCTCGGCGACGGCGCGGCGGCGCCCTGGGCGAGCAGCCCGAGGCCGAGCATCAGGTGGACCGTCATGGTTTCTTGTCGTACTGTACCCCAGGCCTTCGCGAAGGGTCAAGGGTGACGCACGAGGCCTACGAGGCGCTGGTGCAGCGGCTGGAAATCTACGCCCGCACCCACCCCGGCCGGTACGCCGTGCGCGTCGGCGTGCTGGCCGGACTGGGCTACGGCTACGTGTGGCTCGTCCTGTTGCTCGCGACCGGGCTGCTGGTGGGGTTGGTCCGTCTCGAGATCGTCGGGGGATTCGGCGGCGGCGGAATGATCCGGGTCATACTCGCCCTGGTCCTGGTCGTCTACACCATCCTTCGGGCGCTCTGGGTGCCGTTCCAGCCGCCCGTCGGGATCGCGATCAGCCGGACCGATGCGCCCGCGTTGATGGCGTTGGTGGACGAACTCGTCGGTGCGGTCCACGCGCGGCCCTTCGATCAGGTCGTCGTCAGTGAAGACGTCAACGCGGCCGTTTCGCAGCGTCCCCGATTTGGCCTGCTGGGGGGGTACCGGAACTACCTGATCGTCGGACTGCCGCTGGCGCACGCGCTGTGGGCCGAGGAATTTCGCGCCGTCTTGGCGCACGAGGTGGGACACCTGTCCCGCGCGCACGGCCGCTTCGGTGCGTGGATCTACCGGGTCCGCGTGATGTGGCTGCGCTTGGGGGAGCAAATGCAGGCCCGACGCACCTGGGGGGCATGGCTCTTCGAGTGGTTCCTGAAGCGGTGGAGCCCCTACTTCAACGCCTACTCATTCGTGTTGGCCCGGTCGCAGGAGTACGAGGCCGACCGGTTCGCGGTCCAGATGGGAGGGGCCGTCGCACTGGGCCGGGCTCTGACCAGGCTGGAGCTGGCGAGCGCGTGGCTCGAGCCGCGGTTCTGGGCTGGCGTCCGCCGCAGACTCCCGGATGCCGCGGAGCCGCCGGTGGGCATCATCGGGGAGCTCGCGGCCGGGGTACGAGCGGCGATCCCGTCCGATGTGGCGCACCGCTCGCTCGCGCAGGCGCTCGCGCGGCGCACCGACATCGCGGACACGCACCCCAGCCTGTCCGACCGGTTGCGCGGCATCGGCGTAGGGTCGGCCGTCGCGACCGAAGCCGTGGCGGAACCGCTGGTCGCCGGGGCAACCGCGGCGGAGCGCTACTTCGGCGCGGCCGGGAACCGGTTGTTGACGCTGCTCGACGAACACTGGCGGACGCTCGTGAGAGCGGGATGGGCTGCGGGGCACGAAGAGGCGGAGCGGAAGGGAAGCCGGCTCCAAGAGCTCGACCAGCGCGCTACGTCGCAGCCCCTGGACGAATCGCTACAGTGGGAGCGATGCGAGCTGACCAGCGAGGTGCGCGGTCAGGAGGAGGCCGAGCCACTGCTGCGCGACCTGCTCCAGGTGGCGCCAGATCATCCATTCGCGAATCTGATCATGGGGCGCCTCCTGCTGGAGCGGGACGACGGGGCGGGAGTCGCGTTGGTGGAGCGCGCCATGGAACGCCATCCCGGGTGCCGGGAGCCGGGACACGCGCTCCTGATCACCTATCACGAGCGCCACGGTCGGGGGCAGGAGGCCGAGCGCCAGCGCAGACTTGCGTGGTCGCACGACGATCAACTCGCCGTCGCGGAGGCCGAGCGGGCCGGGGTCATCAACACTGATACGCTGGTTGCGCACATGCTGCCGGCCGAGGAGGTACGGCGCATCGCCGACCAGCTCGCGAAGTTCGCGGAGATCAAGGAGGCGCATCTGGCACGAAAGGAGGTCCGGCAATTCAGCGACGTGCCCCTGTACGTGCTCGGTATCCGGCTCGACCGCCCGTGGTATCGCTCCCCGACCGCGGGAAGCCGCGACCTGGTTCAGCGCATCGCGGCCGAGGTCAAGGTGTCGGGGGAGTGGCTTGTCGTCGCGCTGGGACCGGATACGGCCGGGATCGCCGAGAACCTCGAGCGGATTCCCGGCGCCCGCCTCATTCCGCCCTGAGGTGAAGCGTCGTATCTACGTCGCTGCAACTCTGGACCGGTCCATCTCGTAATTCGCCATCGGAACGCTAGGCAGCGGCAGGACGCAGTGGCCGTATATTGGCGCAGCGTGGAGCAGCAGGGCACACCCTCACCTGGTGGAGGATCGGCATGGGCTCGGTATTAGATCTGTTTCGGGTGCTGTTGTCGCCGACTGAGGTGTTCGAACGGGTTCGGGAGCGGCCGAAGTTCCTCGTGCCGGCGCTTGCGATCTCCGTGGTGGCGATCATCCTCAATTACTTCATGCTGCCATACCGGACGGCGGCGATGGCCACCCGGATGGCGCAGATCGCGCAACAAAACCCGGCCGCCGCGGAACAGGCGGCGAAGTTCCAGACGATCGGTCTCGCGTTCGTGCCGGTCGCGGTATTCATTATCCTGCTGATCGTGGCCGGGATTCTGTGGCTGCTGGTCACCCTGCTAGCGGGGGGAGACGGCAAGTACCGCACGCTCCTGAGCGTCGCGACCTACACGGCGCTGCCGGGGATCTTCCTCCAGGTAGCGGGACTCCTCGTCCTGAAGATGAAAGGGGTCGAGTCGGTCACGTCGTTGCAGGATCTGCAGCCGCCGCTGGGCTTGAATCTGCTCGCGCCGAACGCCAGCGGCTTCATGGGGGGGCTCCTGGCGGGGATCAATCCCTTCACCATCTGGAGCATGGTGCTGACGGCGATCGGCATCCAGGTGACGCACAAGACATCCAAGGGCTCGGCGTACACGGTCGCCATCGTCGCGATGGTGCTCGGGATCCTGATCGGCGCCCTGTTCGCGGGCCTGGGCAGCAAGGGCAGTTGATCGTCTAGACGGTCGCTTTCGTCCGGTTGATGACCCCCGCCTCCTCGAGGGCCGCCTGGGCCGCAGCGAGGCGGGCGATCGGGACCCGGAACGGCGAACACGACACGTAGTTGAGCCCGGCGTGGTGACAGAATTTCACCGACGAGGGCTCGCCGCCGTGCTCGCCGCAGATCCCCACCTTCAGGTCGTTCCGGGTCCCGCGTCCCAGCTTCACGGCCAGCTCGATGAGCCGGCCGACCCCGTCCTGGTCCAGCACCTGGAACGGGTCGTCCTTCAGGATGCCGGTCTCCACGTAAAACGGTAGGAACCGCCCCGCGTCATCACGCGACAGGCCAAACGTGGTCTGTGTGAGGTCGTTCGTCCCGAAGGAGAAGAACTCGGCTTCGCGGGCGATGTCGTCGGCGGTGAGCGCCGCCCGCGGCAGCTCGATCATGGTGCCCACGAGATACGGCACGGCGCGGCCTTCCGCGTGGAACACCTCCTGGGCGACGCGGCGGACGATGGCCGCCTGACGACGCACCTCTTCTGCGATGGCGACGAGCGGGATCATCACCTCGACGACCGCCTGCTTGCCGCGCGCGACGACCCGACAGGCCGCCTCGAAGATCGCCCGGGCCTGCATCTCGGTGATTTCGGGGTACGTGATTCCGAGCCGGCAGCCCCGATGGCCCAGCATCGGGTT
>JBGQHV010000053.1:0-17652 GCA_041498155.1 Gemmatimonadota bacterium | reverse complement strand
GGAGTCCTGATGCGTCTCGTCCTGTTCGACATCGACGGCACGATCCTGCTGACCGACGGCGCCGGCCGGCGCGCCATCGGCCGGGCATTGCTCGATCTGGTCGGCACGACGGGGCCGGTCGGGGACCATCGGTTCGACGGCAAGACCGATCCGCAGATCGTCCGCGAGCTGCTGACGCTCGCCGGGCACGCCGACGCCGAGATGCCGGCGCGCGTCCGCGCGGTGTGCGACCGGTACCTGGAGCTCCTGTCGGAGGAGCTCGCCGGCCCGACGCAGACGCGCGTCATGGCGGGCGTCCGGGAGCTGCTGACCGCGCTCGCCCCGCCGGAAACGGAGGGGAAGGTGCTCGTGGGGCTGCTCACCGGAAACCTCGAGCGCGGGGCGGCGCTCAAGCTGCGGTCAGCCGGGATCGATCCATCCCGGTTCGCGGTGGGCGCCTACGGGTCGGATGCGGCGCATCGCCCCGAGCTGCCCGCGATCGCGCGCCGCCGGGCCGAATCGCTCACCGGACGCTCCATCGTCGGGGCGGACGTGATCGTGATCGGCGATACGCCCGATGACGTCGCGTGCGCCCGGCCCATCGGTGCGCGCACGGTCGCCGTCGCCACGGGGCGCTACGACGTGCCCAGCCTCGCCGCCGCCGGCGCCACCCACGTGTTCGCCGACCTCTCCGACACTGCCGCGGTGCTGGACGCCCTGCTCGCGTGACGCGCCCCTCCCGTCCGCGACGTCCCAAGCTCATCGACGAGCTCGAGGTCAAGGCCCGGGTGACCGACGTGCGCGCCCTGCGGCGGTCGCTGCGGCGCGCGGGCGCGCGGCTCGAGTTCCGCGGCCGCATGATCGATCGCCGCTTCGACCGCCGCCGCGAGCTCATCCGGCGCGACGAGGTGCTGCGCCTGCGGGTCTATCGACCCACCGGTCGCCGCGATCGCGATCGGGCGCGTGCGGTGCTGGCCTGGAAGGGAGCGGCGAGCACGCGGCGCGTCTACCGCCACCGCCGCGAGCTGGAGGTGGGCGTGGCGGATGCGAACGCGATCGTGATGATGCTCGCGCGGCTGCGCTACCGCGTCACCCAGGTGATCGACCGGCGCGTCGAGATCTACCGCCTGGGACGCGCCGTGCTGCGGCTGGAGCGCTACCCGCGCATGGACACGCTGCTCGAGGTGGAAGGCCCGCCGCCCGCGATCGAGCGGGCCATTGCCGCCACGGGGTTGCCGCGCGGTGAGTTCCTGTCGGAGTCGTTGCCGTACTTCGTCGCCGCCTACCGCCGCCGCACCGGCCGCCGGGCCCGCCTCGCCGCGGGGGACCCACGCCCGTGACGCTCGCGGTGCCGGAGCTCGGTCCCGCACTGGGGCAGCTGATCGTGCCGCACCGGCTGTCGGATCCCTGGGTGCCGCTGGACGACGTGCGCGAGACGCTGGCGACCCGGGTGATCGAGTGCGCCGGCGCGGCGCGGCGCGATGCCGCTGATGCGGCGCCGGCCCGCGCCCTGCGGCAGCTCGATCGCGACGCCTGGGCCTCTGCCTGGGATGACGCCGTGCGCCGTACGGCGGAGCGCGTGTCACAGGCGCTCGATGCGACGATCGTGCTCGAGGCGCGGCGGGTGCGGATGCCGGCGCGGCGGGCCAAACAGCTCGCGTTGTCGCCGGGCGAGCGGCGGGCGATCGGGGCCCGGCTCGCCTCGGGTGCCGACGCGTTCGAGGGGGCGCTGGAGGTCGTGGCGCGCGCGACCGAGTCGCTGCACCGCGACTGGCCGGGCGAGCCTGCGATGGTGGATGAGTGGCGCGACGCGCAGACGCTCGCGGCGCGACGGCTCGAAGCCGCGTGGCTCGCCCTCGAAGCGCTGGTGGAGCGCGAGCGGATGCGGTGGACCCCGGAGCTCGACGCGATCCGCGCCTGGCGCCCATCGCTCTGGCCGGTGTTCGCCGTCTGGCTCCCGCTCGCCGGCGCCGTCATCTGGATCGCCCTGATGCTGGGCGGCTACCTTCCCGCTCCCGCATGGCTCGCCGCTTCTTTGGGATTCTGATCCTCGCGCTGGGGGCTGCCGCACCCGCGGCGGCGCAGCTGCGCCCGCTCGCGGTGCGGGTATCGGGTCCCGCCGGGCTCGACTCGCTGGCGCGATTGGGATTCGAAGTCGCCGGCCTGCGGCCGGTGCCCGGCGGAGGAGGGTTCGAGGCGCTCGTCGTGGCGTCGCCCGAGACCGAGCGGGCGCTGGCGAGCCGGGGATACGTCGCGGTCGCGCCCCTGGGACCGGCCGCGGCACCCGCCGGCGACAGCTTCGCGGTGTTCCGCTCGTTCGACAAACCCGTCACCGGCATCCGGGCCACGCTCGCCGCCTGGGCGGTGGCCGACCCGCTGATCCACGTCGATTCGGTCGGCGCGAGCGGCGAAGGGCGGCCGATCCTGGCGGTAAAACTGGGGTCGGCGACGGACGCGCCGAACCGCCCCAACGTGCTGTTCATGGCGACGCACCACGCGCGCGAGTGGGTGTCCACCGAGGTCGCGATGCTGTTGATCCGCTGGCTCGCCGATTCCGCCCCGGGGCTCCTGGCGACGCGCGACATCTGGGTGATTCCGGTGGAGAATCCCGACGGCTACCAGTACACCTTCACGACCGACCGCTTCTGGCGGAAGAACCGGCGACCCAACGGCGACGGCACGTTCGGCGTGGACTTGAACCGCAACTACCCGGAGTTCTGGGGCTATGACGACGCCGGGTCGAGCGGCATGACGGGAACGGAAACCTACCGGGGCCCGGCACCGGCCTCCGAGCCCGAGACGCAAGCGGTGATCGCCTTCCACGCCGCGCATCCCCCGGTCGTGTCCGTGTCCTACCACACGTACTCGGGGCTGGTCCTCTACCCCTACGGGTACCTCCCCGGGGCTCTAGCCCCGGACCTGCCGCTGTTCCGCGCGCTGGGCGGCACCGATCTCGCCCCCGCGGTGCGCGACAGCGTCCCGGCCTCGTTCCATTCCTACTATCACCCGGGACCGGGCTGGAATCTCTACCCGACCAACGGCGAGTACACCGACTGGGCGTATCGCGCGCACGGGACGCTGGCGTTCACGCCCGAGCTCACGAGCGGCTGCTGTACTCCCGATTCGGGTTTCTACTACGGGTTTACGTTTCCCGACGACTCCGCGCTCGTGGCGCGCGTGTTCCGCGACAATCTCCCGTTCGCCGTGGCCGCGATTACCGCGGCGGCGAATCCGGCGCAGGCCATGGGACCGACCGGCGCGGTGCCGACGCCGGCGCGGATCGAGTCGATCTGGCCCGAGGCGTGGGTGAGCCTGCCCTCGTCCGGACCGACCCCGTTCGCGCTCAGCATGCGCACCGCTTCGGGGATCGTCGCCACACGCTCGCTCTCGGCCGATTCGCTGGCCCGCGGGACGGTCCGCACGCTGTGGCGTTCGGATCTAAGCGCCGACCAGGCGCGGGCGTTGCGCGTGGAAGGGGTCGGGGGAGGAATCGCGGGGGAGCTGCTGTCGCTCGCCGGCGCCGAAGACGCCGATCTCGGCTGGCAGGGATGGACGCGCTCGACCGACGCCGCGGCGGGGAGCTGGTCCTGGGGCACGTCCGTGACCGACACGCTGACCTCGCCGGTCGTCGATCTCGGCGGGCGCTCGCGTCTGTGGCTGCAGCTCTGGACGAAACACCGCGGCTCGACGTTTTCACCCGAGCAGCACGGGCTGGTCCAGGTGTCGCGGGACAGCGGAGCGTCCTGGGCTACGGTGGCGGACGTCGTGGGAGACGGTCCCGCCTGGTACCCGATGCGCGTCGACCTGCCGGCGCTGAACGACGCGCGCGGCGCCCGCGTGCGTTTCGTGTCCGTCAACTACACGTGGTGGGTCGACGCGGTGGGGTTCGCCAGCGATTCGACCGACGCCTTCGTCACCTTACCGCCCCCGGCGGCGCTCGAAGTGTCGGAGAATCCGGTGCGCGGTGCGCAGGTGTGGATCTCCTGGCCGTTGGGCAGCGGGTCTCCCCGCCTGGGCGTCTTCACGTTCACGGGCGAGCGGCTGCTCTCCACGACGCTGCCCGTCGGGGCGACCGAGTACGCCTGGGACCTGACGGCCGGATCGCGACCGGTCCCCAACGGGGCGTATCTCGTCGTCCTGGAGCTGGACGGCCGCGTGTCCCGGCGGCGGCTGTTCGTCACCCGATGAGCGTCGTCGGGGTGGGCGTCGATCTCGTCGAAGTGGAGCGGGTCCGCCGTATGCTCGCCGAGAAGGGCGCGCACGTGTACGACCGGCTGCTGACGCCGGGAGAGGCGGCCTACTGCCGGTCCAAGACCGATCCCGCGGAGAGTGTCGCGGCGCGGCTGGCCACGAAGGAGGCGGTGTACAAGGCGCTGCAGGGGAGCCCGGCGGCGCGCGGCATCGGGTGGCGCGAGATCGACGTGGTGCGGGACGAGGACGGGCGGCCCGACGTGGTGCTCTCGGGACTCGCCGCGCAGCGGGCCGGAGAGTTGGGGGTGACGCGGATCTTCGTGTCGCTGTCGCACACTCACGCCGCGGCCGTCGCCACGGCGGTCGTGGAGGCGACCTAGCGTACAGGTAGACGTCTTTCTAGTTTTCGGCAGACCCTTTCTGAGAATCATTCTCATCTACCGTTCGCCACTGTTCTTCCTCGCAGCCCTGGCCGGAGCTGCGGCCCCGCTGGCCGGTCAGACCCAGGACTCCGCCGCCGTGGCCCGGCGCATCGTGGCCGCCGCCGAGCTGTCGGCGAAAGAGTACGCGCTCGGCGTCCCACCGGGTGGAGGGCGGGTGACCGATGCCGAAGAGGTGAAAGAGGCCCACCTCTTCATCGAGCAGGCCCGTCTCGACGTGCCCGCGCTGCCCGCACCGGTCCGGCGCTATACCGACAGCGCCCTCGTAGCGCTCATGGCGCTCGTGGATCGCTCCGCACCACCCGCCGACGTCCACGATCTCGCCCAGCATCTGGGCGATCGCATGGCGCGCGACCTGGGAGGAGCGGTCGTGCCGATCCCTCCGAGCACGGCCTCGCTCGCGCGCGGGGCGGAGGTCTACAAACAGCAGTGCGCCTCCTGCCACGGTGACGGCGGCCGCGGCGACGGGCCCGGCGCGCGCGGACTCACTCCGCCGCCCGCGAACCTCGCCGATCCTGTGGTGATGGGGGCGAAATCCCGCCTCGACCTGTACCGGCAGCTCCTGCTCGGAGTGGCCGGCACGGCGATGCCGTCGTTCGAGCGGACGCTGTCGGAGGACGATCGCTGGGCCGTCGCGGCCTATGCCCTGACGCTGCAACACAGCGGCTCCCAGGCGGCGACGATCATGGCGGCGGTGCGCCGCCAGCTCGATTCCGCCGTCGCCCAGGGCTCCGATCGGCTGGCGTTCGACGCCTACCTGACCTTCGAGGGCGTCGAGACGGACGTGCGGGCGCACGCGCCCGGACTCGCGACCCGGCTGGAAGGCGAGTTCGCCCGGCTGCGGAGCCGGGCGGCCGCGGGGGCGCCGCCCGCCGAGCTGCGGGCGCTGCAGGGCGAGCTGCTCGCCGACCTGGAGCACGCCGAGCGCGTCCTCGTGGATCGCGAATCCGGTGCCAACCTCTTCGTGCAGTCGTTGATGCTGCTGGTGCGGGAAGGGTTCGAGGCGATCCTCATCATCGCCGCGCTGATGAGCTTCCTCACCAAGGCGGGGGCGCCCGAGCGGCGTCGCGAAGTCGCGTGGGGGGCGTGGGCGGCGGTGGGCGCGAGCGGCGTCACCGCCGTGCTGTTCGAGCTGCTGCTCAACGTCCCGCCGGGGAAGCGCTCCGCCCTGGAAGGGATCACGATGCTTGCGGCGGTGGTCGTGCTGTTCTACGTGAGCTACTGGCTGCTCTCCAAGATCGAAGCCGACAAGTGGAGCGCGTTCCTGAAGGGGAAGATGCAGGCGGCGCTCACCTCGGGGTCCGCGCTGGCGTTGGCGTCGGTGGCGTTCCTGGCCGTCTACCGGGAAGGCGTGGAGACGATCCTGTTCTACAAGGCGCTGCTCGCCTCCGGCGGCCCGGGAGATGCCGGGGCGGTGATCGCCGGCGTCGCGCTCGGCGCCGTGGTGCTGGTGTTGCTCTACGTGCTGTTGATGCGGCTCGGGGTGCGGATACCGATGAAGGCGTTCTTCGCGGTGACCGGGGCGCTGCTCTACTACATGGCGTTCGTGTTCGCCGGGAAGGGTGTCGCCGAGCTGCAGGAGAGCCGCGTCGTGGGCACGACGGTTATCCCGTGGCTCGAATGGCTCCGCGTTCCGTTCCTGGGTGTGTATCCCACGGTGCAATCGCTGACGCTACAGGGGCTGCTGCTGCTGGCGCTGATCGTGGCGCTGGTGTGGCACCTGAGGCCGTCAGCCGTCAGCCATCAGTCGCCTTCTTCATCAAGACTGAAGGCTGATCGCTGACCGTTGAGGGCGTCCGCAGTCGTTGGAGCACGAACAACCCCACCGCCACCATCCCGAGGCTCGTGGCCTGCGCGATCGTGAATCCGTGCAACACGCGATCGTCCTTGGCGCGCAGGAATTCGATGGCGAAGCGCTCCACCCCGGCGATCAGGAGGTAGCACCCGAACAACCAGCCCGCCGCGTGACGGTGGGCGCGATGTTTCCACAGCCAGGCCGTCGCCAGGAGCATCAAGGCCGTCTCGTACAGCTCCGTGGGGTGCACCGCGACGAGCTGCGACCCCGGCATCCCCGCCGGAAACGTGACGTGAAACTGGGCGAGGTTGGCGACGGTCGTCGGGGGCAGCCCGAAGGGAAACTTCACCGCCCACGGCAAAGATGACGGCACGCCGTAGTCGTCGCCCACCAGGAAACACCCCACTCGTCCGATGGCGTAGCCCAGCGTCAACGCGGGCGCGACCAGCTCGGCGGTGAAGGGGATCGGCACGCGGCGCCGCCAGCTGTTGAAGACGACTCCCAGAACGCCGCCCACGAAGCCGCCGTACCACACGAACCCGCCCCGGCTGAACGGCGACTCCCCCGTGAGCGCCACGTACCAGAGCTTCGCCCCGATCAAACCGCCGAGCACCGCGCCAATCACGACATCCGCGGCGAATTCCTCGTCCAGTCCGCGGCGCCGCAGCTCGAGCTGCATCGCCCAGCCAGCGACGATGAACGCCAGCATCATCATCAGCCCGAAGCCGGTTACCGAAAGGCTCCCGAGACGGAGGACCAGCGGGTAGACCATCATGGTTGTCTGGGGGACGAGGGACGGGGGACGGGGGACGGGGACTCCAGGCCCGGAATCGGGAGGTCCGCCCGGGCGTCGAGCATCCAATCGCTGCGCTCGCCCCGCGCTAACCGCCACCAGCCGGCCCGCGCGATCATCGCTGCGTTGTCGGTGTTGAGCCGTGGGCTCGCGACGGCGACGCGGGCCGCACCCGCCAGCCGCCGGGCGGCGAGCGCGGAGAGGGCTCGGCTGCAGGCCACGCCGCCGCCCAGCACCGCGGTCGGATATCCGGTCGCGGCCACCGCGCGAGCCAGCTTGGTGACGAGCACGTCGAGCACCGCATCCTGAAACCCGCGGGCGAGATCGGCGCGATCGCGCGCCAGGTCGGTACTCTGCCGCACCGCGTGCCGCACGGCGGTCTTGAGTCCGGAGAACGAAAACTCGAAGCCTTCGTCCCGCATGGGGCGCGGAAACACGAATCGGGCCGGGTCGCCCGTCGCGGCGAGGCGCTCGATCGGCGGACCGCCGGGATACCCCAGCTCGAGCAGCGCGGCGACCTTGTCGAACGCTTCCCCGGCGGCGTCGTCGCGGGTGGCGCCGAGCAGCCGGTAGCGGCCCCAGTCGGGCACGTCGAGCAGCAGCGTATGGCCGCCCGACACGAGCAACGCGACGAACGGGGGCGCGAGGTCCGGGTCCTCGACGGCCGGGGCGAAGAGATGCCCTTCGAGGTGGTTCACACCGATGAGCGCGCGCCCCCCGGCGTAGGCGAGAGCCTTCGCGTACACCACACCAGTCAACAGCGCGCCGACGAGTCCTGGCCCGGCGGTCACCGCGACCGCGTCCACGGCACCCCACGACACTCCCGCCTCGGCCCGTGCCCGCTCCACGACCGCGGGGAGCGCCGCGAGGTGGGCCCGGCTCGCCAACTCCGGCACCACGCCGCCGAAGATCTGGTGCACGTCCTGCGAGAGGATCACGAGGCTCGCCAGTTCCGGCGGTTTCCCTCCCGACCCGCCCACCAGCACTGCGGCCGACGTCTCGTCGCAAGAGGTCTCGATCCCCAGGACGACGTCAGCCACGGCCGCTCCGGCGCCGCACCACGAGGACGGAATCGGGCACGGCGCGGGCCATGATGCCGTGCGGCGCGAGGACCATGACGCGCACCGTCGCCGTATCGGACACGGGGCCGGTGAGATGAACGATCACCTTCAGGCTGTCCTTGGTGAGCGCCTGCACCAGCGCTTCCGGTCCGCGGACCACCACCGTGGCCCGGGCCGGGCGCAGCTCATAGCCCGTCAGGGGTCCCGCGCCGCTCTCGACGGGGAGCAGATTGAAGACGCGCTCGAACACCGCCGTCGTGGATCCGGTGACGCGCACATCGAGCGGTGTGACGCGCACGATGCCGAGCGGGGCGGTGTCGATCTGGACGAGGCGGGTGAAGCTGCCGTGGACGGCGTCGAACGCCGTGGGCACGGTGGCGACGGATTCGATCCGCGAGAGCAGGCGGTCGGGGCCGACAAGCCGCGCCACGCTGGGCGTGATCTGCAGCCCGCCCTCGATTGCCTGGCCGGATTCGGGCTGGACGGTGACGCGCGCGACGATCGGGACTTCCTTGCTGGCGACCGAATCAAGCTGGATCGTCACCGTCGAGGGCTTGATCTCGGCCACCTGCACGTCCGCCCCCTTGGGCAGGTCGACGCTGCCCACCTGCAGCGCCGTCGTCCAGGTCGCGGTGCTCAGGGTGTCGGGCACCTGAAGCGTGATCACCTGGCGAAACAGCCGCAAGCGCAGCAGCTCAGCGATCTTGCCGCGCAGGACGACCGTGAGCGCGTCCGGCGCGCCCAGCAGCGTGCGCCCCGGCGGCACCCGGACCTCGAGCTTCATCGGCAGCTCCTGGGTGACCTGCTCCTGCGCGGCGACCGCTACGTACAGCAGCAGCGACAGGAACAGCGCGGCGAGCTTGAGCCCCCAGTTGCGGAACAGCCCGCGGCGCACTTCACTGGTCATCGAGCAGCCGCCGGATCAGGACGTCGTTCACCGGGGAATCCCACTCCACCGCTCCGATCACCTTCTTCACGATGATGCCGTGGCGGTCGATCACGAAGCTCTCGGGCACGCCGGTGGTTTGATACTGCCCCTGGATCTTCCCGGAACGATCGTGCAGGATGTCGAACGTGAGGCCGAGCTGCTTGGCGAACGCGCTCACTACGCTCGAGTCGTCCTGGTCGACGCTCACCGCCACGACGTGGAAGTCGGTGCCGGTGAAGTGACGCGACAGGCGCTCCAGCGCGGGCATCTCGATGCGACACGGCTGGCACCAGGTCGCCCAGAGGTTGAGCAGCACCACCTTGCCCCGGTAGTCGGCGAGCCGGGCGGGACGGCCTGTGTGCAGGTCGACGGCATGGAACTCGGGCGCCGACGAGCCGAGGCCCACGAGGGCGATCTGCGGCATGAGCCGGATCACGAGCGCCGCGACGAACAGGCCCGCCATCGCCAGGCCCACCACGAGGGAAAGGCGGCGGCGGTTCACGACTGTTGCGCGAGCAGGCGCCGGATCAGCGTTTCGTTGACGGGGTCGTCCCAGTCCATCGCCCCGATCGCCTTCTTCACGATGACGCCCTGACGGTCGATCACGAAGGTCTCGGGGACGCCGGTCGTCTGGTAGAGCCGCTGTGTGCGTCCCGGCTGGTCGTGCCACACGTCGAAGGTGAGTCCGAACTGCTTCACGAACGCATTCACGGTCGTCGAATCGACGACGTCCACACTCACCGCCAGCACGGCGAAGTCGGTCCCCGCGAGGCGGTGCGACAGGCGCTCGATCGCCGGCATTTCGGTACGGCAGGGGATGCAGTAGGTCGCCCAGATGTTCAGCAGGATGACCTTGCCCCGGTAGTCGGCCAGCCGCGCCGGCCGCCCGGTCCGCAGATTGATCGCCTGGAACGCCGGCGCCTGCGACCCGACACCGACGAGGTGGATTTCCGGCATGAGGCGGATCACCAGGGCCACGGCGAGGACCGCGGCCGCGGCGAGGCTGGCGAGGACGGTGACGCGGCGGGAGGTCATCAGACCGCCACTGCGCAGCGCCGTCGCAGCTCGCGCACTTCGCGGCCCGGATCGCCGCTCGAGAAGATCGCGTTGCCCGCGACGAACGTATCGGCGCCGGCCGAATGGGCCGTGGCGATGGTGTCGGGGCCGATGCCGCCGTCCACCTCGAGCATCACGCCCGCGCGGCGGGTCTGCAGCAGCGCCCGCGCGCGCCGGATCTTGTCGGTCGACGCCGGCAGGTAGCTCTGCCCGCCGAATCCCGGGTTGACCGTCATGATGAGCAGCAGATCCAGATCCGACACGACATCCTCCACGAGCGCCAGCGGTGAAGCGGGATTGAGGGCGAGCCCCGCGAGCATGCCCCGCTGCCGGATGGCCGCGAGCTGGCGCTGCACGTGCACTGTGGCCTCGGGATGAAAGGTACACACCGAGGCCCCCGCATCGGCCATGGGGTCGATGTAGCGCTCCGGCTCGACCACCATGAGATGCACGTCGATCGGCCGGTCGGTGAGCTTCCGCAGGGTGGCGACCATGTTGGCGCCGAAGGTGAGGTTCGGCACGAACCGCCCGTCCATGACGTCCACGTGCAGCCAGTCCGCCCCGCCGTCCAGCACCGCCCGCACCTGCTCGGCGAGCCGCGCGAGGTCGGCGGAGAGCATGCTCGGCGCGATCCGGATGCCGGCCGTCATTGCGGGCTCCGGGCAACGACCACGTCCACCAGAGTCCCGGGAGCGGCGAGCGTCCCGGCCGCCGGTCGCTGGGCCACGACCGTGCCGGGCGGGGCGTCGCTGGTGCGCTGCCGCGTGACTCCGCCGATCGACAACCCGGCGGCTTCGAGGCGCGTACGCGCGTCCAGGGGAGACAGTCCCAGCAGATCCGGGACCGTGATCGTGGGAGCGCCACGGCTCACCACCAGGCCCACGCCGCTCCCCGGCACGAGCGTGGTCGCCGCCGCCGGGCGCGTCAGCATCGTCTGTCCGGTGGGGACGGCGGCCGACACCGACTCCACCCGGCTCACCGTGAGTCCCGCGGCCGCGATCAACTTGGTGGCGAGCGCGGCGTCGAGTCCCGCGACGTCCGGCACCGGCACGCGTTGCGGACCCGAGCTCGCCACCAGCGCCACGCGCAGGTTGGCGGGCGCCTCCACGCCCGGGGGCGGATCCTGCCAGATGACGGTCCCCACGGGCGCGGACGGGTGCGGCTCGGTCCCGTTGTCGACCGTGCCCAGATGCGCGGCGGCGATCGCCTGCCGCGCGTCGGCGAGCGGAAGGCCGATCACGCGCGGCACCTGCTGGTGGTGCGGGAACACCGGAGCCGGGAAGACGAACAGGGCGGCGAGCAGGTACCCGGTGAAGGCCGCGACGCCGAGCCAGAACGCCCAGCGGATCGCTTCGTCGCGCTTGATGGGCGGCAGCCGCCGCAGCCGCGGCAGGCGCCACTCCTTGAGCGGCGGCATGTGACGCCGGAGCCGCATCAGGTCCGCCGCACCAGGCGCGCGGCGAAGGCGCCGTCGATGCCGTGGCGCTGGGGCAGCGACTGGAAGTCCCCGGCCGCGTTCACCAGCTCCGTCGCGACTGCGTCGCGCACCGTTCGCCGCTCGTATTCGGAGTGCCGCTCCAGGAACGCCTCCACCTGTCGTTCGTTCTCTTCGGGCTCGAGGGAGCACGTCGCATACACCAGCACGCCGCCGGCGCGCACCAGCGGGGCGGCCGCTTCGAGCAGCGCGGCCTGGCGTTGCGCGAGGCGGGTGATCGCCGCCTCGGTGATGCGCCAGCGCGCGTCCGGGTGCCGGGCCATCGTCCCGGTGGCGCTGCACGGTGCATCGAGCAGGACGGCGTCCCATGCCCCGGGCCGGAACGGCGCGGCAAGAAGATCCGCCGCGACGATGGGAACCGCCACTCCGGTCCGGCCGACCGTGTCACGCAGGCGCCCGAGCCGCTCGCGCCGGCTTTCGCCGGCCGTCACCCGCGCGCCGCCCCTTGCCAGGGTGACCGTCTTCCCTCCCGGGGCCGCGCACGCGTCGTACAATCTCGCACCGACCGGCACGGCGGCGAAGCGGCAGACCAGCACGTGCGCCGGATCCTGCACGATGAACGCCCCCGCCTCGTACCCCGGAAGGCTCACCGGGAGCGGGGAGTGGGGAGCGGTCGGCGTCCGGGAGACGATGAGCCCGGCTCCGAAGGGCGCCTGCCGAACCGCGTACCCGGACGCTTCGAAGCCGGCCTGCAACGCCGCGGTGTCCGACTGAGCCGGTTGGATCGCGAGGGAGGGCCGCCGATCGTTCCACGCGAGGAGCTGTGCCGCTCCCGCGCCACCGAAACGCTCCTGCCACCGTGCGACGAGCCAATCGGGGTGGGTGCTGACCGCTCCGCGTCCTGCGTCCTTGACAGTCTCCGCCTCCGCCAACCGGCGCAGCGCCTGATTCACGTAGCGCGCCGCGGGCTCACCCGCCGTTTCGCGCGCCAGCTCGACGCTGGTGGACACCGCGGCGTGCGCGGGGACGCGCTCCAGCCGGCGCAGCTGGTAGGCGCCGAGTCGCAGGATGTCGTGCAGGCGAGGATCGGCGTGACGCAGGTCGAGTGTACCGTCCAGCTCGCGCCGCCAGCGCAGCACCCCGGCCGACAGCTCGTAGGCCAGCCGCCGGTCCCGCTCGGGCAGCGCGTCCACCGCCCGATCGCGGGCATCGGGGAATGGCGTCCCGGCGCCGACGGCGCGGAGGATGTCGAGTGCCGCGCGGCGCGCCGCGGTGGGCCCCCTAATCCAGCATCCCCTCGAGCGGCGATGACGGCAGCGCCACTTCGCGTCGCGGCATGCGGCCGGCCAGGAACGCCGCCCGGCCCGCGTCCACCGCGAGCCGCATCGCGCGCGCCATCGTGACCGGGTCCTGCGCCGCGGCCAGGGCGGTGTTCATGAGGATGCCGTCCACGCCCTGCTCCATGGTGAGGCAGGCGTCGGACGCCGTGCCGACGCCCGCGTCCACGATGACCGGCACCTGGAGGCGGCGCTTGATGGTGCGGACGCTGAACGGGTTCAACAGGCCCAGGCCGCTCCCGATCGGCGAGGCGAGCGGCATCACCGCCGCCGCGCCCGCCTGCTCGAGGCGCAGGGCGGTGATCAGGTCCTCGTTGGTGTAGGCGAGGACCGTGAATCCCTCCCGCACCAGCACGGCGGTCGCCTCCAGCAATCCGGCCACGTCCGGGAGCAGCGTCTCCTGGTCGCCGATCACCTCGAGCTTCACGAACTCGTTGAAGCCGGCTTCGCGGCCCAGGCGGGCGTAGCGGATCGCGTCCGCCGCGGAGTAGCAGCCCGCCGTGTTGGCGAGCAGGAAGTACTGTTTCGGGTCCAGGTGATGCAGGATGCTCGCGTCGCGGCTGCGGTCGAGATCGACGCGGCGCACGGCGACGGTGACGATCTCGGCGCCGCTGGCCTCGATCGCCTGCACCATCTCCTCGTTGTTGCGGTACTTCCCCGTGCCGACCATCAGACGGGATTGGAAGGTGCGCGAGCCGATCGTGAACGGTGTGTCTTTCACTCACCCGCCTCCCACGAAATGCACCAGCTCGATCGCGTCGTCGGGCGCCAGGCGCTGGCCGCCCAGCTCGGGCCGCCGCACGATCTTGCGGTTGTGCTCTACCACTACGACGCGGGGATCGAGCCCGAGCAGCCCGAGCAGCGTGAGCAGCGTCGCGTCGGCGGGCACGCCCCGGCGCTCTCCATTCACCAGCACTTCGATCACGCGAACGCCTCCAACAAATGCCGCGCGGCGGCCGCCGGCTCGGGCGCGTCCCACAGCGCGCGAATCGCCGCCACGCCATATACCCCGGCCTGCTTCAGGATCGCGGCTCGCCCGGGGCTGACGCCCCCGATCGCGATCACCGGACTCCCGAGCCCGACGATCTCCTCCAGGCGCTCGACCCCCAGCGGGGGCGCGCCCGGATGTGACGCGGTCTCGAACACCGGCCCTGCCAGAAGATAGTCGGCTCCTTCCGACTGCGCGGATCGCGCTTCCTCCAGCGAATGCACCGACCGGCCGATCCACCAGTCGGCGTCCAGGCGGCGGGCCTCCGCAGGGGAGAGGCTTTCGCTGCCGAGCTGCACGCCCGTGGCGCGCGCCGCGATGGCGACGTCGAGGCGGTCGTTGACGAACAGGCGGACGGGCGGTCGGGCGGACAGCCTGTCGGCGAGCTCCCAAAGTGCGAGACCCGAGAGTGTGCGGCCGCGGGCGTGAAACGCTAACCGATCGTCCTTCACGGAGGCCAGCGCACTCACGAGGTCGGGCAAGTCGGGACGCCGGGCGATGCGCTCGTCGGTGATGGCGTGCAGCCGGGGCAGGGGTGCCCTCACGTGAACCAGTGACCGACGGCCACGCCGCGGCCGCGGATCCAGTCGGCCGCGGGCATGCGCTCCTTCCCCGCGGGCTGGACGTCCTCCACTTCGACGGATCCCTCCCCACAGGCGATCAGCAGCTGGTCGCCGGCTGCGAGCACCTCGCCCGGCGCTCCCGATCCTTCCACCACGTGCGCGTGAAACAATTTGACCTCCGCCGGCCCCAGCGTCGCCCACGCTCCCGGTTTCGGGTCCAGAGCCCAGGTCTGACGGGCGACCGTGGCGGCGGGCTTACTCCAATCGATGCGCGCGATCTCCCGCGTGAGCTTGGGTGCGTAGGAGGCGCGCGTGGGATCCTGTGGGACGAGCTTCAAGCCGTCCTGCTCCCACAGGGCGAGCGCCTCGATCAGCGCCTGCGCGCCCATCTCGGCCAGGTGCTCGGACAGCTCGCCCCCGGTCGTACCGGGGATGATGTGATGCGGCAGCTGGTGCAGGATCGGGCCGGAGTCCATGCCGGCGTCGAGCTGCATGATCGTGACGCCGGTCGTCTCGAGGCCGTTGAGAATCGCCCACTCGACCGGGGCCGCGCCGCGCAGCGCGGGAAGCAGCGAGGGGTGGACGTTCACCATGCCGCGGGCCGGGATGGCGAGCAGCTCGGGCTTCAGGATGTGGCCGTAGGCGACGACGACGCACACGTCGGGTGCGAGCTGCCGCAGGCGGTGCACCAGATCGGGGTCGGTTGGACGCTCGGGCTGGAACACCTCAAGCCCTTCGGCGAGCGCGGCGATTTTCACGGGCGGGGCAACGGCGGTGGAGCGGGAGCGCCCCTGCGGGCGATCGGGCCGCGTGACCACGGCGCGCACGTCGAACCCTTCGCCGACCAGCGCGCGCAGCGAGGGGACCGCGAACTCGGGGGTACCGAAGAAGACGACGACCACGCTAGCGTCCGCCAGCCGGCTCCGGCGTCACCTCCTTGAGGTAGCCGGACTCTCCCTTGCGGAGCCGTTTCCATTTGGAGAGTAGCAGCCCCCGCTTCACAGCGGAGAGGTGATCCAGGAACAACACCCCGTCGAGGTGATCGATCTCGTGCTGGATGGCGCGCGCCTGATAGCCGGTGGCCTCGAGCCGGTACGGCGCGCCATCACGATCCATCGCCTCGATCACGACGGCCGTGGGACGCTCGACATCACCGAAGATCTCGGGGATCGACAGGCATCCTTCCTCGGACACCTCGGTCGCGTCACCGCGCTCCACGGTCACCGGGTTGATGAGCACGATCGGCTCGGGCGATTCCTCGCCCACGTCCACCACGGCCACGCGGCGCGCGATCCCCACTTGATTGGCGGCGAGGCCCACACCCTTCGATGCATACATCGTGTCGAACAGGTCCTCCACCAGCTGGCGCACCTCGGCATCCACCTCCGCGACCGGTTCGGCGCGCTGGCGCAGCACGGGGGAGCCGAGCAGGTGGAGCGGGCGCAGGCTCACGCGGACTTCGCGGCCTCCTCGCGGTTGCGGACCGTGGCGATGTTGGACCGGAGCACCACGAGCTTCGATTCGCCGCTGCGGATTGTCACCTCGGTCTCCTTGATGTGCAACACCTCGCCGATGAGGCCGCCCGAGGTCACCACCTGGTCGCCCTTCTGCAGCGACGCGAGCAGCTTCTCGTGCTGCTGCCGCTGCCGCCGCTGGGGGCGGATGATGAGGAAATAGAAGATCCCGAAGATGGCGGCGACCTGGATCAGCAGAATGCTCATGCTGGGACCGGCCTGTCCCGACGGGGCGAAGAGCAGCGCGGCAAACGGTACGGTCATGCGGATTCCGGGTGCAGGTAGCGCTGGCGCCAGGTGGCGGCCCACGCGGTGAATTCGCCCAAGCCGATCGCCCGGCGCATCTCGCCGGCGAGCCGGATCAGGTAGCGGACATTGTGCAGCGACAGCAGGCGCAACCCCAGCAGCTCCTCCGCGGCGAACAGATGGCGCAAGTAGCCGCGGGTGTAGGTCGTACAGGTTTCGCAGTCGCAGGTCGCGTCGAGCGGCCCGGGGTCGGTGCGGAAGCCCGCGTTGCGGATGTTGAGCGGGCCCTCCGGCGTGAACGCGGTGCCGTTGCGCCCCATCCGCGTCGGCGCCACGCAATCGAACAGGTCCACGCCGCGCTCCACCGCCGCCACCAGGTCCTCGGGAAACCCCACGCCCATAAGATAACGGGGGAGCGAAGCGGGGAGCGCGGGCTCGAGGTCCTCCAATGTCCGGTACATCACGGGCTTCGGCTCCCCCACCGAGAGTCCGCCGATGGCGAGGCCGGTCCAGTTCGACAGGTCGAGGATGCGCGTCAGGGCCTCCTGGCGGAGCGCGCGGTGCGTGCCGCCCTGGAGGATGGGCCAGAGAGTCTGGCGGTCGTCCGACAATTCGCGATGCCGCTTGGTGCACCGCTCCAGCCACCGCAGCGTCCGCTCCAGCGCGTCCCGTGCCGTCGCCTCATCCGCGCCGCCGGGGACGACGTGATCGAACGCCATCGCGATGTCGGAGCCCAGTGTCCATTGAATTTCCACCGCCCGCTCGGGCGTGAGGCGCCGCCGCGAGCCGTCGATGTGACTCTGGAACTCGACTCCGTCGTCGTCCACGCGGCGGAACCCCTCGAGCGAGAAGACCTGGAAGCCGCCTGAGTCGGTCAGCAGCGGGCGGTCCCACGCCATGAACCGGTGCAACCCTCCCAGCTCGGCCACCACATCCTCGCCGGGACGTACGTGCAGATGGTAGGTGTTGGCGAGCACGATCTGCGCGCCGGCGGCGCGCAGGTCGTGGGGGGACAGGGCGCGCACGCTGCCCTGGGTGCCGACGGGCATGAAGCACGGCGTCTCGACCGTGCCGTGGGGCAGGGTGAGGGTGCCGGCGCGGGCCGAGCCGGTAGTGGCAATGACGGCAAACTCGAACACGTGCTAGCGCGCCGGGATGGGCGCGATCGTGAGCCCGATGTCGTGCACGATGCGCTCGAAGCGCGGTTGTCCCCGCAGGGGATCGAAGAACGGCTCGTCCAGAAACGTCATGAAGAACGACCGCTCACGATACCCGCGCTCCAGCCAGTCGAGCGCCCGGGACGTATCGCCGAGACCCAAGGCGATC
>JBGQHV010000052.1:0-17759 GCA_041498155.1 Gemmatimonadota bacterium | reverse complement strand
GCCACTTCCACCCGCGCCCGCCAGAAATCGGGACCGGCGATCACGCCGCCGGGATAGCCGCGCAGCGTCGCCGGCCCGCCGAGGAACCAGCGGCTCTGCGCCGGCGCCGGGCCGCCCGTGGCGCCGGCGGCCAGCTCCAGCGCACCGATCAGTCGGTCGGGCAGTGGAGCGGTGACGCGGGTCGTGAGGCTAGTCCGGGCGAAGTCGTACGTTCCCAGATTCGCCGCCATGCTCAGCTCGGCGCCGATCGTGACCCCGCGGGTCGAGACGCCACGCGCCCCCCGCAGCACGAGTGACGCGCCGAACTCCCGCGCCGGGTCGGCGGTGATATTGGGGCGAAACAGGTGCCGCTTGCGCAGCAGGTGCGGCAGGCTGAGATCGGTCTCCCGCTCAGCCGGGCGCTGCCATTCGGCGAAGACGCGCCACTCGTAGCTGCGCGCCGCGGTCGACACCGGCCGCAGCAGCAGCTCGCCGCCCCAGCTATAGAAGTAGACCCCGTCGTCCCGTCCCAGGACGAGCGCGCCGAGCGAGTTGCCGATGCCCAGCGGTCGCGCATCGGGGTTCGCCGCCGCGAGCCGGCGGTACCCCGCCAGGCGCACCGCGACGTCGGGCGTCTCGTGCCCCACCCCCAGCTCGAGATTGGGCCACCGGTCGGCGGTGCCGACGCGGGCGGTGAGGTCGCTCGTGAGGCGGCCGAAGTCGAGGCCGAGCCGGGCGCCGAGCGACAGCCCTTCGATGCGATTGTAGCGGATCAGCCCCGTCCCGCCGGGTCCGAAGCGCAACGAGGGGGCGTGCGCGTGCCAGGGCGTCTGGGGCAACAGTCCCACTGCGCGTCCGAGGTCGCGGGCCTCAGTGGAAGAGAGGAACGGACCCTCGTCGTCGAAGGAGCGCTGCAGCAGCGGACTCGTCAGCAGGCTGGCCGTATCGTCGGGCACGATCACGACCGCGGTGCGGCAGTGGCGCCGCGTGCAGCGGCAGCCGGCGCGCCCCTGGCATGCGGCGATGGCGGCGGAATCGGGCGGCGGGGTGTCGCTGTCGACCGAGTCCGCGGGCAGCGTATCGACGCCCGCGCGGGCGGTGGCGACCGTGGCGGCGACGACCGTGAAGTCCGAATACACGCGCTCGTACCGCAGCGGGGTGGTAATGAAGGAGCCGGCACTGGCCACCGCGTCCACCGCGATGAGCCGGGGCAGCCACCACGTGCCCTCGAGCAGGGCGTATTCGACGGTGATGTAGCGGACCTCGGCGCGAATCGGCTTCAGGAAGCCGGGAATGCCTTTCGCGTCCTTCGCGTCCTGCGAATCGTCCGGTGTCAGGTCCCGCTCCAGGTCCCAGGGCCGGGCGGGGCGGAACACGGCCCGGACCAGCGCCGCATGCTCGTCCTCGAGCCAGAACGATCCGGTGAGCAGGTGGAAGTCGTCGCGCCGCGGGATGATACGCAGCTCGAGCAGGCGGATGGTGCGCCCGCCCTGGAGTGTGATGACGGTCGTGTCGCCGGATTGATAGCGGTAGTTCGCTTCACCCCCCGCCGCGATGGGATCGTAGACGAACTCCGAGTCCCCGATGCCGACCGTCATCCGCCCGCCGCCCGGCACGAAGCCGAGGTCCGGAGCGTCGCTCTCGAGATCCTCGGGCAGCCGCACACCGGCGTACGCGACGGGAATCGCCTCGCGCGCCCCCAGCATGGTGACGGTGTCGGGACCGTAGCGGTGCCAGGCGAGCCGCGCGGCCATGTCGCGCTGATAGAACGTCCGGTCGCGGCGCAGCGCGCGCAGGCCGACCGAGATGCGCTCCTGCACTTGCGCGTGATAGTCGCTGATCGTCTGGTCGGCGCTGGCGCGACGCTCCCGGGCGCGCCGCACCAGCGCGCGCGCCCCGGCATCGAGGTAGGCGGTGGAATCGGAGGGCGACTGCAGCGCGAGGAGCAGGGCAACGGCCGCGAGCATGCGACACAACATACGCCCCGACCCCGGCGAAGTTTCGGAGAGCCCGACCCTTGGCGGCGAGCGCCCCGCCGGCCAGATTCCGGCCCATGCCACCCATCGTTCCCGCCCCCGGGCAGCGCCTCCAGACCGCCTGGCGCCGGCTCGCCCCGCTGCCCGGGGGCAAATGGTTGTTCAGTCGCCTGCTGGGCCGGATCGCGCCGTACAGCGGGACGATCGGGGCTCGCGTGGAGGAGCTCGAGCCCGGTTACGCCCGGGTGGCGCTGGCGGACCGACGCCGCGTGCGCAACCATCTCGATTCGGTTCACGCCGTAGCGCTGGTGAATCTCGCCGAGCAGGCGAGCGGACTCGCGGTGCTCATGGGGCTGCCGACCGAGGTGCGCGGCATCCTGACGGGATTGTCGATCACCTATCTGAAGAAGGCCCGCGGGCGACTGGTGGCGGAATGCCGCTGCGCCATCCCGGCGGTCAGCGGGAACGTCGACTACGAGGCGATCGCCACGATCACCGATGCGGCCGGCGACGTCGTCGCCCGCGCCGCCGCGCGCTGGCGGCTGGGCCTCCAGAAACCCGCGTGAGCCTGCTCGACACGCCGCTGACGCGGAGCCTCGGCATCGAGGTCCCGCTGCTGTGCGGGGCGATGTACCCCTGCTCCAATCCTGAGCTCGTCGCCGCGGTGTCCGAGGCCGGGGGGATGGGCATCGTGCAGCCGCTGTCGCTCACCTACGTGCACGGGTATGAGTTTCGCGCAGGGTTGCGTCTCATCCGGCGGCTGACGGCCAAGCCGATCGGCATGAACGTGTTGATCGAGCAAAGCTCACAAGCCTACCTCGAGCGGATGCGGCGCTTCCTCGACCAGGCCCTCGAGGAGGGCATCCGGTTCTTCGTGACGTCGCTCGGCAACCCGCGCTGGGTGGTCGAGCGCGCAGCACCCGTGGGCGGCATCGTCTACCACGACGTGACGGAACGGAAGTGGGCGGAGAAGGGTCTCGCAGGCGGGGTGCACGGGCTCATCGCCGTCAACGACCGGGCCGGCGGGCATGCGGGCCCCAAGAGCGCCGAGCAGCTGCTGACGGAGCTGGGCGACCTCGGCGTTCCGGTGGTGTGCGCCGGCGGCATCGGCGATGCGGACGCGTTCGTGGCGGCGCTGCGGCTCGGCTACGCGGGGGCCCAGGTCGGCACGCGCTTCATCGCCACCGAGGAGTGCCGCGCGGCGCCGGAATACAAGCAGGCGATCGTCGCCGCCGGCGCGGACGACATCGTGCTGACCGAGCGGGTGACGGGCGTCCCGCTCGCGGTGATCCGCACCCCCTACGTCGAGCGCGTGGGGACGCGCGCCGGACCGATCGCGCGCTGGCTGTTGCGCGGCCGCCGCACGAAGCGCTTCATGCGCACCGTGTACGCGCTGCGCTCGGTCTGGAAGCTGAAGCGGTCACTGATGAACGGTCGCTCGACCCGCGATTACTGGCAGGCGGGCAAGAGCGTGGCCGGTATCCAGTCGATCGAGCCCGCCGGCGCCATCGTCCAGCGGTTCGCCGCGGCCGCCGCGCGGGGCTGACTCGCCGCCCGGGGCGGCAGCCGGTATCTTTCGGAAGCGCAACAGTCCCCTCACCCGAGGAAGCAATGGCGACTCCGGTATCCGTCGAGCGGTTCGTGCAGACCATGGAGAAGATGAAGGCCGAGATGGACTCGGGGAGCCTGCGGCACGGCGAGTACGACCAGCGGCTCGCCCGGGCGATCCAGGAGCTGCGCGAACGGGGTCTCGAGGCGGATCGCGCCGCGATCCAGCAGACGATCGATCAGCTGCTGCAGCGCGGCGTCATCACCCCCAGCGTCAAAGAGCACCTCGAAAAGCGGCTCGGCCTCTCCTAGTCCGGCGCACGGCGGCGAATGCGGGCCTACTGGCAGGACAGTCGCGCGCCGCGCTACAGCCTGCTGTTCGCGCTTCCGCTCTTCATCCTGTATCAGGTCCTCGAAGCCATGGCTCCGTCCGACGCCGGCGGAGGCCTGCGCAACGGGGCGGACGTCATCCTGCAGGCGTTGTTCATCCGGATCGCGGGCAGCCGCGGTCCGCTGTTGTTCCTGGTCCTTCTGGTGGCCGCCGGTTTGTGGCTGGTGGGGCGCGACCTGCGGGCCCACAATCGCGACCTGCGCCTCACGGTGTTCGCCCTGATGCTCGTCGAGGCCGCATTGCTGGCCCTCGTGTTCGGCGGCGTCGTGAGCCTCATCACCGCGGAGATCCTGCACGCCACCGCGATCGTCCCCCCGGATCAGGTGGCTCAGCTCGGCCCCCAGGCGCGGGTCATGCTGTCGCTGGGCGCCGGGCTGTACGAGGAGCTGCTGTTTCGCGTGCTGCTGGTGGGCACGCTCGCCTGGGCGGGGCGCCGCCTGCTCGGATTTCGCCCGTTCGTCGCCGGTCTCTGGGCGGCGGTGCTCGGCGCCCTGGTGTTCGCCGCCTTCCACTACATCGGCCCCTACGGCGATCGATTGGAGGCGTATTCCTTCCTGTTCCGCACGATCGCCGGGCTCGCCTTCAGCGCGCTCTACCTGGTGCGCGGCTTCGGGATCACCGCCTGGACGCACGCCTTGTACGACATGTTTCTGCTGTTGCGGTAGCGGGCTATCGGCTATCGGCTATCAGCGATCGGGGGCCGCCCCTTATATTCGGGCATGCGCTTCCCTCTCGGTCCCCTGGTGCTCGTCGGTGTGGCGCTCGCCGCCTGTGGGAAGTCCGCCCAGGAGAAAGCCGCGGACCTGGAGGAGTGCAGCGCCACCAGCACGAAGGCTCCCGATATCACCAAGTGCCTGAAAGAGGAGCGTGGGTGGTCCGGCACCGCGGCGGAGTCGGCCGGGGTGGCCCGCCAGCGGGAGCTGGACAGCGTGAGCGCGCAGATCGGCGCGATCACGGCGCAGGCGGACTCCCAGCACGAGAGCGAGATGCATGAATGCGACCACGTCCTGGTGGACCTGAAGTCCTGTCTGATCACCCGCTTCGGCTGGGATGAGGACCAGGCGACGAAGACCGACGACTCGCTGTGGACCAGCCGCTCGGTGCTGCACCAGCGGCAGATCCGCTCCTGCCTGGGGAGCCGCCGCGTCGGGACCGGCGCCTGTCTCCAGCTGCACTACAAGTGGCCGCCGCGCCGCGCCCTGGCGTTGGACGATTCGATCCGCCGAGCCAACCTGCCCCGGTAGTTTGCCGCACCCGTTCCGCGTGCTGTTCGTCTGTACGGGCAACTCCGCCCGGAGCCAGATGGCCGAGGCCCTGCTCACGGCCCGGGGCGCGGGACGTTTCGATGCGCAGAGCGCCGGCGCGCAGCCCGCCGGACGGGTGAGCCGCCGCTCCGTCGCCGCGCTGGCGGACCTGGGCATCGACTGGTCCGGCAAGATGCCGCGGGGACTGGCCGGGCTCGAGCAGGAGCCCTGGGACCTGGTCATCACCGTGTGCGATGCGGCGCGGCAGGTGTGCCCGGTGTTCACCGGCGCGCGCGCGCTCGCCCATTGGGACCTGGCCGACCCGATGGATGCGCTGGGAACCGAGGAAGAAGTGCGGCAGGCCTTTCACCGCACCCGTGACACGATCGGCGCGCTGATCGAGCGGCTGATCGCGCTTCCGGTGGAGGCCCTGCCGCCGCTCGAGCTGGTGCGGCAGGTCAACGCCATGGGGACGGAGCTGGCCCGGCCCCGTCAGTCCTTGTAGGGATCGAGCTCCGTGTCGCCCGCCATCACGACGATGAGCGGGTGCAGCGTGTGCAGCACCTCGACCGTCCCTTCCTGCGCGGCCAGCACCTGCGGGAGCCGCCGGTACACGTGCGGGCTTTCATCGGTGCCGCCGCCCCGCAATACAACGCCCACCCGTTTCACCCAGGCCTGCATCATCTGGGGCGTGATCTGACCGGGGGAAATCACCCGGCCGGTGCGGCGGTTGCGCTTCCCGGCGGCCTGGGTCCGCGACATGACCCGTCCGGCACCGTGAACCGTCGAGAACAAGGCCGCGCGCTGGAGGCCGATGAGGTCGGGACGCTCCACGGGGTCCACCACCACGCCCTGCACGATCACCGCGTCGTCACCCATCGAGCCGCCGACGAAGCCCTTCTGCCCGGGAAACGCCGGCGTCGCGCCCTTGCGCACGACCACCAGCTCCTCCCCGTCATGGGTTTCGGTCCAGGCGAAGTTGTGATGGTTGTGGACCAGCTCGACCTCGCGCGCGCCGAGCAGCGAGACGACCTTCCGCGCGACCCATTCCCGCCCCGCGTAGGCGTAGCGGCCGGCCAGGGTCATCAACGCCCAATAGTCATGGCCCAGCGGCCGGTCCAGCTCGAGCAGCAGCTCCTGCTCGGGGACCCGCTCGCTCCATTCCTTCCCCTGGCCCAGGGCGAGAAACCCGTGGGCCACGCCGTAGCCGAAGCCACGGCTGCCGAAGTGCACGCCGACCCACAGCGCTCCCGTCTCGTCGGCGAACACATCGACGTAGTGGTTGCCGCTGCCGACGGTGCCCAACTGCGCGCGCGCCTTGTCGCGCAGCGCCTGCCGGTGCCGTGCCGGCGCCGCCTCCCAGGCGGGGTCCTCGAAGAGCGGATGGTCCGACGGCGCGTCATCGGCCCGGTTCTTCCGCCCCACGCCGAAGCTGATGGCGGCCTGGATCTCGTCGGCCAGCGCGGCGAGCGCCGCGGCGCGCCCGGGCGGCCCGCCGCCCAGCTCCTCCAGGGTCCGGTCGGTACGGATCGCGGCATTGCCGCAAGCGATGTCGAATCCGACGCCCACGACCGACACGGCGTTCCGGTACGCCGCGACGCCCCCGATCGGCATCACGTATCCCAGGTGGCCGTCGGCCATGAGGGCCGCCCGCGCGGCACGGGATGCCACGTCCTCGAGCTGCCGCAGGGTCTGCGGCTCGTGGGTCCCGAAGATCTTCGTGCTCGCCACCATCCCGCACTCCATCACGCGCGTCGCCGCTATTCGTCGTCTTCTTTCACCAGACCATCCACTCGGCGTTCTTCCACCGCCATCCGCTCGAACGCCCGGCTGATGGCGCGCTGCTCCACGCTGCGCTGCGTGAGCGACTCGACGCGATCGCTCCGCACGCGCACGCGCGCGCCGGTCACGTCCACGAACACGATCCAGCGCGGCATCGGCTCGGCCTCGAGGCACGTGTCGATGTGCCGCGCCATCTCGGTACTCACGCACCAGGTGTCCCCTTCGGTCGACACCACGAAGAAGTCGCCCAGACGGACCTCACTGCGGGGGTGTTCCATGGTCTCCTCCGGGTGAAAGGTTCTCCCTCCTGAAACCCCTGAAAACGCCGATCGCCCCGCCGGCGTCGAGCACAGGCGGGGCGATCGATTCGCTCGCGTGGGAACGGACGGTCTACCGCTCCATCCGGTCCCGGCCTGTGTCGCCGTACATTCTCTCGCCGCCGCACCATGGCGCCGGTCGCGCCGACCGACGCGCCACAATCCCGGCCGCGGCAGCGGCGCCGCCGGGCGGGACGTGATGCGGATACGAGCCTGTCGACCTGATCTGCCCCATCTTCCCTAGACACTCCACGTCAATTGCACACGGCCAATAAAAAAAGTCGCTGCACCGACCGTTCATCCCCTCCGCCACACAGGCTCAGGTAGAGGCCGCCACCACGGAGCGGCCAACGAACAGCGGGACGCGACTCCCTGAATGATTTTAGCAAGACGGATGTCGGTGTCAAGCTCCGTATATTGGATTCCCGGTGGACGCCCCTCGAATCGACGCTCCGTTGTGGCACCCGCGGCCCGAGCGCGTGGCACGCGCCAACCTGACGGCCTTCCTTAGATGGCTTCACGAGCGGCGGCTCGCGGGCACTGACGGCATCACCGACTACGCGGGGCTATATCGCTGGTCGGTGCAGCAGCCCGGGTCCTTCTGGCCGGCGGTCTGGCAGTTCTGCGGGATCCTCTCCCAGGAGCGGCCGGACGGCACGCCGTGGGACGCGGTGGGTCGCGGACTGGACCGCATGGCCCCGCCCGACCCGGCGGTCGGCCCGACCTGGTTTCCCGGGGCCCGCCTCAACTACGCCGAGAACCTGCTGCGCCGGGATGACGCGCGACCCGCGCTCGTGGCGCTGGCCGAGGGCCGCGAGCGACGCGAGCTCACGCATGCCGAGCTGCGCGAGCAGACGGCGCGCCTGGCCGCCGCGCTCGCGGACCACGGAATTCGCGCCGGTGACCGGGTGGCCGCGTTCATTCCGAACATCCCGGAGGCGGTGATCGGGATGCTCGCCGCGGCCAGCTGCGGAGCCGTGTGGTCCACGTGCTCTCCCGACTTCGGCGTGGCCGGGGTGGTGGACCGGTTCGGGCAGATCGCTCCGCGGGTGCTGTTCGCGGTGGACGGCTACCGGTATGGGGGCAAGCGGATCGAACTACTGTCGCGCACGGCCGAGGTAGTCGCCCGGATTCCCTCGATCGAGCGGGTGGTGATCATCCCGTACCTGAACGAGCGGCCCGACCTATCCCGTATTCCCCGCGCCGTGCTGTGGGGCGATTGGCTGCTGGACACCGGGTGGCCGCTCCAGTTCGCCCGGCTGCCGTTCGATCACCCCCTGTACATCCTGTATTCCTCGGGAACGACCGGACTGCCGAAGTGCATGGTACACGGCGCCGGCGGGACGCTGCTGCAGCACGCGAAAGAGCATGTGCTGCACTGCGATCTCACGCCAGACGACCGGTTGTGTTACTACACGACGACCGGATGGATGATGTGGAATTGGCAAGCGAGCGCGCTCGCGACCGGGGCCGCCATCGTACTGTACGACGGTGCCCCGCTCGCACCCAACCCGCTGGTCCTGTGGGACCTGGTGGAGCAGGAGCGGGTGACGGTGTTCGGCACGAGCGCCAAGTACCTGGCGCTCGCCGAAAAAGAGGGGCTCGAGCCGGGTCGCACCCACACCCTCGCCGCTTTGCGCGCCTTGCTCTCGACCGGGAGCCCGCTCGCCGGGCACAGCTACGACTACGTGTACGGGCACATCAAGTCCGACCTGCACCTGTGCAACATCAGCGGCGGCACTGAGCTGATCTCCTGCTTCGCCCTCGGCGTCCCCACCGAGCCCGTCTGGCGTGGCGAGATCCAGGTCCGCGGTCTCGGCATGGCCGTCGAGGTGTTCGATGAGGAGGGACGGCCGGTACGCGGCCGCCCGGGGGAGCTCGTCTGTACCCAGCCGTTCCCGTCGATGCCGGTGGCGTTCTGGAACGACCCGCATGGCGCGAAGTACCACGCCGCGTATTTCGGGCACTTCCCGGGTGCGTGGCGGCACGGCGATTGGGCGGAGCTCACGGCGCATGACGGGCTCGTCATCCACGGCCGCAGTGACGCCACCCTGAACCCGGGTGGCGTGCGCATCGGCACCGCGGAGCTGTATCGTCAGGTGGAGCAGCTTCCAGAGATCCTCGAATCCCTGGCCATCGCTCAGGAGCTCGAGACCGGCGGCGACGTGCGCATCGTGCTGTTCGTGCGGTTGCGGAGCGGTGTGCAGCTCGACGATGCGCTGCGGGAGCGGATCCGACAGCGTCTGCGCGCCCATGCCAGCCCGCATCACGTGCCCCGAAAAATCGTTCAGGTCGCCGATCTGCCGCGCACCGTGAGCGGCAAGATCAGCGAGCTCGCGGTGCGGGCAGTGGTTCACGGGCGGCCGGTGAACAACGTCGAAGCACTGGCGAACCCGGAGGCCTTGGAGCTGTTCCGGGATCTCCCGGAACTCACGGACGGATGAACCTCAGCGCATGTTGCCGGTGTGCCCGAGCGAGAATCGGCCCGGCTGCGGCCACACGGTGAGCCCGTGCGGATCGCGTCCGACGGGAATACGGTGGAGCAGGTCCCCGGTGCGGGTGTCGAAGACGTACACCTCGTGATCGTAGCGCCCGGAGAGCCACAACTCCTCCCCATCGGCACTGACGTTCCCCATGTCCGGGCTGCCGCCGTGCGGGATCTTCCAGGTGGCCACGACCCTGCGCCGCGCGGGATCCAACACGCTCACGCTGCCGGGCCCGTGCGGCCGGCCGCGCAGGATGTGCCACCCGCGGTTCGACACGTAGAACCGCTTCCCGTCCCGGCTGGGATAGATCCCGTGCGCTCCCGTGCCGGTGGGAATGAATCCGATGCGCTTCAGGCTGTCGGGGTCCACGATGAACACGCCATCGGCCTGCATGTCTGCGATGAAGAACACGCGGCCGTCGGGCGAGAGCCGGATGTCCTGCGGCATCGAAGCCTTGCCGGGGTCGAGGTGCAGGTACCCGAGCACGCGATGCGTGGTGACGTCGAGCTTCAGGACCTTGCCGGAGAACTCGCACGTCGCGAGCGCGGTGCGGCCGTCGGCCGTGAAGTCCATATGATCGACCCCCTTGCAATCCACGCGCACGGAGTCGTGCAACGTCATGGTATGGGGGTCGCGGAAATCGATCCGCTGCGCCCGCTCCGCGATGACGACGGCGTATTTCCCGTCCGGGGTGAAGTACAGGTTGTACGGATCCTCGACCGGGACGTTCTTGCCTTGCGTTCCCGTCACGGGGTCGATGGGTGTGAGGCTGTTGCCGATGTCGTTCGCGACCCACAGGGTGCGGAGGTCATAGGCGGGGACGACATGCTGTGGCAGGGTGGCCGTCGCGAACGTCCGCACGACCCGGTAGGTGGCCGGATCGATGACCGCCACGCTCGCGGCGCCGCCCAGGGGGACGTACACCAGTGGCACCGCCCGCCGGGCCACGCTGTCGATCATATTCGCGCCGGCGCCGGCGTAGATATTGGCCGGATCGAGCGGCGGCGGCATCCCGGGGAGCAGCACGGCCGGGGCCGGGAGTGGCGGAGCCGAATCGGCGGACCCGCGGCCGACCGGCTTCGAGCGGGCCCGGCCGCACGCGGCCACGGCGCCGAACAGGACGAGGAGCGTCAGGTGTCGATGCATGGGATCGTGGAGTGTAGTCTATCCCAAGACTTCCACGGCGCGCGGGCCGTCACCCGGGGTGGAAAGCCCGTCGTGGCGGGGCTTTCCCCGGGTGCCGCCCGTCCGGCCGCTGGCTTAAATTCCCCGCCCGTCGCACCGCCCCATCCGGGCGACCGCGCCGGCCCTTCATCAACTCACGCAGGACAGCGTATGCCGATCACCGCCACCAACATTCGCAGGGGCATGGCCATCATGTTCGAGGGCGAGCCCTGTCGCGTCATCGAATTCCATCACCACACGCCTGGCAACCTCCGCGCCATGGTCCACGCCAAGCTGCGCAAGCTCAAGACCGGCGTCACGGTGGAGCACCGCTTTCGCGCCTCCGACACGGTGGACGAGGCGCATCTCGAGACGCACGAGCTGCAGTACATGTATCACGATGGGCACTCGTACCACTTCATGAACGTCCAGAACTACGATCAGTACGAATTGGACGAAGAAGCCCTGGGGGACCACGCCCAGTGGATGGCCGACGGCATGCAGGTGCTCGCCGAGTACTTCGAGGGACGGCCGATCGGCGTCGAGCTGCCGAACGAAGTGGTGTTCGAAATCGTCGAAACGTCGCCGGTGATGCGCAGCGCCACCAAGACGGCCTCCACCAAGCCCGCCAAGCTCTCCAACGGCGTGTCGGTGAACGTACCCGAGTTCATCCAGACCGGCGAAAAGGTGCGGGTGAACCCGAACACCGGGGAGTACCTCGACCGGGCGAAGTAGCCCGGGCCTCACCCCTCCCGGTGGACGACCTGGGTGCTGCGCTGGGCGACCGGCATCAGCACCACGTCCAGCACATTGACATGCTCCGGCAGGTCCACGACGTAGGCGATCACGTCGGCCACGTCATCGGCCGTGAGCGGTTGCATGCCCTGATAGACGGCCTTGGCCCGGGCCGCATCACCGCCGAAGCGCACCACCGAGAACTCGGTTTCCACGAGGCCCGGGTCGACGCTCGAGACGCGAATCGGCGTGCCCACGAGGTCGAGCGACATCCCTTCCGTCAGGGCCCGCACCGCGTACTTGGTCGCGCCGTAGACGTTGCCTTTGGGATAGGTCTGATGGCCGGCCAGACTCCCCAGGTTCACGACGTGGCCCCGCCCCCGCTTCACCATGTGCGGCAGCCAGGCGCGCGACACGTAGAGCAGGCCTTTGATGTTCGTGTCGATCATCCGGTCCCAGTCGTCGGGATCGCCCTCCTGCAGCTTGTCGAGCCCGGCCGCGAGCCCGGCGTTATTGAGGAGGATGTCGGGCACGGCTCCCACCGACACGAGCTCGGCCGTCGCGCGCTCCACCGCGGCGCGGTCGCGCACATCCACCGTGGCGGTCCGCACCGTCATCCCGTGGGCGCGGCGCAAGCCGTCCGCTTCCGCCTCCAGCCGGTCGGACCGGCGCGCCCACAGGGCGAGGTGGGCCCCCATGGCCGCGAAGCGCCGGGCGCAGGCGAGCCCGATCCCGGCGCTCGCCCCGGTGACGAGCGCCAGTTTTCCCGCGATCCGACTCATGGCAACGGGTCCCCGACGATGCGCTTCACGAGGCCGGGCCCGAGCCGGGCGTCGGGATCGACGTTGTTGACGAGTGCGGTGACGCCGGCCGGCGTCGGTCCGGGATAGCGCCGCACGAAGTCGTCGACCAGGATCGGTTGCCCGGTGGTGACCACCTGCACGTGCCAGGGCTGCACGGCGAGGACGGCGGGGTCGGTCAGTCGGTCGAAGCTGCCGACGGATTGGTCCGCGGCACCCGCATAGGCCGCCCACCGCGCCTGGGGAGCGTACGCGAGCAGCTGATAGACCCGGCCGTCGTAGGCGACGAACACGACCCGCCCGGCGAGCGCCGTGCTGTCCTGCGTGATGGCGCTGAACGCGCCACCGGCGGCCGCGAAGCCGTGCACCGACCCGCGCCCCGGCGATCCGCGGACTCCCGGTTGCGAAAAGAACGCCTGGGCGGCCGCGTCGGGCGACGCCTGATCGCTCAGCGACAGCTGCTCCAGCGCGTCCTGCTGGGCGCTCACCGCCACCACGGCCTGTCGCTGGTTTTGGGTGGTCCACCCCGCGGGGAAGGTGATGCGGAACCGCAGCTCGGGCTGCAGGAACTCGCTGCCGTGGAAGAACCCGTCGCGCGGGTTGTCGCCGAACACGACGCCGTCGATGTGCCGCAGGTACACGTCGCGGTTGACGACCGTCCCGATCGAGTCCGGCGGCAGCGCGGCGATCTCCCGGTCGATCGCCCCGCGGCGGTTGACCGGATTGGGATGGGTGGCCAGCCAATCGGGGACCCGTCCACCGCCGCCGGCCTGGCTGACCCGCTCGAGCAGCGTGTACACCTCGGGCATGCGGTGCGCGTCGTATCCGGCCCGGCGCATGTAGCGCAGCCCGAGGTGATCAGCCTGGCTCTCGTCGTCGCGGCTGTACTTCAGGAACAACAACCCCAGTCCCTGCGAGGCGATGCCCGTGTAGCGGGCGAGGTCGGGCCGGAGGACGGTACCGACCACGAGCCCCAGCTGCGCCACCTGTTGCCGGGTCATCTGCGTCACCGAATGGCGGGCCGTGACGTGCCCGATCTCGTGGCCGAGCACGGACGCCAGCTCGGCTTCGCTGTTCAGGTGGGCGAGGATGCCGCGGGTGACGTAGATGTGACCGCCCGGGATGGCGAACGCGTTGACGACCGGATCGTCGATGACGCGGAATGTCCACGGCAGATTGGGACGCTCGGAGACCCGCGCCAGTCGCATCCCCAGCTCGCGCACGTAGCGTTGCCGGCCGCTGTCGGGGTCGAGGCCCATACTCCCCACGATGGACGGATCTGCCTCCAGCCCCATCTGAATCTCCTGCCCCTCACTGACCAGGGTGAATTGCTTCTCGCCCGTGGCGGGGTTGGTGGCGCAGCCCGCCAGCAACACGGCCAGGGCGCAGAGCGCGGCGAACGAGCGTGGCATGGAACGGCTCCGGAGAAAATGTCGATGTTCGATACCCCGATATGGTCCCGCGTGCTCCGGGTCGTCAAGACCCGGGCGAGCGACTAGGTTCCGTCGCTGGACCCGACACGCGAGGATGTGGTGGACCGAAAGAAGTTCTTGTTCGTATCGCTGGACGGCCTGATCGCCGACATCGCCTGGCAGGTGGTGAAGGAAGGGCACGAAGTGCAGCTGTTCACCGACAGCCAGAGTGAGAAGGAGATCGGCAACGGGTTCGTTCCCAAAACGGACGACTGGGAGCGCGAGGTCGACTGGGCCGACGTCGTGGTGTTCGACGACGTGCTGGGTCAGGGCGCCCGGGCCCAGAAGCTCCGGCAGGCGGGCAAGCCCGTGGTCGGCGGGTCGCCCTATACCGACCGGCTGGAGGATGACCGGGCGTTCGGACAGCAGGAGCTCAAGGCGGCGGGCGTGTCCATCATTCCGCAGGAGAACTTCACGTCCTTCGACGACGCCATCGCCTTCGTCCAGACCAATCCCAACCGCTACGTCATCAAGCCCTCCGGGGAAGCGCAGAACCTGAAACAGCTGCTGTTCGTGGGCGAGGACGAGCAGGGCGCCGACGTGGTTCAGGTGCTGGAAGACTACAAGCGGGCGTGGGCCTCGCGGATCAAAGAGTTCCAGCTGCAGCGCCGCATCGTCGGGGTGGAAGTGGCGATCGGGGCGTTCTTCAACGGCAAGGAGTACGTGCTCCCGGTCAACGTCAACTTCGAGCACAAGAAGCTGTTCCCGGGCGACATCGGCCCGTCCACGGGCGAGATGGGCACGTCGATGTTCTGGAGCGAGCCGAACCGCCTGTTCGCGGCGACCCTGAAGAAGATGGAAGCGAAGCTGCGCGAGGAGCATTACGTCGGCTACATCGACGTGAACTGCATCGTAAACTCGAACGGCATCTATCCACTCGAGTTCACCGCCCGTTTCGGCTACCCGACGATCAGCATCCAGCAGGAAGGGATGCTCACCCCGATCGGCGAATTCCTGCACAAGCTCGCGGAGGGGTCGATCACCCGCTTCAAGGCGCGCAGCGGGTTCCAGGTGGGGGTGCGGATCGTGGTGCCGCCCTTCCCGTTCCGCGATCCCGAGACGTTCGAGACGTCGTCCAAGGACGCGGTGATCATTTTCAAGAAGCCTGCGCGCGACGGGGTCCACATCGAAGACGTGAAGACGGTGGACAACGAGTGGCTCGTCACGGGAACGTCGGGCGTGGTGCTCATCGTGGTGGGCCTCGGGTCCACGATGAAACAGGCGCAGCGGCAGGTGTACAACCGGATCGAAAACGTGATGATCCCGAACATGTATTACCGGAAGGATATCGGGGACCGCTGGTTCGAGGACTTCGACCGGCTGCACACCTGGGGGTACCTGCGCGATTGACGGACCTCCTCGAGCGCGACACGCTGCGGCGCGTCACCCACCGGCTGATCCCCTTCCTGTTCCTGTTATTCATCACGAACTACCTGGACCGCGTGAACGTCAGCTTCGCGGCGCTCCAGATGAACCGCGACCTGGGCTTCTCCGGCGCCGCATACGGACTCGGCGCGGGGATCTTCTTCCTCGGGTACGTGCTGTTCCAGGTTCCCAGCAGTCTGATGTTGTCACGGATCGGCGCGTGCCGCTGGATCGGGACGATCACCATCGCCTGGGGTCTCGTGGCCTCCGGCATGATGCTGGTGCGCGGCCCATCCAGCTTCTACGTGCTCCGCTTCCTGCTCGGCGTCGTCGAAGCCGGATTCTTCCCGGGCGTGATTCTGTACTTCACGTACTGGTTTCCGGCGGCCGAGCGCGCCCACGCCGTCGCGCGCTTCATGACCGCGATCCCCATCGCGCAGATCATCGGCGGGCCGATCTCCGGGTGGCTGCTCGGCCTGCACGGCCACGCCGGACTGGCCGGGTGGCAATGGGTATTCCTGCTCGAAGGGCTCCCATCGATCGTGCTCGGAGCCCTGGCCTTCGGCTATCTGACGGACCGGCCCGAGGACGCCCGGTGGCTGTCGCCGGACGCGCGGGCGTGGCTGGCCGGCCGGCTGCGCGCCGAGGGAGCCGCCGCGGCCGGGCCGACACCGCACTCCTTCGCGCAAGCGCTCGCGATGCCGATCCTGTGGCGCCTCATCGGCGTGTGGTTCCTCATGGTGCTCGTCGGATACGGTCAGCTGCTCTGGCTGCCGCAGATCATCAAGGGCGCGTCGGGATTGAGCGATTTTTCCGTCGGGCTGCTGTCGACGGCGCCGCCGCTCGTGGCCGCCGTGGCAATGGTGCGGATCGCGGCGCACTCGGACCGCACGGGTGAGCGCCGACTGCACGTGGCCGTGCCGACGTTCGTTACGGCGCTGGGATTCGCCGCGACCGCCGCCACGGTGCGCGCGCCGCTGCTGGCCACCATCGGCCTGACGCTCGTGGCGATCGGGATCGCCGGGGGGTTCGGCCCATTCTGGGGGCTCGCAACCAGCGCGCTGGGCGCAAGCGCGGCCGCGGGCGCCATCGCCCTGGTCAACGCGCTCGGGAATATCGGCGGGTTCGCGGGACCGTACGTGGTGGGACTGGTCAAGGACGCGACGGGGAGTTTCGCGGGCTCGCTGGTGACGTTCGCCGGGCTCGCCCTGATCGCAGCGCTGCTCGCGCTGCGGCTGCGCCCCGCCCGCCCCGTCAGCTAAGAGCGGTTCTTCAACCGGGCGATCAGCACGGTCACGTTGTCCGTCCCGCCGCGCTCGAGCGCCAAATCTACGAGGCGGCGGCAGGATGTTTCCGCCGAGCGCAGCTCGCGCAGCTCGGCTTCGATCTCGTCGTCGCGCACGTGCTTGGTCAAACCGTCGGTGCACAGGAGCATCACGTCGTCCCAGCGGATCTCGGTGGTGCGCGTCATCGGAGACGCCTCGCGGCCGCCGAGCGCGCTCGCGAGCACGCCCTGGAACGGAGAGCGGTGCGCTTCCGTTTCGGTCAACGCGCCGGAGTCCACCAACGCCTGGGCCACCGTCTGGTCCTTGGACATCAACTCCAGCCGGCCCTCGCGCAGGCGATAGCAGCGGCTGTCGCCCACCTGCACGAGGTAGGCGCACGGCCACAGCACGGCCACCATGGTGAGGGTCGTCGCCCCACCCTTGCCGCCGTATTCCCGCTCGCTTTCGGCCTGCAGCACCTCGTGTGTCTTGCGGACGGAATTTTCCAGCTCCTGGAGAAAAATGGTCTCCTTGGCCGGATCGAGACGTCGGTACAGGTCGGTGAGGTGGGTGACGTAGTGCGCGATCGTCTTGACCGCGGTGCCGCTCGCGGCCTGGCCGTCGGGCCGGCCGCCCACACCGTCGGCGACGAGGAACAGCCAGCCGCGCGAGTCGCTGATCAACGACGTGATGTCGTCGGTGGGGAGGCTCGCCTGATGCACCCGCAGCAGCTTGTGCAGCGTCGCGATGAGAAACTGGTCCTGGTTCTCCTGGCGCACCCGGCCGCGGTCGGTGATACCAAAGAGATCGACGTCAGACGAGGAGGGCCGGCGCACTGCGGTCCCGGTGGCCTGGCCGCCCGATGCACGGGCGTCGTCGTCGGGGATGGTCATCCACTGAAGATGTCGCCCGGCCCGCAGCTTGGCCACCCGGTGTAGATTCCCGCGACGTGCCTTCCGTCTCCCACGAAACCGCCGTCATCGCCGGCGCGGGGCCGATCGGGCTGGCCTGCGCCATCTCGGCCCGGCGCCGGGGGCTCGACCCGCTCGTCATCGACGCCGGCGCCATCGCCGAATCGATCGTTCGTTACCCCGTCGGCATGACGTTCTTCACCACCCCGGAGCGACTCGAGATCGGCGGACATCCCCTCGTCTGCGCCGGCGCAAAGCCCACCAGAGAGGAAGCGCTCAAGTACTATCGCGGCGTCGTGCGGGCGGAAGGATTGCGCCTGCGTC
>JBGQHV010000051.1:0-18023 GCA_041498155.1 Gemmatimonadota bacterium | reverse complement strand
GGAGAAGCCGCGGCGTTGGCCAAGGACTGTGTCACGGCCATCGCGGTGTTCACCGGCGTATTGCAACGGCAGCGGCAGCCGATCGTGCAGGACGCAGCCCGGGAGGGCATCGCGCGTTGCGCGTTGATGCGCGGGCAGGCGGCCCTCGCGGCCGGCCATCCGAGCGATGCGGAGGAGTGGTTTCGCCGCGCCGCGACGCCCGGATCGGCGATTGAGGTCACGCGGGCCGCCTATGTGGGGTTGGGCGACGTGGCCCTGGCCCGCGGCGACGTTGCCGGGGCGGTAGATCTGTATCAGCAGTCCCTGATCGGCGGTGTGCCGGGTGATTCCCTGGCGCAGCGCGCCCAGGAGAAGCTCAACGCGCTGGGCCGGGCCGACAGCGCTCCTACTCCCCCGCAACCGTGAGATCGATGCGCGCGTGTCGTTGGCTGCTTCCCTTGACGCTGGTGGCGTGCGCGCATGGCGCGCGTCCCGGCCAAGCCCTCGCGCCCGAGCAGCTTCTGGCGCAGGCACGCGCCCAGTTCCGGGCCGGCAAGTATTCCAAGGCGTTGCTCGCCTTCCGCCGGGTCCAGTTCGAGCTGCCGCCCAACGACACGACACTGCCCGAAGTGCACTATGCGATGGCGGAGTCGGAATTTCAGGTGGGACAGCTGGTGGATGCGGCGCACGATTTTCGCCAGGTGACCGACCAGTACCCGGGCAGCGGGTACGCGGCCGTGTCCTTGCTGCGCGCTGGCGACGCCAACATGCGGCTGTGGCGCAATCCCGAGCTCGACCCGACCTACGGCCAGACGGCCCTCGCGATCTACCAGGACCTCGCCGGGCGCTACCCCGATTCCGATGCGGCCGGCCGGGCGCAGATGCACGTGCGCCAGCTGCGCGACTGGTTCGCCGACAAGGCCTACAAGAATGGTCTGTTCTACTTCAAACGGCGGGCCTACGACTCCGGCATCATCTATTTCAAGGACGTCGTCGCGAACTATCCGGAGTCGGCCCGCGCGCCCGACGCGCTGCTGCGCCTCGCCGACACGTATCGCGCGATCAGTTATCGCGAAGAGCTGCAGGAGACCTGCGCGCACCTGCGCCGCTTCTACCCGCAGGCCCGCGGGCTCGACACGTCCTGCCCGCCCGATCGCAGCGCCCCCGCGATTCCCTGAGCGCGTGGACGCGCTGTTCGGCGGATCGTTCGATCCGGTACACCTCGGACATCTCGTGGTCGCCGAAACGGCGGCCGAGGTGCTGGGCGCCCGCGTCCGGTTGATGCCGGTGCGCGAGCAACCATTCAAACGCGCGGCGCACGGGGCGACGCCGGCCCAGCGTGCCGCCATGCTGGCGCTGGCGGTGGCCGGCAACCCGCGCCTCTCGGTCGAGCCGATCGAGCTCGATCTGCCCGCGCCGTCCTACACCGTGCGAACGCTGCGCGCCCTCGCGGCCCGGGAGCCCGGGAACCGGTTCACGTTATTGCTGGGGGCGGACGCCGCCCGGGACCTGCCTGCCTGGTTCGAGGTGGAGGCGTTGCCCGCCCTCGCGGATGTCGTGGTGTTCGGGCGCCCCGGGTCGCCCGTTCCGGAGCTGCCCGTCATTCGCCGGGCGATCGAAGTGCCGGCCGTGGAGATCTCGGCGACGCAGGTGCGCCGGCGGGTGGCTGAGGGCCGGTCGATCCGTTATCTCGTGCCCGACGCGGTGCGTGAGTACATCACCGCGCACGGGCTGTATCGCTAGACTGAGGACCGATGGTCAAACGGCTGTTTACGAAGGTGTTCGGCACGCGATTCCAGCGGGAGATGAAGCGCATCCGCCCGCTGGTGGACACGATTCACCACCACGAGGCGCGTCTCAAGGACCAGAGCGAGAACGAGCTCAAGGCCCAGACCGTCAAGTTGCGGGGGATGATCGCCGAGCGGACCGGCGCCCTCGCCGCGGACGTGGAGCGCCTGAAGAAGGAGAAGCACGACTGCCCCGATGCCGAGGAGCGGGCGCGGCTCTCGGACCAGCTGGGCGAGGCCGAACAGCGCTATGCTCGGGCGCTCCAGGCCGCGCTCGACGAGGTCCTGCCCGAAGCCTACGCCACGGTGCGCGAGGCCTGCCGGCGGCTCAGCGGCTCGAAGGTCATGGTCACGGGGCACGAGCTCACCTGGGACATGGTGCCCTACGACGTCCAGCTGATCGGCGGCGTGGTGTTGCATCAGGGCAAGATCGCCGAGATGGCTACGGGGGAAGGGAAGACCCTGGTGGCGACGCTGCCGCTCTACCTGAACGCCCTGGCCGGCAAGGGCGCCCACCTGGTGACGGTGAACAATTACCTGGCGCGGCGCGACTCGCAGTGGATGGGGCACCTCTTCACCTGGCTCGGCCTGACCGTCGGGTGCATCGACGATACCCAGCCCTCGTCGCCGGAGCGCTCGGCGGCGTACCGGTGTGACATCACCTACGGCACGAACAACGAGTTCGGGTTCGACTACCTGCGCGACAACATGGTGGGGCGGCTGGAGGAGCGGGTCCAGCGCGCGCATTACTACGCGATCATCGACGAGGTGGACTCGATCCTGATCGACGAGGCGCGCACGCCGCTCATCATCTCGGGCGCCGTGGGCGCGGAATCGGACGTCAAGTACGCCCAGTACAACCTGCAGGTGGTCCAGCTGGTCCGGCGGCAGACCGCGGTCGTCAACGATCTCATCGCCAAGGCCGAGCCCCTGCTGGAGAACGAGAAGACGCTGTATGAGGGCGCCAAGTTCTTGTACCAGGCGCAGCTCGGCACGCCCAAAAACAAGAAGCTCCTGAAACTGCTGAACGAGCAGGGCATCAAGGCGGCGGTGCAACGCGTGGAGCTGGACAAGCTCGCCGACCGCAAGCTCCCGGCGCGCGACCAGAAGATGCGCAGCGTCGAGGACGATCTGTATTTCGTGCTCGACGAGCGCGGGCATTCGGTGCACCTCACCGACAAGGGTGTCGAAGCCATGTCGCCCGACGACCCGACCCTGTTCGTCGTGCCCGACATCTCGCACGCGGTGCACGTCATCGATCGCGACGAGACGCTCTCGCCCGCCGAAAAGCTGGAGCGGCGCCGCGTGATCGAGGGGGAGTACGCCGCCAAGAGCGAGACCCTGCACATCATCCACAAGCTGCTGCAGGCCCACGCCCTGTACGAGAAAGACGTCGAGTACGTCGTCCAGGACGGCCAGGTGTTCATCGTGGACGAGTTCACCGGCCGGCTGATGCCGGGCCGGCGCTGGGCCGAAGGGCTGCACCAGGCGGTGGAGGCGAAGGAAGGCGTGGCGGTGCGGGAGGAGAGCCAGACGCTCGCGACCATCACAATCCAGAACTACTTCCGGATGTTCGAGAAGCTGTCCGGCATGACGGGCACCGCCGAGACCGAGGAGACCGAATTCTTCCAGATCTACAAACTGGAGGTGGTGGTCATCCCGACAAACCGGCCGGTGCGCCGGGTGGACAAGCACGATCTCATCTACAAGACGAGGCGCGAGAAGTACAACGGCATCGTCGAAGAAGCCGAGCGCCAGCACAAACGCGGACTGCCGGTGCTCGTCGGCACCGTGAGCGTCGAGGTGTCGGAGACCCTTTCCCGCATGCTCAAGCGGCGCGGGCTGAAGCACGAAGTGCTCAACGCCAAGTACCATGAGCGGGAAGCCGAAATCGTGGCGCAGGCGGGGCAGCCGGGGGCGATCACGATCGCGACCAACATGGCCGGCCGCGGCACCGACATCAAACTCGGTCCCGGCGTCAAGCAGTGTCAGGTATGCGGCATCCGGTCCCGCGGAGAGCCCGCGTTCGGCCAGGCAGTCGAGAGCGCGGATCTCACCGCGGCGCGGATCAAGGAGCTCGGCTGCGACGAGGATCCCCCGTGCGGCCTGGTGATCGTCGGCACCGAGCGGCACGAGGCGCGGCGCATCGACCGGCAGCTGCGCGGGCGCTCCGGCCGCCAGGGCGATCCGGGGCAGAGCGTGTTCTACCTGTCGCTGGAAGACGACCTGATGCGGCTCTTCGGCTCCGACCGCATCGCGCGCTGGATGGACCGCGGCGGCGCCGAGGAAGGCGAGGTGATCACGCACCCATGGGTCACCGGCGCCATCAGTCAGGCGCAGAAGCGCGTCGAGCTGCAAAACTTCCAGGCGCGCAAGCGGCTGCTCGAGTACGACGACGTGATGAACCAGCAGCGCGAGGTGATGTACTCGCTGCGACTCTTCGCCCTGGAGGGCGGGGAAGAGCTCAAGGCGGAAGCGCTGCGGATGATCGACGCCGCCGCCGAGCGCCTGGTGGACGAGCGCATCGCGATCTACAAGGATCCGGCCGATTGGGACCGCGAGCTGCTCGCCACCGAGCTGCTGCAGCGCTACCTGCTTGCCGTGCCGAATCTGACCGATCCGACCAAGGTCAGAACCCGGGATGAGTTCGTCCGCGCGGCGCAGCAAGCTGGACAGGAGGCGTTCGCGAACAAGTTGTCCCAGCTGCGCGAGGCCGACGGCATGCTGCGGCGCGACCTCGAGGCGCGGCTGCGGCGCGAAACCGATCCCGTCGTTCGCGCGGCCATCGAAGCGCGACTCGCCCAGCCCTCGGGACTCGCCGAACAAGCGCTGTCCCAGATCATGCTCTCGGTGATCGACGAGAAGTGGAAGGACCATCTCTACGATCTGGACCAGCTCAAGGCGGGCATTCAGTACCGCGGCTGGGGGCAGAAGGATCCCCTGGTCGAGTACAAGCAGGACGCGTTCGAGATGTTCAAGGGCCTGATGGACGACGTGCGCAGCACGTTCACTGAGCGCTGGCTCAAGCTGCAGATCCAGGTCGGCCCGCCGCCGCGGCCCGGTGCGCCCATGACGTCGACGGCCCCGCTGGGCGGGATGTCCACGCCGCGCCGGCCGCCGCCGATGGTGGCGACCAAGCCGGATGCCGACGGCCTCGTCAGCTCGACGACCGGCCCGCGCCCCCCCACCCCGGGTGGCCCTCCACCCGCGAGCGCGGCCGTGCCGAGTCCCTACGCCGGTGTGGGGCGCAACGATCCCTGTCCCTGCGGCAGCGGCAAGAAGTTCAAGAAGTGTCACGGCGCCGGGCTCTGAGCGCCGGCACGCGAAGGGCGTCGCTCGCGTTTCTTTGATACCGCCCTCGGCGCAGGCGGCGACTACGTTCGCGCCATGATCTCGGCAGTCTCGGCCCCCGCCGCGCGGGACCGCCCCCGGGAGCGGCTCTGGCGCCTCGGCACGCACGCGCTCACCGTGCGCGAGCTCGTCGCGATCCTGCTGGGCACCGGATGCGCCGGTCAAAGCGCCCTCGACGTCGCCGCGACACTGCTCGACCGCGTCGATAGCTCCATCGTGCGCCTGGCCGGCCGGCCTGCGGCGGATGTGGCGCGCGTCCCCGGTGTCGGTCGCGCCAAGGCGGCTCGCCTGGCGGCCGCGTTGGAGCTGGGGCGCCGGCTCGGCGCCGAGCAGGTACCGCCTCCGGAGCGCATCGCGGGGCCCGCGGACGTCCACCGCCTGTGTGCCCCCCGCCTGCGCGAGCTCACCGTGGAGGAATTCCACGTGCTGGCGCTCGGTAGCCAGAGTCAGGTGCTCGCCGACCTGCTCATCACCCGCGGCATCCTGAACAGCTCTCTCGTGCACCCGCGCGAGGTGTTCCGGGCCGCAATCGCCGAGGCGGCGGCGGGGATTATCGTGGTTCACAACCATCCCAGCGGCGACCCCACACCCTCGGCCGACGATCGGGCCGTCACCCGCCAGCTCGTGGATGCCGGGCGCTTGCTGGATCTTCCCGTGTATGACCACGTAATCGTCGCAGGCGAGCGATACGTGAGTTTTGCGGAGGCCGGCTTGCTCTAAAACCCCGGTCTCGCCATCCTCCACGGGTGACGACCGCCGCTCCCACCCTGAGCCCCGAGCTGGCCAAGGCTCTGGCGCCGCTGCGCGAGCGCCTCGACCTCGACCTCCTGAGCCGGGCCTACGCCACCAGCGCCCGCGCCCACTCGGGCCAGAAGCGCAAGTCCGGCGAGGACTTTGTGTCGCACAGCGTGGCGGTGGCTACGATTCTGGCCGAGCAGCAGATGGACTCGACCACCATCGCGGCGGCGCTGCTGCACGACGTGGTGGAGGATTCGGATATCCCGCTGGAGCAGATCCGGCGGGATTTCGGGAACGAGGTCGCCGACCTCGTGGATGGCCTGACCAAGCTGTCGGGCCTCACCTTCCGCTCGGCCGAGGAGGCGGCGGCGGAGAATTACCGCAAACTGCTCCTCTCCATCGCCAAAGACGCCCGGGTCATCATCATCAAGCTCGCCGATCGGCTGCACAACATGCGGACCCTCGAGCATCTGTCCGAGGAGAAGCGGCGGCGCATCGCGCTCGAGACCCAGGAGATCTACGCGCCCCTGGCGCACCGGTTCGGAATGGCCGGGATGAAAGCCGAGCTGGAGGATCTGGCGTTCAGTTTCCTGGAGCCCGCGGACTACCGCATCCTGCTCAAGAAGATCCAGGCGCGCCGGTCGGAGCGGGAAGAGACGATCGAGCGGTTGCGGGCGCCTCTGACCGAGGAGCTGAAGGGCGCCGGACTCACCGACTTCGAGATCACCGGCCGACCGAAGAACCTGTGGTCCATCAGCAAGAAGATGAAACGGCGCGAGAAACCGTTCGAAGAGATCTACGACCTGTTGGCGATGCGCGTGCTCGTCAACTCCGTCGCCGACTGCTACCACGCGCTGGGCGTCATCCACCATCAGTGGACGCCGCTCCAGGAGCGGATCAAGGACTATATCGCGAGCCCGAAGTCGAACGGCTATCAGTCGCTCCACACGACGGTCTTCGGTCCCGCCGGGCAGCTCTACGAGATCCAGATCCGCACCCGCGACATGCACCGCACCGCCGAGTACGGCATCGCGGCCCACTGGCTGTTCAAGGAGGGCAAGGGTCCCGACGAGCTCGATCGCCACCTCGCCTGGTTCCGGCAGCTGCTCGAGCTGCAGCAGGATGCGCACTCGCCGGAGGAGTTCCTCGAGTTTCTGAAGGTCGATCTCTATCAGGACGAGATCTTCGTCTTCACCCCGCGTGGCGACGTCAAACGGCTCCCCAAGGAGGCGACCCCCATCGATTTCGCCTTCGCCGTGCATACCGAAGTCGGCTACCGCTGCCATGGGGCCCGCGTGAACGGTCGCATCGCGCCACTGCACCGGCCCCTCAAGAACGGCGATTCGGTCGAGGTGCTGACGAGTCCGCAAGCCCGTCCGTCGCGGGACTGGCTCGCTCACGTCCACACCGGGCGGGCGCGCCACAAGATCCGCCAGTGGATCCGGTCGGAGGAGCACACCCGCAGCGTCGCCCTGGGAAAGGAGATCCTGGATCGCGAAGTGCGCCGCCGCCGCCTCGATCCGCCCGATCCCGACCAGCTGGCGCGCGCCGCGGTCACCCTCTCGGTGGGGACCGCCGAACAGCTCGAGGCGGTGCTGGGGCGGGGGGATGTGGCACTCGGGCTCGTGATGCGCGCCCTCTACCCGGACCTCCCGGCGGAGGACTTGCAGGCGCCCAAGCCGACGGCGTTCGGTCGCGTGATCCAGCGCCTGCGGCTGGGCCGCGGCATCCGCATCCAGGGCGTCGACGGTCTGATGGTGCGCTACGCGCAATGCTGCCAGCCCGTGCCCGGCGACCCGGTCGTGGGCTACGTCACCCAGGGGCGCGGGATCTCGATCCACCGCAGCGACTGTCCCAACCTGTTGCCGCTCTCCGCCGAGGCCGAGCGCCGGGTCGAGATCGATTGGCAGGAATCGGAAGGGGAGACGTTCGTCGTGCGGCTCGTGGTCGCGGGCGAGGACCGCCGCGGCCTCTACGCGGATATCTGCGAGGCCGTGAGCCAGTCCGGGACCAATATCCGCCACGCCGAGCTGTCCTCGCGCGACGGCGCGGTGTACGGCCACATGCTGGTCGAGGTCGAGAACCACACTCACCTGAACAAGGTGCTCCGCGCCGTCCGCCGGGTGAAAGGCGTCACCGAGATCGCGCGCCGCGACGTGGGGACGCACCAGGCGCAGACCTGACCGCGGCCTTGGCCCGGTCGTTAGCTTTCCGTCATGCCGTTCGAGCTTGTGTCGCCCTTCAGCCCCGCCGGGGATCAACCGGAGGCGATCCGGTCCCTCGTCGGCGGATTGCAGCGCGGGGACCGCTACCAGACGCTCCTGGGGGTCACCGGATCGGGGAAGACGATGACGATGGCCCACGTCATCGCGGCCCACGCGCGCCCCACACTGGTGCTCTCCCACAACAAGACCCTCGCGGCGCAGCTGTACGGAGAGCTCAAGGCGTTTTTCCCCCGGAACGCGGTCGAGTTCTTCATCTCCTACTACGACTATTACCAGCCCGAAGCGTACGTCCCCTCGACCGACACCTATATCGCCAAGGACTCGTCCATCAATGACGACATCGACGCGCTGCGGCTGCGGGCCACCTCGAGCCTGCTGGAGCGCGAGGACGTCGTGATCGTGGCGAGTGTGTCGGCGATTTACGGCCTGGGCGATCCCGAGGCGTACCGCCGCCTGCTCGTGACGATCGACGTGGGGGAGGAGCGGGGACGCGACGCGATTCTCGAAGAGCTGGTGCGCATCAACTACCAGCGCAACGACGTCGCGTTCGAGCGCGGCACGTTCCGGGTGCGGGGCGACACGATCGAGGTCTTCCCGGCCTATGACGAGCAGGGCGTCCGGATCGAGCTGTGGGGTGACGCGGTCGAGCGGGTCACCAAAATCGATCCCACGACCGGCAATGCGATCGCCCAGCTGAGCCGCGCCGTGGTATACCCGGCGACGCACTTCGTGACGGAGCGGCCCACCGTCGAGCGTGCGGTGGCGGCGATCCGGGCCGAGCTGAAGGAGCAGCTGGCGGTGCTGCGGGCGCAGAACAAGCTGGTGGAAGCCCAGCGGCTCGAGTCCCGGACGCTGTTTGACGTGGACATGCTGCTGGAGGTCGGGCGCTGCACCGGTATCGAGAACTACTCGCGCCATCTGACGGGGCGCGAGCCGGGAGTGCGTCCGGCGGTGTTGCTCGATTACTTCCCCAAGGATTTCCTCTGCGTCGTCGATGAATCGCACCAGTCGCTGCCGCAGGTCGGTGGCATGTTCGAGGGCGACCGGTCGCGCAAACAGACGCTGGTGGACTACGGGTTCCGCCTGCCGTCGGCGCTCGACAACCGGCCGCTCCGATTCGACGAGTTCATGGCGCTGGTGCCCCGGATGGTCTTCGTGTCGGCCACGCCGGGAGAGCAGGAGCTGCGGCTCTCCGAGGGCGTCGTGGTGGAGCAGATCATCCGCCCCACCGGACTCGTCGATCCCGAGGTCGAGGTCCGCTCCGTCAAAGGGCAGGTCGACGACCTGCTGCACGAGATTCGCGAGCGCACGCGGGCCGCCGAGCGCGTGCTCGTCACGACCCTCACAAAGCGCATGGCGGAGGATCTCACCGACTATCTCCAGCAGCACGGCGTGCGCGTGCGCTACCTGCATTCCGAAATCGACGCGATCGAGCGCGTCGAGATCATCCGCGGTCTGCGCCTCGGCGATTTCGACGTCCTGGTCGGGATCAACCTGCTGCGCGAAGGGCTCGATCTGCCGGAGGTGTCGCTCGTCGCCGTGCTGGACGCGGATCAGGAAGGGTTCCTCCGGTCCGATCGCTCCCTCATTCAGACGGTCGGACGGGCGGCGCGCAACCTCCACGGCAAGGCGATCCTCTATGCCGACCGGATGACCGGCTCGATGCAGCGCGCCATGGACGAGATGACTCGGCGGCGCATCCGCCAGCAGGCGTACAACGTCGAGCACGGCATCACGCCACGCTCCATCGTCAAGTCCGTGGTCGATATTCGTTTTGTGACCCGGGTGGCGGACGCGCGCGGCAGCCGCGTGCCGCCCGAGCCGATCCACCGGCCCGCCGATGCCGCGGAGCGGGAGGCGATGATCCGGCTGCTCGAATCGCAGATGCAGGCCGCCGCCGAAGCGCTGGACTTCGAGCTGGCGGCGCTGCTGCGGGATCAACTGCTCGAGCTGAAGGCCGAGCAAGAACCTCGAGGAGGACGCCGTGCGCCTGGGCGTGGACGAGCTCAACCGGTTCGGTGAGCAGCTGGGGCAGGGGCTGCGCGCCCCGGCCATCATCGGGTTCTCGGGCGACCTGGGCGCCGGGAAGACGACACTGGTGCAGGCGATTTGCCGGGGACTGGGTGCTGCCGTCCCCGCGACGAGTCCGACCTATGCCTTGGTGCATCGCTACGAGGCTCAGGCGGGTCCCGTGTTTCACGTCGACTGCTACCGGCTGCGCTCGTCCAAGGAGGCCCGCGATCTGGGGCTCGACGACATTCTGCTGCAGAAGGCCGTGCTGCTCGTCGAATGGCCCGAGAAGGCGGGCCACATGATGCCGCCGCTCGACCGGTACTTCATGTTGAGCCACGACGCCGATCCCGAATTCCGGATACTGGAGGAGCGGTGAGCGATCGCTGGGTCGCCATCGATACGGCGACCGCCGTGGCCTCCGTCGCGGTTGGCTCGCCTCCGGTCGCGGAGAGCGTCACGGTCATCGCCGGGCCGCGCGCGCAGGCCGCGCAAATCGTCGATCTCGTGGATCGCGCGCTCGGTCCGCTGGGCGCTCGGGCGGCGGATCTCGCCGGCATCGTCATCGCCGACGGGCCGGGCAGCTTTACCGGTTTGCGGATCGGTTGGGCGGCGGCGAAGGGCCTCGCGCAGGAGCGCGGCCTGCCGTTGGTCGCCGTACCGTCCCTGCTGGCCGCCGCGGCCGGCGCCACCGCCGTGCTCGGAGCCGTTCCCGTGGCCGTGTGCTTCGACGCCCTGCGGGGCCAGGTGTTCGCCGCGATGTATGTCGTGCACCCCACGCGCGTGGAGACCATAGTCCAGCCGGTCGCATGTACGCCGGAGGAGCTCGTCGCCCGCAGTCCACTGCGCCCCCGGATCGCCGTCGGCGACGGGGCCACGCGCTTCGCAGCGGAAATGGAGCGGTGGACCGGCACGCCGCCGCTGCCGCTGGCGAGCCTGCAGCCCGCGGCCGTGTCGCTGTTGGCGCTGCAGGTTCGGGCTGATGCGGGACGGGTGCTCACCGACGCTTCGGAGGCCGAGCCCGAGTACGGCCGTCCCGCCGAAGCCCAGGCTCGCTGGGAGGCGCGTCACGGACGCCCGCTGCCGAATCCGTCCGGCCCAACCAGCTGACCTGCCCGCGCTGGTCGCGATCGAGCGCATCGCCTTCACCGATCCTTGGTCTCGAGGCGACTTCGAGGATTGTCTGGCGGCCGGCATGCAGCTCCTCGTCGCCGAGGATGGTGCGGGGATCGTGGGCTACGCGGTGGGACGCTCGGTGCTCGATCAGGGAGAGATCCTGAACCTCGGCGTGTCGCTGCCGGCGCGTCGCCGCGGTATCGGCGCGGCCTTGGTACGGCGACTCCTCGGCACCTTCTCCGCGGCGGGCGTACGAGAAGCATTTCTCGAAGTGCGTGAATCGAACCTCGCCGCCCAGCGGCTGTACCAATCGTTCGGGTTCAGAGACGTCGGTCGGCGACGCCGGTACTATCGCCGACCGGTGGAGGACGCGGTGCTCCTGCGAGCCGCCATTCCGGCAGTCGGACCGTCCGCGTAGGAATGATGCAAGTGGCGTATCTTTGATTGACAGAATGACTTGCGGGCCATATAATCTGGGGCATCCTTGGCCCCCGCCCGCCTAATGCCTGGAGGCAGATGTGAGTCGAAGCCTGAACAAAGTCGAGCTGATCGGCAACCTGGGGGCCGATCCCGAAGTACGCAGCACGAACAACGGGTCCCGCGTGGCCAACCTGTCCCTGGCCACCAGCCGGCAGTGGACCGGCCAAAACGGCGAGAAGCAAGAGAAAACCGAGTGGCACCGGGTGATCTGCTGGAACAATAAGGGCTTCCAGCTCGCCGACCTCGCCGAGAAGTACATGAAGAAGGGGGACAAGATCTACGTCGAGGGGCGGATCGAGTACCGCACCTGGGAAGACAAGGAAAAGCAGACCCGTTACGTCACCGAGATCATCGCCCGTGAAGTGATCCTGTTGTCGCCCCGGGGCGCCGCCAGTGAGGGGTCGGGGGACTACACGCGCGCCAAGGCGACGGCGAAGGTGGCGCCGGAAGGCAAGTCCGAGTCGCTCGACGCGTTCCCGGAGGCGCTGGATGAGGAGGACGACGATCTGCCGTTCTAGTCGCATCATGGCGGCCGTGGTGGTCGCCCTGCCCGTGGCGGCGGTGCTCGCTGCGCAGGACTCCACCATGGCCGCTCCCGCCGCCGGTAGTCACGTCGTGGCGCGCGGTGAGACCCTCTGGTCGATCTCGCAGCAGTACTTCGCCGACCCCCTGTTGTGGCCGGAGATCTACCGTCGCAACACGGCGGTGGTCGAAGATCCGCACTGGATCTACCCCGGTGAAGTGCTCGATCTCGGCGGCATCGTCGAGGCTCCGGTGGACACTACGCAGACGGTTCCCCAGGGCGTCGCGGATACGACGGCACCCGATACCACGACGGCGGCCGATACGATCGCCGCGGCGCCTGCGGATACCGCGCAGGTCGTCATCCCCGCGCCGCCACCCGAGCCCGAACCCGAAGCGCAGGGGACGATCTTCGATCGTCAGGCGACCAAGCAACAGCAGGTGCAAGACGTCCTGCGCATGTATGCGCACCAGGTCTACCGGCCGGTACGGCGCGGGGAGTTCTACGCGTCGGGGTTCCTGACCGAAGGCGAGCAGCTGCCGTGGGCGCGCGTGGTGGGCAACACCGCGAAGCCGTCGATTCCCGTGCTTACCGATCCGGGCGTCGCGGGGCAGTTCGCGGAGATCGCGATCGTGCCGCCGGCGCAGGCGTCCTACCATGTGGGGGATTCTCTGCTGATCGCGCGGATCGACCGGAAGCTCGATCCGTGGGGCGACGTGGTCGTGCCGCAGGGCGTGGCCCGCGTGGTAGCGGTACAGCAGCGCCAGGTTCTGGCGCTGGTCATCATGCAGTTCGGCCGGATTCGGGAAGGCAGTCTGGCGCTGCCACTCGAGCCCTTCAAAGATCCCGGCGCGGTCCGGCCGGCGGCGGTGGATCAGGGTCTGGAAGGGCACCTGCTCGCGATGCGCGACGAGCACGTCCTCGCGAGCACGCTTCAGGTGCTCTTCATCGACAAGGGCCGGGCCGACGGCGTGGCCCTGGGTGACGTGTTCGAGGCGTATCGTCCGGCCTCGGGCGAAGTCGGGGCACGGTCCGAGGAAGTCCGCGTGCAGCTCCTCGTGGCGCATACGCGCGAGCATACCGCGTCGGTGATCGTGATCGGCATGTCGAATCCCGCCCTGAGCTCCGGTATGCCGGTGCGCCTGATCAAGAAGATGCCCTCCTGACCTCGACCCACCTGGCTCCGGCCGCGATCCCGGAGCCGGTGGGCATGGAGACGCCGCACATTTGAAACGACGGGTGCTGGTTTCGGGCGGGGCCGGGTTCATCGGCTCGCACATCGTACGCGTGCACCTCGCCGCCGGCGATGAGGTCAGCGTCCTCGACGATCTGTCGACGGGACGGGCCGAAAACCTCCCGGCGGGCGTGACCCTCGTGCGAGCGGACATCCGCTCCCCGGAGGCGCGGGCGCTCCTCGCCGGCGGCGGGTTCACGGTCCTCAATCACCATGCGGCGCAGATGGACGTGCGGCGGTCCGTGGAGGACCCGGTCTTCGACGCGTCGGTGAACGTCGTCGGCCTGCTGAACCTCCTGGAGGGCGCGCGCGCCGGCGGGGTGCGCCGCGTCGTCTTTGCCTCCTCCGGCGGCACGGTCTACGGCGATGGCGCCCCGACGCCCACCCCCGAGACGGCCGCCAAGTTGCCGGCCTCTCCGTATGGGACCGCCAAGCTGACCTCGGAGTACTATCTCGCGACGTTTTCGCAGCTGTTCGGGCTGGAGGCCGTGGCCCTGCGCTACAGCAATGTGTACGGCCCGCGGCAGAATCCGCACGGCGAAGCGGGAGTGGTGGCCATTTTCGGAAAGCGCCTGCTCGCCGGCGAGCCGATCACGATCTACGGAGATGGGGAACAGACGCGGGATCTGGTGTACGTCGAAGACGTGGCCGCGGCCAATCTGCTCGCCGCCGAGCGTCCTCTGGTGCCGCTCGCGTCGCTCGACGCCCGGGCCTACAACATCGGCACCGGGGTGCAGACGTCGGTCAATCGACTCGCCGAGTTGATCGCCGAGGCCGCCGGCCGGACTAGCGAGGTGCGGCGGGCGCCGGGGCGGGCGGGCGAGATCCTGCGGAGCGCATTGGAAGTCTCGAAAGCCGGGCGGGAGCTCGGCTGGCGCCCGCGCGTGGAGTTGCCCGAGGGGCTCGCGCGCACGGTGCGCTGGATCGCGGAGGGGTAGCGTGGTGCTGCAAGTCGGACGGGCGATTCCCACCTCACCGTGGGATCTGGTCCTCACGTCGAGCCGCGAGACGAAGATCGTCCTCGCGATCCTCGTGGTGTTTTCTGTCGTGTCCTGGTACCTGATCATCCTGAAGTGGTGGCAGTTCCGGCACGTGCGCCGACAGGCCGATCGCTTCATGAAGGAAATCGAGAAGGCCAACCGCCTCGAGGAAGCGTACCACACGGCGATGCGCTTGCCGCCCTCCCCGTACAACCGCGTGCTGCGCGAAGCGGTGCAGTTCTTCTCGCACCTCAAACCCGGCGTGCTGCGCGAGCCCGCGGGGCCCGCCTCGACGCCGACGCTGACCATGATGCAGCTCGAAGCGTTGCGTATGGTGCTCGCCAAAGAGGTCGCGGCGGAGCGGGATGCGGCCGCGCGGTTCATCCCGTGGCTCGCGACGTTCGGGTCGGTGAGTCCGCTCCTCGGGCTGCTGGGGACCGTGCTGGGAGTGATGGACGCGTTCATCGGGATCGCGGTCGGCGGATCGGGCAACATCGCCGCCGTGGCGCCCGGCGTGGCGGAAGCGCTCGTCACGACCGTCGCGGGCCTGGCGGTCGCCGTTCCAGCGGTCATGTCCTACAACCTGTACGTCAACCGCCTGGGGTTGTTCGCCGGAGAGCTCGAAGGGTTCGCCCAGGAAATCATCGGGACCCTGGCGCGCGAGGGGAGACTCTAGCGGATGGCGGGCCTCGTGAGCGGGGGCGGGGGATTGCGGGGGCACGGCGAGCTGCCGCTCAACGCCGACATCAACGTCACCAGTCTCGTCGACGTCGCATTCGTCCTCCTCATCATCTTCATGATCACCGCGCCGATCATGCAAGGCGGCGTCGACGTCCGTCTGCCACGCGCCGAGGTGCGGCCGATCGAGCCGAAGTCCGGGCTCGTGGTGACCGTCGATCGCACCGGTCGGGTGTTTCTGGACCAGTCGTCGCTGTCCTACGAAGACTTCCGTGCCACATTTCCGGCGTTCGTCCGCAGCCGCCACCCGACGGGCGTCTATCTGCGGGCCGACGGGCGCGTTCCGTACGCGTCGGTGGTGCAGGTGCTCGCCGTGATCCGCGCGGCCGGAGTGACTGATGTCGGTCTGGTCGCCGAGCCGGAGACCACGGGACCGTGACCCGCTCCGTGCGCGCCGTCACGAACGTTCCCCTCGGTCTGGTCGGGACGATCGTGGTCCACGGGGTCGCCTTCACGCTGTTTCTCGCCTCCGCCACGGGCGCGCACTCGGCGCCGCCGACCTACCGGGTGCATCTCGTCGCGGCCCCGGATCTCACGCCCGACCAGCGACCCGCGCCGGCTGCCGTCCAGCGCGAGGCGGCTCCCAAGGAGCCGCCGGCGCCGACCGCGAAGCCCGTGCCCAAGAACACGGTATCTCCCGCGGCCCCGCCGCCAGTGGCCGACTCCAAGAGGCGCGAGGCCGCCCCTCGGACCAATCCCGTCACGCGCCTGCCGGGCGAGGCCCCGAGCACCGGGAGCGACGTCGCGACCGTCAGTACCGAAGGGGTCGAGTTCCCCTTCCCGGAGTATCTGCAGAACATCGTGTCCCAGGTGTTGCGTCGTTGGCAGCGGCCGCTCGACAATACGCCGCTCGAGGCCGAGGTCGGCTTCATGGTGCACCGCGACGGCAGCGTCACCGACCTCCAGTTCGTGAAACGGTCCGGCAATTTCGCCTTCGACCTCGAGGCGCAGGGCGCGATCGAGGAGGCGGGGCGGTTCAAGGCGTTCGGCGTGCTGCCGGACGGCTGGGTGCCCGACGTGCTGTTCGTACGGTTCTATTTCTCGGGTCAGCGCTGATGAACGCGGAACGGCGGATGGTCGGATGGGTGGAGGGAAGAGCACTTCTGGTGTTGGGGGCACTCGTATCTGCCCATCCGCCCATCCGCCTATCCGCCCAAGACACGTCCGCGATCGATCGCGGCGTGCGGATCGGGATCGTCTACCGGCCGGGCGTGCGCCCGGGGCTCGTCGTCCTTCCCGGCAGCCAGGCCGGTCTCGACTCGGTGCGCACCATCGTCAGCCGCGACCTCGACTATAGCGACCGCTTCGAAGTGATCACGTTGCCGGGCGGCGACACGACGCGGCTCGGCCCCGGGGACCCTCCGCGCACCGCGCACGGTCCGGCGCCGGGGCTCAACTATCCGTTGTACCGCGCCCTCGGTGCGGACTTCGCGGTCGAGGCGCGTCGCGTCGGCGACACGACGGTCGTGGTCGTGCACGACGTCACGGCGAGCGGCATCCGCCGCACATTCCGCCAGGTGTTGCCGGCGTCGAGCGACCCGGCGTACCGCCTGGCGGTGCATCGGCTCGCGGACCAGGTGCTCCAGGCGACGCTCGGCACCCCCGGCTTCGCCGCGACCCGGATCCTGTTCGTGCGGGATGGGAAGGCGTACCGCATCGACCAGGACGGCGCGGACGTGAAGCTGGTCTCGTCCACCGATCATCAGGCGATGTCCCCGGCCTGGGCCCGCGATGGACGTCGCTTCGCCTACATGGAGTTCACCGAGGGGCACGGGGCCCTGTTCGTGCAGGACGTGGCGACCGGGCGCCGCGTGAGCGTCGTCACGACCGGGAAATCGCTCGACTTCACGCCGGCCTTTTCCCCGGACGGCAGGACGCTCGCCTTCAGCCGTGCGACCGAAGAGGGCACCGACGTGTATACGGTGAACATGCGCGACAATTGCTGTCTCCAGCGCTTGACCAGGGGGGGCTTTTCGGACAACTTGTCTCCGACCTACAGCCCCGACGGGCAGCGCATCGCGTTCGTATCGACGCGGCCCGGGTTGCCGCAGATCTACGTCATGGGCGCCGACGGCACCGATCAGCAGTTGTTCGCCCCCTTCGATTATGGGGTGACCGGATCGTCCAACGCCCCGGAATGGTCACCCGATGGCCGGTCGGTGGCTTTTCATCGAGATGTCGGCGGCACGCTGCAGGTCTTCGTGCTCGACGTACGGACCCGGTCGGTGCGACAGTTGACGTCGCTCGGCCGCAATGAGGACCCTACCTGGGCACCGGACAGTCGTCACCTGGCATTCGTGTCGGACCGCAGCGGCTACCGCCAGTTGTGGGTCATCGATCTGGAGACGGGCCGTATCCGTCCCCTGTTGCAGCAGAGTGGGGCGCGCCTGCCGGCCTGGTCGCCGCGGATACCGGAGGCCGTCTCACCCAACCCCTGAACCGGGAGAACATGACACGATGAAACGCGTCCACTCGCTGGTCCTGATGGGCTTCAGCGTGGCGCTCGTCGCCGCCGCCTGCGGGAAGAAGGCGCCCGAAGTGGCTCCCGCGCCGCAGCCCAATGCCGATTCGCTCGCCGCGGCCGAACGCGCGCGCGCTGATTCGGCGGCCGCCGATTCAGCCCGGCGTGCGCAGGAAGAAGCGGAGCGTATCGCCCGGCAACGCGAGGCGGATTCCGCCGCCGCAGCCGCCGCCGGCGCGGCGGAGGTGCGGAATATGCTCGCCGCCATGATCCATTTCGATTTCGACAAAGCGGCCCTGCGGTCCGACGACCAGGGCGCGCTGGACCAGAAAGTCGCCATTCTGAACGCGAATCCCGACCTGCGCATCCGCATCAGCGGCCATTGCGACGAGCGGGGCTCG